>CAMLIA010000027.1 GCA_946479905.1 uncultured Frankiales bacterium | reverse complement strand
AGTGGCTGGTCCGGGACGGCGAGAAGGCCAAGAAGCACCTGCTCGAGGCCAACCTTCGGCTCGTCGTCAGCATCGCCAAGCGCTACCTCGGCCGCGGCATGCTGTTCCTGGACCTGATCCAGGAGGGCAACCTCGGGCTCATCCGCGCGGTCGAGAAGTTCGACTACACCAAGGGCTTCAAGTTCTCGACCTACGCGACCTGGTGGATCCGGCAGGCGATCACCCGCGCGATGGCCGACCAGGCCCGCACCATCCGGATCCCCGTCCACATGGTCGAGCAGATCAACAAGGTCGCCCGGCTGCAGCGGGAGAAGCTCACGACGCTCGGCCGGGAGGCAACCCCGGAGGAGATCGCGGCCGAGCTCGACCTCACCGTCGACCGGGTGCTGGAGATCCAGGGCTACGCCCGCGAGCCGATCTCCCTGCAGGCCGTGGTCGGTGACGAGCAGGACAGCAACCTGGGCGACTTCATCGAGGACGCCGACGCACCCGTGCCTGTCGACGTGGTCGCGTTCAGCCTCATGCAGGAGCAGCTCTACGACGTCCTGGCGACCCTCGACGAGCGCGAGGCCGCCGTGGTCAAGATGCGGTTCGGCCTCACCGACGGCCAGCAGCACACCCTCGACGACATCGGCCGGGCGTTCGGGCTGACCCGGGAGCGGATCCGCCAGATCGAGTCCAAGACGCTGAGCAAGCTGCGCCACCCGAGCCGGTCGCAGAAGCTCCGCGACTACCTCGAGGGCTAGTGCAGCCGATCCCGGCGGACGCCTTCGAGGAGCTCGTCGCCGATGCCCTCGACGGTCTCCCGGAGGGCTTCGGGTTCTCCAACGTCGTGGTCGTCGTCGAGGACGAGAAGCCCGGCCAGCCGCACCTGCTCGGCCTCTACGAGGGCATCCCGCTGACCGAGCGCCGGCACTACTCCGGGGTGCTCCCCGACCGGATCACGGTCTTCCGGCTCCCGCTCTGCCGGCACGCCCGCGACCTGGCCGACCTCGTCCGTCAGGTGCGGGTGACCGTCGTGCACGAGTTCGGTCACCACGTGGGCATCGACGAAGACCGTTTGCACCACTTGGGATGGGCCTGAGACAGTGTTCCGTCACGCCCCTGTGAGGGAGTTCACCCGCCGGTAACTAGTGGAACACCCGCAGGCCTGAGATCGTTGGTGCAAGACGGGTGAGCGCACGCTGCGCCCATCCGCGGAGCACGTGCGGTCCGCGCACCCAGCGTACTCGCCCTTCCGCTCGACCGAACCGCACCGAACCCCCGCACGAAGATCCTCAAGGAGAGCTCGTCATGCCCACCGCTGCCCGCCCTGCCGACAACGATGTCGTGCTCGAGGCGCTGGTCCAGCGTGCTGTCACCGAGGGCCAGATGTCCCTCGCCCAGCTGCGCGCCACGTTCGAGCACGCCGGCATCGGGCCCGACCAGGCCGGCGCCGTGCTGCGGCGCCTGACCGAGGGCGGGCTGGTCATCGGGTCCGAGGGCGACATGACGGACGCCAAGAAGAGCCGCCGCGCCGCCGCGACCACGCGCCCGGCGGCCGCCCGCAAGGCCGCCCCCACCCGGCCGGCCGGGCGCACCACCCCCGCGACCACCGGCTCGGACGCCGCCTCAGCCGAGGACGCCGTCACCGAGCAGACCGAGCAGACCGAGACGACTGTGAGCGAGACCGTGAGCACCACCACCCGCAAGACCCGCACCACCAGCAAGGCCGCCCCCAAGGAGACCACCGAGGCCGAGACCGCTCCGGCGGCCGAGGTCGTGGACGAGGCCGCTGCTGCGGCCGCCGAGGCGGAGGCCGACGAGGACGCCCCCCTCGCCCTCGACGAGGCGCCCCCCGGCATCGACCTGGTCAAGGCCTACCTCCGCGAGATCGGGCGCGTCGCGCTCCTGACCGCCGTCGAGGAGGTCGACCTGGCCAAGCGCATCGAGGCGGGCCTGTTCGCCGCCGAGAAGCTCCGCCAGAACGCCGAGGAGGGCCTCAAGCTCACCCCGACCGCCAAGCGCGACCTCACCTGGGTCATGCGCGACGGCGACAAGGCCAAGCGCCACCTGCTCGAGGCCAACCTGCGCCTCGTGGTCTCGCTGGCCAAGCGCTACCAGGGCCGCGGCCTCGACCTGCTCGACCTGGTCCAGGAGGGCAACCTCGGCCTGGTCCGCGCGGTCGAGAAGTTCGACTACGCCAAGGGCTACAAGTTCTCGACCTACGCCACCTGGTGGATCCGCCAGGCGCTGCAGCGCGCGCTGGCCGACCAGGGCCGCACCATCCGCGTGCCCGTGCACATGGCCGAGCTCATCACCAAGGTGACCCGGGTCCGCCGCGAGCTCACCCAGTCGCTCGGCCGCGACCCCTCCCCGGAGGAGATCGGCCTGCCGCTGGAGATGACGGCTGCCAAGGTCGAGGAGATCATCGCCTTCGGCCGCGACACGCTGTCGCTGCAGAGCCCGGTCGGCGACGACGACGCCACCCTCGGTGACTTCATCACCGACACCGAGGCCGTCGACCCGGTCGCCTCGATGGAGACGCAGATGCTGCAGACCCAGCTCTCGCAGGTGCTCGACAGCCTGCCTGAGCGCAGCGCGATCGTCGTCCGGATGCGCTTCGGCCTCGACGACGGCCGGCCGCGCACCCTCGACGAGGTCGGTCGCCACCTCGGCCTGACCCGCGAGCGGATCCGCCAGATCGAGCGCGACACCCTCGCCGAGCTCCGCATGGAGGGCCGCGCCGACGGCCTCAAGGAGTACGTGGCCTGACAGGCCCCTGCAGGACCGGCCCGCCGACACCACCCCCCGGGTGCCGGCGGGCCTCCTGCACTTCGGGCGCCCGAGCCCGGACGATGTGTGCCGCTCGCCCGCGTGACAGTGCCGCGTCGAGCGGCACACACCCGGCAGGGTCGGGATGCGTGCCGCTCCTCCGCGTGAGAATCCCGCCTGGAGCGGCACACATCCGCGGGAGCCGCGCCTAGCGTGGGTCGGGTGCAGGAGCAGCAGGAGATCCGGAGCTACCTGGTACGACGAGGGCGCACCGGACCGACGTCGCGGGCCGCTCTGGAGCGGCTGTGGCCCGTCCACGGGATCAGTGAGCTGGGGTCGTACCGGCCGCAGGTCGTGGAGATCGGCTTCGGCATGGGCGAGGCGACCGCGCTGATGGCCGCCCAGGACCCGCGGCGGCTGCTCGCCGTGGACGTCCACCCGGCCGGGATCGCGGCGCTGCTCAGGCGCCTCGAGGCCGCGGGCCTCACCCACGTTCGGGTGCACGAGGGCGATGCGGTGCCCCTCCTCCAGCAGCTCCCACCGGGGTCTCTCGAGGAGGTCCGCCTCTTCTTCCCCGACCCGTGGCCGAAGGCCCGGCACGCCAAGCGGCGACTGGTCCGGCCGACGTTCGTCGCGCTGCTCGAGCGGCTGCTGGCGCCGGAGGGCTTCCTGCACCTCGCCACTGACCGTCCCGAGTACTCCGAGCACGCCCGCGAGGCCCTCGCCGGCTGGACCGTGACGGCGGACCGGCGCGGCCGCCCGCTGACCGGCTACGAGCGCCGCGCCCACCGGGACGGCCGCGAGGCGGTCGACCTGGTCTTCCGCCCGCCGGGCTAGAAGCGCTTCGGGAGGGCGCAGCTGACGGCGGTGCAGAGCGCGGCGAAGACCGCGGTCACGTGCCAGGCGTCGTGGAAGGCGCCCAGCGCCTGAGCCGGGGACGGGGTCCCGAGCACGGCGACCAGCACGGCGACACCGATGACCGCGCCGAGCTGGCGCGCCATCGAGCTGACCGCGGAGCCGACGCCGAACTGCGCGGGCGGCAGCGACTGCGACGCGGCCGCGCCCAGCGTGCTGAACGCCGCCCCGATGGACACGCCCGCGAGCAGCGACGCCGGGAGGAACGTCGTGAGGTAGTCGGGGTGCAGGGTCGTCTGCCAGGCGTAGTAGAGGGAGCCGAGGGCGAACAGGGCCGCCCCCGGGACGATCACGGTGCGGTAGCCGTAGCGGTCGGCGAGCCGGCCGGCGACCGGCGCGACGGCGGCCGCCAGCAGCGGGCTCGGCAGGATCGCCACGGCGGTGCGCAGGATCGAGTAGTGCCACACGCCGTTGAGGAACAGCACGTTGCAGAGGATCTGGCCGTAGAACGCGGTGCCGTAGAGCAGCGTGCCGGCGGTGGCCGCCGTGAAGGACCGCACCGCGAACAGCCGGACGGGCAGCGCAGGGTGACTCGCGTGCAGACCCCGGCTCACCAGCGCCGGGGCGAGGGCGAGAGCGGCCGCGAAGCAGCCGAGGGTGGGCACGCTGCCCCACCCCCACTGGCCGCCCTGCACCAGCCCCAGGGAGAGCAGGCCGAAGGTGGCGGTCACCAGCGCGACGCCGAGCAGGTCGGGGCGGGCGCCGGTCCGGCCCGTGGACTCGGTGAGGATCCGTCGGCCGTAGTACCAGGCGACCGCGCAGAACGGGAGGTTGACGTAGAAGACCCAGCGCCAGCCGGGACCCTCGACCAGCAGCGCTCCGATCGACGGGCCGGTGGCCGCCGCGACCGCGCCGACGGCGCCCCAGAGGCCGACAGCGGTGGCGCGCTTGGCCAGCGGGAACTCCGGCAGCAGCAGCGCGAGCGAGGCGGGGACGAGCAGCGCACCACCCACGGCCTGCACGGCGCGCGCGGCGACGAGCAGCGGAACGCTCGGGGCGATCCCGCACAGCGCGCTCGCCGCGGCGAACACCACCAGGCCGGACAGGAACACCCGCTTGCGGCCGCGGTCGTCCGCCAACCCGCCGGCCGTGACGAGCAGCGCCCCGAAGACGACGGCGTAGGCGTTCAGCACCCACGACAGGCCGCTGCGGGTCACCGTCGGGAAGCTCGCGCTGATCGCCGGGAAGGCGATGTTGACGATCGTCGCGTCGAGGAAGACGACGTACACCGCCGCTGCCGAGACCGCGAGGACCTTCCAGGCGTGCGGAGCGACGGCGTCCCGGTCCGCGACAGCGGGCGCCGGGGAGTCGAGGAGAGTCATGGCACGTGTATAACAGTGTTATGACGACGTTGTCCAGCCCTTTCCGGGAGACTGGCGCCATGACCACCGCCCCCGAGGACGACCTGGACGCCCGCCGCCGGCAGGTCGTCGAGGCCGCTGCCCGGGTGCTGGCCGAGGAAGGGCCGCACGGGCTGTCGCTGCGCCGGATCGCCGCCGACGCCGGCGGCTCGACCCAGATCGTCTACACCCTGTTCGGCGGCAAGCCCGGCCTCGCCGACGCGCTGTACGGCGAGGGCTTCCGCCGGCTGTCCGCGGCGATGTCCGCGGCGCTGGCCGCCGCCCCACCGCCGGGCGACCCCGAGCGGCTGATGGCGCTCGGGCGGGCCTACCTGGAGTTCGCCCGCGCCGAGCCGGCCTTCTTCGCGGTGATGTTCGGCCGCGCCATCGCCGGGTTCACCCCGACCCGCGACACCCGCGCCTACGGCCGCAGCTGCACCTTCGGGCTCGTGGTGGAGGAGGCGCAGCGCTGCCTGGACGCCGGCGCGCTCACCGGCGGCTCCGCCGAGGACCTGGCCCGGACCTGCTGGGCCACGGTGCACGGGGTGGCCGCGCTGGAGGCTGCGGGCATGCTGCACGCCGAGGACCACGACGCCTTCGTCGAGCACGCCCTCGCCACCCCGATCGTGGCCCACCGCCCCTCCTAGCGTCCTCACGGCCAGGCTGAGCGAAGGGGCCACTTCTGAGGACGCAAGGTAGGATGGGGGCATGACCGCGCCTGTGCCCTCGTGCCGCGCGTGTCGCTGCTGTCGCTGACCTGCACCCGTCCCGACAGCCCGCGCCCGACGGCGCATCTCCCTGGAAGCGACAGATGTCCCTGCTGCTCGACACCCCTGCTGCACCCCCGGCCGACCTGCGCGGCCGCACCGTCGTGGTGGTGCACGCCCACCCCGACGACGAGGCGATCTTCACGGGCGCCACGATCCGGCGGCTGGCCGACAACGGCGCCCGGGTGGTGCTCGTCACCGCGACCGGCGGCGAGCTCGGCGAGCCGCGCATCCCGCTCGGCGGCCGCACGCTCGGCGACGTCCGCACCCAGGAGCTGGAGCTCGCCGCGGACCTGCTCGGCGTGCAGCGGCTGGTGCTGCTGGGCCGGCACGACAGCGGCATCCCGGCCGGGACCGACCCGCGGTCCCTGGTGCGCTCCGACCTGGCCGCGCTCGCCCGCACGATCGCCCGGCTGGTCGAGGCGGAGAGCGCGGAGGCGGTCGTGGGCTACGACGCCGACGGCATCTACGGCCACCCCGACCACGTGGCCGTGCACCTGCTGGCCCGGCACGCAGCCGGGCTGGCCGGCGTCACGTCGTACGACGCGACCGTCGACCGGGAGCACCTGCACTTCGCCGGGGCCCACGTGGTGGGCCAGGCCGGCGGCCACGAGCAGTACGGCCGGGTGACGGCCGAGATCAGCGTCGCCGTGGCCGCCACCGCCCGCGAGCTGGACGTCAAGCGGGCGGCCCTGCTGGCGCACGCCAGCCAGATCACGCCCGGCATGCTCGCCGACCGGTTCGCGGAGACCTACGAGCTGGAGTGGTACCTGCGGCGCGGGCCACGGGCCCTGCTCGACGAGATGAACGTGCACGCCTTGGTGTAGGAAGCCAGGCATGACCTCACGCCAGAACACCAGCTTCCCGAGCAACGGCGGCACCGCCCACGGCTACCTCGCCACCCCCGAGTCCGGCAGCGGACCGGGCGTCATCGTCATCCAGGAGTGGTGGGGCCTCACCGACCACATCGCCTCGATCGCCGACCGGCTGGCGGCCGAGGGCTTCGTGGCGCTGGCCCCCGACCTGTTCGGCGGCAAGACCACCCACGACGCCGAGGAGGCCGGCCGGCTGCTCACGGAGCTGCCGGTCGAGCAGGCCGCCAAGGACCTGGCCGGCGCCGTCGACTTCCTGCTGCAGCACGACGCCGTGACGTCGAAGACCGTCGGGGCGATCGGGTTCTGCATGGGCGGCGGGTTCGTGCTGCAGCTGGCCGCCCAGCAGGGCGAGCGGGTGAGCGCCGCAGTGCCGTTCTACGGCGTCGGGCCGGGCGTCCCTGACTCCTACGCCGGGGTGCGGGCGAAGGTGCAGGGGCACTACGCCAACCAGGACGGGATGTACCCGCCGGACCAGGCGAAGGCACAGGAGGAGCAGATCCGCACGGAGTCGGGGGCCGAGGTCGAGTACTTCTTCTACGACGCGGGGCACGCGTTCCACAACGACGAGAACCTGATGGGGACCTACTCCCCTGACGACGCGAAGCTCGCCTGGGACCGCGCCGTCGCCTTCCTCAAGGCCAACGTCCGCTAGCCGTCCGCGCGCACCCAGGCGGTCGTCGGCTTCTTCGCCGGCTTCTCCTGCAGCCCAGCGTCGGCCGGCGCGGCGGGCGCCGGCGTCTCGACCGGCACGCCGGCCTGCGCGAGCCACTGCTTCTGCGTCTCGAGCTGCGCCTCGAGGTCGCCGGTCGGCCGGCCGGCGGCCTGGGCCGCGGCGAGCTTCTTCTCCAGGTCGGCGACCTTCTCGCGCAGCCGGACGACGAAGGTCGACTCGGTGGTCTTCACGTGCGAGGTGTCGGCGGCGCCGCGGAACTTCTCCTCGACCTTCGCGAACCGGTCCTCGAGCGACTTCATGACCTCGCGCGGGACCTTGCCGGCGGCGTCCCACTTCTCCTGGAGCTGCCGCAGCCGGGCCTTGCCGCCGGGGACCTCGAGGGCCTCCGCCTCGGCGAGGATCTCCTCCTTGACCTTCTGGTTGCCGCGGAACTCCTCGTCCTTCTCGGCGAAGGCGGCGGAGCGGGCCTGGAAGAAGGTGTCCTGGGCCGCCTTGAAGGCGTTCCACAGGGTGTCCTCGACCTCGCGCGGTGCGCGGCCGGCCGCCTTCCAGTCCGACATCAGCCGCTTGAAGGTCTCAGCGGTCGGCTTCCAGTCGGTGGAGGAGGCGAGCTTCTCGGCCTCCTTCACGAGCTTCTCCTTGCGCTCCTGCGACACCGAGCGCTGCTTCTCCAGCGCCTCGAAGTGCGTGGTACGCCGTTCCGCGAACCGGGTGCGCGCGGCGGCCACCCGCTCCCAGAGGGCGTCGGCGGTCTTCTTGTCGACCCCCGTGATCCGCTTCCAGTCCTGGCCGAGGGTGCGCAGTCGCTCCCCCGCCTCCTTCCAGGACGAGCTGGCCGCGAGCTTCTCGGCCTCCTCGGCGAGGGCGGTGAGCAGCTCGACGGCCTGCTCCTTGGCCGCCGCGCGGGCGAGCTTGTGCTCCTCGACGGCGGAGGCGGTCTTCTCCAGCAGGGCGTCCAGCCGCCGGCCGAGGGACTCGAGGTCGCCGACCGCCGCGGCCGTGGGCAGCCCCTCCTTGAGCCGCTCCGCGCTGGTCGCCACCGCGCGCGGGTCGCCGTTGCCGCTGCGCAGCCGCGCCTCGAGGATGGTGACCTCGGTGGCCAGCTGCTCGTACCGGCGCGCGAAGTGCGCCAGCCCCTGCTCCGGCGGTCCCGCGTGCCAGGAGCCGACGACCCGCTCGCCGTCCGCGGTCTTGACGTAGACCGTGCCGTCGTCGGTGACCCGACCCCACTCGCTCATGCGCTGCGCTCCCCGGTGCGTGGCTGTTCCGGACCATCCTCGCGCATCCGGGCGCCGGCGTGCTCCGGCGACCCCTCCCGCGGTGAGCGGTTCGTCACGTCCGGGACAGTCCTCCGCGGGTGAACGGGCTGCCGGACGGCCCTGTCGTGGGCGAGAATGGACGCTCCCCTCCCCCGAGCGATGGACGAACCGACCCCGTGCTCTCCGCGAAGCGAACCACCGTCGTCGCCGGCCTGCTCGTCGCCGGCCTGGCCTTCGGCGGCGGGGTCGGGTACGCCCTGCGGCACGACTCCGCCCCCGTGACGCCCGCCGCCGCGGTCGCCCGGCCGACCCTGGTGCTGCCGACCGTGGTGCCGTGGGACCGGCCGCTGGCGGTGTCGGTGACGGACGGGACGCTGCGGTCGGTCGCCGCCACGGGCCCGGACGGGCAGGCGGTGACCGGCGCCCTGCAGGACGGCGCCTGGGTGTCCGTGGAGACGCTGCTGCCGTCGTCCACCTACACCGTGCGGGCGACCGTCCTCGACGCAGCCGGGCGCAGCCACGAGCTGCAGCTGCGTCCGCGGACGACGCCTCCGGCGCACGTGCTGAAGGCTGTGCTCTCCCCCGGTGACGGCAAGGTCGTCGGCGTCGGGCTGCCGGTCATCGTGACCCTCAACCGCGCCGTGCAGGGGGCTGCGGACCGCAAGGCCGTGGTGGACCGGCTGTCGGTGACCGCGTCACCTCCGGTCGCCGGGGCGTGGCGGTGGATGAGCCCGACCGAGCTGCACTACCGCGGGCCGACGTACTGGGCTGCCGGCTCGAAGGTGACGGCGCACGTCGACTTCACGCGGCTGCACCTGTCGGACGGCACCTGGGGCCAGGGCGTCCGCGACACGTCGTACTCCATCGGCGCCGCCGTCGTCAGCACCGTCGACGTCACGAAGCACGTGATGACCGTGACGAAGGACGGCAAGGTGCTCCGCGTCGTCAAGGTGAGCACCGGTCGCGACAAGTACCCGACCAAGGGCGGCGTCCACCTCGTCCTGGAGAAGACCAAGCTGAAGATCATGGACTCGAGCACCGTGGGGATCCCGCGCAACGGCCCTGACGGCTACTACGAGAAGGTGCCGAACAGCGTCCGCATCTCCTACGGCGGCGCCTTCGTGCACTCCGCCGACTGGAGCGTCCGCGACCAGGGCGTCCGCAACGTCAGCCACGGGTGCGTGAACATCTCACCGGCCGACGCGGCGTGGTTCTTCGACCTGGTGCGTCGGGGTGACATCGTGAACGTCGTGCACGCGTCCGTCGGCCCGAAGCTGTCCGACCCCGGCATGTCGGACTGGAACATCCCCTTCAGCGCGTGGGCGAACTGAAGGTCGTCGGGGCGGTCCTCGGCGCCCTGCTGGTGCTGCTGACCTGGGGCTCGGTGATCCGCACCCTGGTCGTGCCGCGGCGTCGCCGCGACCGGGTCACGCTGGCCGTCGACCGCGTCGTGGACCGGCTCTACAAGCTCGCCACGAGGCGGGCCGGCGACTACGCGACGCGGGACGAGCGACTCGCGTCGCAGGCGGCCACGACGATCCTGTGCCAGCTCGCGATCTGGCTCATGCTGCTGTTCCTCGGCTTCGGCCTGCTGCTCATGCCCTTCCACGGCGTCTCGGTGCGGCAGGCGTTCGCGCAGGCGGGGTCGTCGCTGTTCACCCTCGGCTACGCCGGGCCGGACGGCGTGCCCCTGACCGTCATCGACTACCTCGCGGCGGCCAGTGGCCTGGTCGTCGTGGCCCTCCAGATCGGCTACCTGCCCACCCTGTACGCCGCCTTCAACCGCCGTGAGACCGAGGTGACGCTGCTGTCCTCGCGGGCCGGGACGCCCGCATGGGGTCCCGAGATCCTGGCCCGCACCCGGTTCGGGTTCGGGCCCGAGGAGGACGGCGCCGTCATGGACGAGTTCTACCTGTCCTGGGAGCGGTGGGCCGCCGACCTGTCGGAGTCGCACACCAACTACCCCGTCCTGACCCGCTTCCGGTCGCCTGCCCAGCTCGGCTCGTGGCTGGTCGCGCTGGTCGCCGTCCTCGACAGCGCCGCCCTCTGGATGGCCCTGGCCCCCCGCCAGGCCCCCGCCGTCCAGGCCCGGCTGTGCCTGCGGATGGGCTTCCTGGCGCTCCGGTCGATCGCCGAGACGGCCGGCATCGACGTCGACCACGACCCGCACCCCGACAGCGACCTGCAGCTGTCCTACGAGGAGTACCTCGAGGGCGTCGCGCGGATCACCTCCACGACGTTCCGCACCGAGCGGTCCCCCGAGCAGGCCTGGCCCGACTTCCGCGGCTGGCGGGTCAACTACGAGACCGTCGCCTACGCCCTCATGGACCGGCTCGACGCCGTCCCGGGTCCGTGGACCGGGCCGCGCTCCAGCGGCGACCGCACCGTCGCGCCCATCCGGCCTCAGAACCGGATGCCCACGCCCTACCAGCCCTGATCAGTAGGTGGGGCGCAGCGGGAAGCCGGAGACACCGTCGACGGTCTTCACCGCCAGCACCTGGTGGAGCTGGATCTGGTTGATCTCGAAGCCGATCCGCGAGCCGGCGAGGTAGAGCGCCCACACGCGCGCGGTCCCCAGCCCGACCTCTTGGACGGCCTCGTCCCAGTGCGCGTCGAGGTTGTCGCACCACGCCTGCAGCGTCAGCGCGTAGTGCTCGCGGAGGTTCTCCTCGTGCCGGATCTCCAGCCCGGCCCGCTGCAGCTCGCCGACGATGCGGCCCACGCCGGGCAGCTCCCCGTCCGGGAACACGTAGCGCGGGATGAAGCCGCGCTTCGCGATCGGCGCCGAGTGGTCGTCGTTGCGGGTGATGCAGTGGTTGAGCAGCCGGCCCTGCGGCTTCAGCTTGGCGGCGAGGAACGAGGCGTACGACGACAGCTGGTGGATCCCGATGTGCTCGGTGAGCCCGATGGAGCTGATCGCGTCGAAACCGGTGTCGAGCACGTCGCGGTAGTCGCTGAAGCGGATGTCGACGAGGTCGGTCAGCCCCCGCTCGGCCGCGGCCTTGCGCCCCCACTCGGCCTGCTGCCGGCTGAGCGTGGCGGCCACGACGGAGACGCCGTAGTGCTCGGCCGCGTGCATCGCCATCCCGCCCCAGCCGCAGCCGACGTCGAGCAGCCGCATGCCGGGCTTCAGCGCGAGCTTCTGGCAGACCAGGTCGAACTTCGCGTACTGCGCCTCCTCGAGGGTCGCCGTCGCCGACGGGAACACCGCGCAGGTGTAGGCCATCGACGGGCCGAGGACCCACTCGTAGAAGGTGTTCGAGACGTCGTAGTGGTGCGCGATCGCCGCGGCGTCCCGGCCCTTGGAGTGCGCCCGCAGACCGGACAGGTAGCGCTTGGCCCCGACCTCCTGCGGCGGCGGCTCCACCCAGTGCAGCGCCTCCCGCCCGAGGGACTTGAGCACCTGCAGCCGCTCCGCCCAGGTCAGGTCGCCCATCTTCGTGCGGGTCATGGCCCGCAGCAGCGTGTAGTGGTCGGGGGCCTCGACGTCGATCGCGCCGCTGATGTAGGCGCGCGCCATCCCGAGCTCGCCCGGTGCGGTCACCAGGTGCGAGATCGCCTGCGGCGCCTGGACCTTGATGACGACCTCGGCGTCGTCGGGACCTGCGGCGGAGCCGTCGTAGGCCTCCACCCGTGGCCGGCCGGGCAGGACGGCGACGAGGGCGTCGGCGACCTTCATGTCGATCTCTCCTTCAGCTTCCCAGAACGGTCTTCGCGTACAGGTCGAGCAGCCGGCCGTCCGGGTCCCAGCGCTTCTTCAGCACCTGGTAGACGGGCCCGTTGTACAGCTCCCAGAAGTGATCGTGGTCGTAGAACGACGTGCTGTACAGGGACTTGCGACCCCCGAGCTCGTCCACGACCTGCTCGATCCGCCGGTTGTGCGTGGTGGGGTCCTCCCCCGGCTCCAGCGCCACGCTCGACCAGAAGCCGACGTTGACGTAGAGCACCTGCGGGTCGAAGCGGTAGAGCTCCCACACCTCGTCGGGCGAGCGCTGCTTCAGCGGGCAGAACCACACCGGCTCGATGGGGATCTCGCGCGCGAAGAAGTCCATGAACTCCGCGAGCCGGTCGATCGGCACCTCGACGTCCTGGATGACGTCCTCGCGGTCGGGCAGCCCGCGCCGGCGGTCCCAGCGGGCCTTCCAGCGGTGCTTGCGCTCGAACGCGACGAGCTTCCACCACACGTCGGAGCGGAGGTACCGGCGGGGCAGCCACCGTCGTACCGCAGGGTTCTGCACGCCGAAGGCGCGACTGCACCAGAACCAGTCGGTGTCCCAGCGCCACAGGTAGTCCCGGACGGTCAGCCAGTCCTCGGAGCGCTCCTGGATGGAGCGGTAGTAGATCGCCATGCCGGTGTAGTCGCTGAGCAGCGGCGCCCGGTCCGCCCAGCGGGCGAGCGTCACGTAGACCTCGTCGGGCGAGAACCAGGTGCCGTCGCAGAAGTCGGTGGTCCCCGCCTCGCAGTGCTCGCGCATCACCTCGACGGCCTCGGCGACCGAGCCGCAGCGGACGTGCGTCAGGTGCACGTAGCGCTTCACCGGCTCGAGCTCGATCCGCAGCCGCAGGGCGTAGCCGAGCGTGCCGTAGGAGTTCGCGAAGCCGAAGAACAGGTCGGAGTTCTGCGTCCGGGAGCAGGTCACGACGTCGCCGGCCCCGGTCAGGACGTCCATCTCGACGACCGACTCGTGCGGCACGCCGTTGCGGAAGCTGGAGCTCTCGATGCCCAGCCCGGTCACGGCGCCACCCAGGGTGATGGTCTTCAGCTGTGGCACCACCAGCGGCATCTGGCCGGTCGGCAGCGTGGCGTCGACGAGGTCCTCGTAGGTCGTCATGCCGAGCACCTCGGCGAAGCCGTCCTCGACGCTCAGCACCCCGCTGAACGCGGACACGTCCAGCCGCTGGGTCACCTGCGCGCGGGGACGGAACAGGTTCGACGTCCTCTTCCCGAGCCGCACCGGCGCGTCGGCAGGCAGCGCTGCCAGCTGCCGGCGCAGGTCGTCCACCGCCGCGGCGTAGTCCACGGCCCGGACCCTACGCTGCGGGGTGTGAGCCCACGTCTCGAGGCCGTGACGATCGACTGCCGGGACAAGCACGCGCTCGCGGCCTTCTGGTGCGCGCTGCTCGGCGTGACCGTCCGCGGCGAGTTCGGCCAGTACCTCGGCCTGCACCCGCACGAGCCCGGTCAGCCCCGGCTGGTCTTCCAGCAGGTCGAGCAGCTCACCGAGGGCCGCTCCCGCGCGCACCTCGACCTGGAGACGCACGACCTCGCGGCCGACACCGCCCGCGCCCTCGAGCTCGGCGCGACCCTGGTGCGCAAGGTGACCGACTTCGGTGTCACCTGGGCGGTGCTCGCGGATCCGGAGGGCAACCCCTTCTGCCTGGTCCCCGTGGGATGATGGGGGCGTGACCGAGAAGGACCACGGGCCGGACCTGTCCATCGAGCAGGCCGCCGTCGAGCTGGGCATGTCGCCCACCGCGGTGATCCGGCTGCTCGAGTCCGGTCAGCTGCCGAGCCACCTCGGCCCGGACGGCCGGCGCCGGCGGATCCGGGTCGCGGACATCGAGCAGCACCGGACCGAGCGCTTCGACCTGCGCCAGCAGATGGTCCAGGAGCAGCGCGCCCGCCGCTGGGCGGACCCCGACCTGCAGGACCTGGACGACCTCCCTGCTTAGGGACCGCGCCGAGGAGGTCCTGCGCGCGCTGGCCGGGGAGGGCGCCCGGCTCCGCGACGACCAGTGGACCGCCATCAGCGCGCTCGTCGAGGAGCACCGGCGCGCCCTCGTCGTGCAGCGCACCGGCTGGGGGAAGTCAGCGGTCTACTTCGTGGCCACCGCGCTGCTGCGGGAGCAGGGCGCCGGCCCGACGGTCATCGTCAGCCCGCTGCTGGCCCTGATGCGCAACCAGGTCGCGGCCGCCGAGCGGGCCGGCATCCGGGCCACCACCGTCAACTCGAGCAACGTCGACCAGTGGCAGGAGGTGTACGACGAGATCCGCGCCGGCAACGTCGACGTGCTGCTGGTGAGCCCCGAGCGGCTCAACAACCCCGGCTTCCGCGACGAGGTGCTGCCGCGGCTCGCGGAGACGGCCGGCCTGGTCGTCGTGGACGAGGCGCACTGCATCAGCGACTGGGGACACGACTTCCGGCCCGACTACCGCCGGATCCGCACCCTGCTGGAGGACCTGCGGCCCGGGGTCCCGGTCCTCGCGACCACCGCCACCGCCAACGCGCGCGTGGTCGCTGACGTCGCCACCCAGCTGGGCGCCGACACCCTCGTGCTCCGCGGCCCGCTCGAGCGGGAGTCGCTGCACCTGTCGGTGGCGGTGCTGCCCGACCCGGGGGAGCGGCTGGCCTGGCTCGCCGACTGGCTGCGCCAGGCGCCCGGCTCGGGGATCGTCTACACCCTGACCGTCGCGGCCACGGAGGACGTGGCGTCCTTCCTCGTGTCCCAGGGCGTCTCGGCGGTGGCCTACTCCGGCAAGAGCGACGACGCCGAGCGGAGGCAGGCCGAGGAGGACCTGCTCGGGAACCGCATCAAGGTGCTCGTGGCGACCAGTGCGCTCGGCATGGGCTTCGACAAGCCGGACCTCGGCTTCGTCGTCCACCTCGGAGCGCCGGCCTCCCCGATCGCCTACTACCAGCAGGTCGGCCGCGCCGGTCGCGGGGTGGAGCGCGCCGAGGTCGTGCTGCTGCCGGGCCGCGAGGACGAGGCCATCTGGGCGTACTTCGCCTCCCTGGCCTTCCCGTCCGAGGAGCAGGTCCGGCAGGTGCTCGCCGCCCTCGACGGGGTCACCCTCTCGACGGCCGCCCTCGAGCCGCGGGTGGAGCTGCGCCGCACCCGGCTGGAGACGATGCTCAAGGTCCTCGACGTCGACGGCGCGGTCCGGCGGGTCCAGGGCGGGTGGACGTCGACCGGCCAGCCGTGGGCCTACGACGCCGCGCGGTACGCCCAGGTCGAGGCCGACCGGCGGGCCGAGCAGCAGGCGATGCGCGACTACGTGACCACCACCGGCTGCCGGATGGAGTACCTGCGGCGCCAGCTCGACGACCCCGCCGCGGCCCCGTGCGGCCGCTGCGACACCTGCCTGGGTCGCCCGCTCGACACGTCCGTCAGCCCGGCGACGCTCGCCGCGGCTTCGGCCGCCCTCGGCCGGCCAGGGGTCGTCCTCGAGCCGCGCAAGATGTGGCCGACCGGGCTCGAGGGCCTCAGGGGACGGATCCCGGCCGACGAGCAGGCCGAGACGGGCCGGGCGCTCGGGCGGCTGTCCGACCTGGGCTGGGGCACCCGGCTGCGCGAGCTGCTGCGCGCCCCCGACACAGAGGTGCCGCCCGACGTCGTCGCTGCGGTGGTCCAGGTGCTCGCCGCCTGGGACTGGGACGAGCGGCCCACCGCCGTCGCCGCGCTGCCGTCCCGCTCCCGGCCCCGGCTCGTCGGGTCGCTCGCCGCCCGGCTCGCCGAGGTCGGCCGGCTCACCCCGCTGGGCCCGCTCGAGCTGGTCGGGTCACCCGCGCACGCGGGCAGCAACAGCGCGCAGCGCGCGCGATCGGTGCACGGCGCCTTCGTCGTACCCCCCGCCTGGGAGCTCACCGGGCAGCGGGTGCTGCTGGTGGACGACCGCACCGACAGCGGCTGGACGCTCACCGAGGCCGCTCGGCTGCTGCGACGCGCCGGAGCGGCGGCGGTGCTCCCCCTGGTCCTCGGCGTCGACGGCTGAGCGGTAGGTTCTCCTGCATGGCAAAGCTCTGGGTCTCCGCCGTCCTGGGCGTGATCGTCTACTCCGTGGCCACCTGGGCCGTTGTGGAGCAGGCCGGTGGCACGAAGGTCGAGCCGGGCTACTCGAACACCCCCAACGCCGTCACGTCCGCGCCGCCCGACTTCAAGTGAGCAGCGTCCGTGCGAGCTGACGGCCGCACGGTCGTCATCACCGGGGGGAACTCCGGCATCGGCCTGGAGGCCGCGAAGGCACTGCGCGACCAGGGCGCGGAGGTCGTGCTGGCCTGCCGCGACGTCGCCCGGTCCCAGCAGCAGGCGCCCGGGTTCGCCGTCCGGGAGCTCGACCTGGCCGACCTCGACAGCGTCGCGCGGTTCGCGGAGGGCACCGACCGGGTCGACGCGCTGGTGTGCAACGCGGGCGTCATGGGCGGTCCGCTGCTGATGACGACCCAGGGCCTCGAGCGGCAGATGGGCACCAACCACTTCGGACACGCGGCCCTGGTGGCGCGGCTGTTCCCGAAGCTGTCCCGGATCGTCGTCATCAGCTCGATCGCGGCCCGCGGCGGCGCTCTCGGTCCGGGCATGACCGTCGAGGACCTGACCCTGCCACCGGCGTACGCCCCGCAGAAGGTCTACTCCAACACCAAGCAGGCCAACCTGCTGTTCGCCCAGGAGCTGCACCGCCGGGTCGGCGACCGGGTCCCGACCACGGCCGCCCACCCGGGCGTGAGCTGGACCAACCTGTTCCTCCGGCAGCTCAGGGACGAGGGACGCGGCTGGCTCGTCCCGCCGATGCGGCTGCTCGGGCCGCTCGTCCTGCAGAGCGCCAAGGCAGGAGCAGCGCCGACGCTGCAGGCGCTGGACGCGCCCAGCGGGTCGTTCGTCGGGCCGAAGGGCCTCAACCAGTCGCGCGGCAAGCCGCACCTGCTCGACCTGTACCCCACCGCCACCGACCCCGCGACCGCCGCCCGGTTGTGGCAGCTCACCGAAGAGGTGCTCGGCCTCCCCCTGCCGTCCTAGCCGCCCGGCCAAGATGGTCGGCGTGCGCGTCCCGTCCCGGGTCCTGAGGGCCCTCCCCGCCGCACTGGTCGCCCTGGGTGTCGCCGTCGCCACCGGTGGCGTGCTGGTGTCGCGGGAGACGTCCGCCGCGCCGCCCGCGCAGAGCAGTCCGACGCCGTCGGCCGTGCCCCAGGTGGCCGCGCTCACGCACCGCATCCCCACCTCGGTGCTCGTCATCTCACCGACCCCGCTCACGCCTGCCCAGGTGCGCCGGATCGTGGCCACGACCGGCGCGCGGGCCGCCCTGCTCGTCAGTGCCGGCCGGGTCTTCGTGGAGAAGGGCCAGACGACCGCGCTGGGCGTGGATCCCTCGACCTTCCGCGCCTGGACCCCCAAGGGCACGGCGGAGTCGACCGCGGTCTGGCAGTCCGTCGCGGCCGGTGACGGGGCGGTCGCGCACGTCGTCGGGCGGGCCTTCGAGCTGCCGCTCGGCGGCGAGGTGCTCATGCAGGCGACGTTCCCCTCCCAGCTGCGGGTGGGGTCGTTCACCACCACGGCCATCCCGGGCATCGGGCTCGTCCTGAGCAGCGGCCGCGCCGCCGAGCTCGGGCTGTCCCCCGGGACGGGCCTGCTGCTCAGCGCGCCGCAGCGGCCTTCCGAGGACAGCGCCCGGCTGGCCCGGCGGGCCGCTCCCGGGCTGGCGGTCACCGCCGTCCAGTACGCCCGGGTGCCGACAGTCCGCGCCGGCTGGGTGGTGCCGGTGGTCGGCCGGGTCTCGTCCGGCTTCGGCTACCGGATGCACCCCCTCAAGCACGTCGTGCTCTTCCACGACGGCGTCGACATCGCTGCGCCCTTCGGTGCCCCGGTGTACGCCATGGCCGACGGCGTGGTGCTCTACGCCGGTCCGGCCCGCGGCTTCGGCCAGGAGGTCGTGCTCAGCCACCCCGGCGGGGTGACCACGGTCTACGGGCACGTGTCCCGCATCCTCGTGCCGAGCGGGCCGGTGCGCGCGGGCCAGGTGATCGCCCTGGTCGGCTCCGAGGGCGAGTCGACCGGCCCGCACCTGCACGCCGAGGTGCGGGTCGACGACCACCCGGTGGATCCGCTCGCCTGGCTCCGCGCGCACGGCGTCCGGCTCTGATCGTCGTCCACAGGCTGGGGACGACACGGTGCACAACAGGTGGACAACCCAGGTGAACTGGGGACGACACGCCGCTGTCCTGGGGACATCCTGTGGGTGACGAGAAAGTCCGAAAGTCCTGAGTTCCCAGGCCTTGTGCTGCTCGTCACAACCCACTAGACATGCGGCAGCCAGCAGGACGGCGGACCACCCGGGGGGCGACCCCCGGAGCCGCGGAGGACCGGGAGACCGGACCATCGCAGGGGTACGGCGAGACCGCTGGTCGCCGGACCTGGAAGGCCAGGGCCCATCGAGCGATCGAGCGGCCCGGGGCACCAGGACCGGCACGAGGCCCCCTGTATCTCATACATACAGGGGGCCTCGTCCTATCTTGCCCGGCGGACGCTCGGGGGACGGGCAGCGACACGCCCGCTGTGACGGAGCGTGACCCAACTCTCACGCACCGGCGCCCGCGTGTTCAGCGAAGCTGAGGCTTGCACCTGGCACACTTGATCCACGAGTGCTGCCAGGTCGGCGGCGATGTCTCCTGGAGGTGCGCGGTGCCACGTGCGCGCGCCCGCACGTCCGCGCGACCGGCGACGGACACCCCCGCGGTCCTCATCATCTCCGCGGCGATGGGCGCCGGCCACGACGGCGTCGCCTACGAGCTCAAGCGCCGGCTGCACGCTCGCGGCGCCCACGCCGAGGTCGTCGACTACCTCGAGATGCTGCCGGCCCGGATGGGGCCGTTCTACCGCGGCTTCTACCAGCAGCAGCTCAAGCACCTGCCGGCCTCCTACGAGTGGCTGTACGGGAAGATGGACCGCGGCGTCATCGCCCCCATCGCCGCCTGGCTCGGCCAGATGGGCAAGCGCAAGGTCCGCAAGGCTGCGCGCGGCTTCGACGTGGTCATCTCGACCTATCCCCTGGGCTGCCAGGCGACCGGTGCGCTGCGCCGCTCGGGCAAGCTGCCGATCCCCGCGGTCGGCTTCCTCACCGACGTCGACGTCCACGCGCTGTGGCTGCACAAGGGGCTCGACAAGAACCTCACGGTCTGGCACGGCAGCGCGGTCGAGGCCATCAACCGCGCCGGCGTGCCGTCGCACGCGGTCGGCCCGGTGCTCCCGGACACCTTCCTCACGCCCGCGACCGCGGCGGAGCGCGCCGAGGGCCGCGAGCTGCTCGGCGTGGCCGACGACGACCACCTGGTGCTCCTCGTCGGCGGCTCCTGGGGCGTCGGCGGCATCGGCGACACCGCCCGCGCCATCCGCGACGCCGGCGTCGGCACCCCGGTCGTGCTCTGCGGCCGCAACGAGGACCTGCTGAAGGAGCTCGACCGCGAGGACGGTGTCATCGCCCTCGGGTGGACGAAGGAGGTACGCCGGCTGCTGGCCGCGGCCGACGTGATGGTCCACAACGCGGGCGGGCTGTCCTGCCTGGAGGGCTTCGCCGTCGGCGTACCCGTCATCGGCTACGCCTGCCTGCCCGGCCACGGGCACCGCAACTCCCTCGCCATGAAGCAGGCCGGCGTCGCCGCCGACGCGACCACCGAGGCCGAGCTGATCGCCGAGATCCGCCGGCTGAGCCGCACCGCTGAGGGCGCCGCCATGGCGGCCCGGGCGCGCGGCATGTTCCTCACGGACCCGACCGACGAGCTGCTCGAGCTCGCGCAGGCACCCGTGGTCGTGCCGCAGCGGACCACCACCCGCCGCGTGGTCACCCGCGCGGCGGCGATCACCGCTGGTGTCCCGCTGTCCATCACGGCGGTGTCCTTCGGTGTCGCCCAGGCGAGCGAGCACGGGGTCGGCGTGGCCCGCAGCCGCGACGCGGTCTACGTCGCGGCCCTGGTCGACCACGACCAGGTCGCGAGCACCCAGGTCGTCCGGGCGCTGCGCCGCTACCAGGCCACCGCGGCCGTCGGTCACAGCACGGACGCCCCGACCCCGACCGACATCCGCACGCTGGTGTCGCGCGGGGTGACCGTCGTGGGTGCCGACACCGGCGTCCGCACCCTCAACCCGCGCACCCTGAAGCGGACCATGAGCAACGCGGCCGACGCGGTCAGCTGGGCCCCCGGCCAGCGCCCGCGGGTCGTGTGCCTCAAGGCTCCCGGCATCGTCGAGTGGACGGTCGCCCGCGACCACAAGGTCCAGCTGACCCTGTCCAAGGTCATCGTCCGCGACGGCGTGCTCCCGACCAGCCTGCACCTCGGCGACGTCGTCATCCTGGACGAGCGCGGCCGCACCGGCGCACAGGTCGAGGCGGACCTCCAGGGGCTGCAGGCGCTGTCCCGGACCCAGCAGCTGCCCCAGCGGCCGCTCGTCGACGTCTTCGCCGACGACAAGTCCTGATGCTCGGCAAGGCCCTGCTCGCGTGCGGGGCGGTCGCCGCCGCCGTCCAGGCTGCTCCGCTCGCGACGTTCGTCCCGGCGGGCAAGCGGTTCGCCCCTGATCTCAACGGTCGCGGACGGGCCGGGCACGTCGCGCTCACCTTCGACGACGGGCCCGACGCGCAGAGCACGCCGCGCTTCCTCGACCGGCTGGCCGAGCTGGACGTCCGGGCGACGTTCTTCCTGCTCGGCGAGATGTGCCTGCGCTACCCCGACGTGGCCCGCCGGATCGTCGCCGAGGGCCATGAGGTGGCCGTGCACTCGTGGGACCACCGCAACCACCTGCGCCACCTCCCCGGCCGGCGCACCGCCGACCAGCTGGCCCGCACCGCCGACCTCATCGAGGTGCAGACCGGCGTGCGCCCCGAGTACTTCCGGCCGCCCTACGGCGCGCTCACGAGCGCCGACCTGGTCGTCGCGCGCCGGCTCGGGCTGCGGACCGTGCTGTGGACCGCCTGGGGCCAGGACTGGCAACGGGGACTGCAGCCCTCCGACGTGGTCGAGGAGGTGCTGCGCGGGGACGTCGACGGCGGCACCGTCCTGCTGCACGACTCCGACTGCACCAGCGAGCCGGGCTCCTGGCGAGCGACCCTCGGCGCCCTCCCCGACCTCGTCGACGCGCTGCGCGGGCAGGGGCTCGAGGTCGGCACCGTCGGGTCCCACGGGCTGCGATGATCGTCGCGGTGCTCGCCGCGCTGGGCGCCGCGTCGCTGTTCGCGACCGGAGCCGCGGTGCAGCACCAGGAGGCGAACGCGGTCGCCGTCGGCCGGCACTCCTCGCTGCTGCTGCGACTGGCCCGCCGGCCGCTGTGGCTGCTCGGCATCGCCGCCGACGGCGGCGCGATCGCGCTGCAGGCGGTCGCCTTCGGCCACGGCTCGGTGCCGCTCGTCCAGTCGCTGCTGGTCGCGGGGCTCCCGCTCGCGGCGCTGCTGTCGGCGCTGCTGCAGCACCGCCGGATGCTCCGGGACGAGGTGATCGGGACGCTGCTGTGCGCCCCCGGCATCGCGCTGCTCGCCCCCGCCCTGTCCGCCACTCCGTCGGGTCACGACCCCGCCCGCGTCGAGGGGGTCGTCGCCGGGCTCGTGGTCGCTGCGGTGACCCTCCCGCTGCTCGCCCTGCGGGGCCGGCCCCGCTTCGGCGGGCTGCTCGCCGGGATGGCCGCCGGCTGCGTCACCGGCGCCGGCTCGGTGCTGCTCGCCGTGATCGCCGCGCGGTTCGGGCACTGGTCCGCGCTGTTCGGCTCGTGGGCCGTCTACGTCGGCGCGGTCGTGGGGGTCCTCGGGCTGCTGCTCGCGCAGATCGCCTTCCAGACCGGCGACATCGGCGCCCCGCTGGCCGCCCTCACGATCACCGAACCGCTCGTCGCCGTCGTGCTGGCGGTGACGGTGCTGCACGACGACCTGCCCACCTCCGGCGCGTCGCTCACGGCCGCGGTGCTGGGCACCTCGCTGTCCGTCGTCGGGGTGCTCTGGCTGTGCCGAGGGGTCTCAGCGGAGCGGCTGGCCGTGGGCGTCGACGTCTGACAGCGCGCCCCGGAGCAGCTGCAGGCCGTTGCGGGTGAGGGCGTCGGCGTCGGCGACCTCCACACCCAGCTCCATCGCCGCGCCGACCGATCCGCCCGCGAAGCCGATCGCCGCGATCACCGCCGTGCGCTCCGCGTCCGGCAGGGTCGCGAGCGCCTGCTCCAGGCGCACGACCAGCTCGGCCTCGTGCGACGCGACCGTCGCCGGGTGCGCGTCGACCTCGAGCGGCGGCATGCAGCGCACCCGCGACGGTCGCTCGCTCACGCTCGGCTCCCTCTCCTCGAAGAACGGCCGTCCCAGGGTCTCCCCTGGGACGGCCGGCGCACCAGCCCTCAGGTCGCCTCTCGGCGGTGTGTCGCTCGTAGCGACGAGTGTGGGACCGGGGGCCATGTATGAGCTGGTGCGGTCACACCGTAACAAGCACCGCAGCCGCCGTCTTCCCACGAAAGGGCTCTCCAGGTCGGCTTCCGATCTGCCGACAGCACAGAGCACAGGGAAGGAACAGCCATGATCGTCGCACTGCTCGTCACCGCCGTCGCGGCGTTCCTGCTGCTGGTGGTCGCCGTGGTCCGCTGGTGCGCCGCCCGCAACGTCGACGGCGTGCTCGACGACCACGAGGACACCCGACCGGCGCTGCCGGACGGCCACCGGCCGCCGCCGGGCCTGGGCCCGATCTCCCCCAGCGAGCGCTACCTGTCCGCGGAGGCCGAGCGCGGGCTGCGGGACCTGCAGATGTTCCTGCTGGACGCGGCCTAGTCTTGGCGTCATGACGACGCCTCACCTCGGCACCAGCACGCTGATCGAGGAGCGGACCGAGGAGCGCGAGCTCCAGGACCCGGGCTCGGTCGCGCACATCGTGAAGGACCCCGGCAAGGTCACCGAGGCCTACATCCTCGGTACGCCGGTGGAGGCCCTCTGCGGCCACGTCTTCACGCCCTCGAAGGACCCGAAGAAGCTTCCGATCTGCGACACCTGCAAGGACATTGCCGACATCCGGACCGACGGCAAGGGCGGCGAGATCAGCTAGGGCTGGATCGCCCAGACGTCGCCGCTGGTGAACAGCGTCGCCCACACCTCGTCACCCACCGGGGCCACGACCGCGGGCCCGCCACCGGGGGCGTCGACCTTCCTGGCCACCCGGCCGTCCGCGGCCAGCTGGTAGATCGCGTCGCCGCTGTCGTCCGGCACCCACACCTGGTCGTGGAGCACGTCGAGGTTGACCGGGCTCGCCCCCACCGTCGACGTCACGGCCCGCAGCGTCCGGGGGTCGATCCGGCTGACCGCGCCCTCCTCCGCGTCGGACACCCAGACCGCGGTGGAGGTGGCCGTGACGTAGGCCGGCCGGGCGCCGGCCCGGACCCGGGTCACCGTCCGGCGCACCGGGTCCACCCGCAGGACCTGTGTGGCGCCGCTGCTGTCGTCCCCGACCCAGAGGTGACCGAACGCGGAGACCACGCCACCGGGGTGCGTGCCGGGCAGCGGCAGGCGCGAGGTCGCGAGCGTCGCCGGGTCCACCCGGGTGAGCTGCGCGCTGTCCCGGTCGCTGACCCACAGCGCACCGGCCGCCGGCTCCACCTCGTAGGACTTCTCCCCCACCCGCACGCGGCGCACCGCACCGGTGGTGACGTCGACGCGGTCGAGGTACCCGGACTGGGTGGCCACCCAGAGCGCACCGAAGGCGTAGGTCAGCTCGCACGGCGTGGCGTCGAGGCTCGCCCGCTTCTCCGCCTTCATGGTGACGGGATCGATCCGGTACAGCGCCGCACCCGCCGCCTCCGTCACCCAGGCGGCGCCGGCTGCCTCGGCGACCCCGCAGGGCTGACCGCCGAGGTGCACGGCCCGCACGCCCGTCGGGAGCGTGCCGGTGGCCGTCGGGCTGGGCGTCGCCCTCGGCGTGGTGCCGGACGAGCACGCCGTGACCAGCAGCAGGACGACCACGGCGCGGCGCACCCTCGCAACCTAGACAATGGACGGGTGCCCCGCCCCCCGCAGCCGACCGGTGGGTCGTGGCAGGTCCGGTTCGGGACCGCCGAGCTGGCGCGCGACCTCGACCGGCCGAGCGGCTGGCAGCTCATGGTCGACGGCACGCCCCAGTCCTACGTCGACGTCGACGACCCGTCGCACGTGGAGTTCGAGTACGTCCGGCTGCTGGCCGACGTCGCCGACCTGATCGGCGAGCCCGGCGAACCCCTCGCGGTGGTGCACCTCGGCGGCGGCGCGTGCACGCTGCCGCGCTACCTCGCCGCGACCCGGCCCGGCTCCACCCAGGTCGTCGTCGAGGCCGACGACCTGCTCGCCGACGTCGTCCGCGCCCAGCTCGGCACCGGGGGCTTCCGGCTGCGGGTCGGGGACGGCCGGGAAGCCCTGTCGCACTTCTCGCCCGGCACGAGCGACCTCGTCGTCACCGACGTCTTCGTGGGCGCTCAGGTCCCCAGCGCCTTCGCGACCGTCGAGATGGCCCGGCTCGTGCACACGGTCCTGAAGACCAACGGGGTGTACGCCGTGAACGTCGCCGACACCGGCGTCCTGCCGTTCGCCCGCTCGCAGGCGGCCACCCTGCTGGAGGTGTTCGCGCACGTGGCGGTGCTCGCCGACCCGGGAGTGCTGCGCGGGCGGCGGTTCGGCAACGTCGTCATGGCCGCGTCCGACGTCGCCTTCGACCTCGACGAGCTGCGGCGGATCACGGCCCGCACCGTCGGCCGGGCGCGCGTCGAGGACGGCGCGAGCTTCCGGCGTACCGCCGTGGCCTGCTGGGACGCGGACCCGCCGGTGGCGCCACTGCCGCCGCCGGGGACCTTCGGCTGGACCCGCTGACCTTGCGTGGCCAGGGGTCGCAAGAACGCCCCTGGCGGGCGACCCCAGGGGCCGTACCGCGACCCCTGGCGATCAGGCAGTGCCCAAGCGGTCCTCACTGCGCGCGCCTCTGAAGTCGGGCTGCCGCTTCTCGAGGAAGGCGGCCACGCCCTCGGCGTACTCCGGACCGTGCAGCGACGCGTCGTAGTGGGCGCGCACCGCGTCGTCCTCCGACCGGTCGCCGGCACTGATCCGACCGATGAGGGCCTTCGCGCCCAGCTGAGACACCCTCGCCCGGCTGGTCAGCGTCGTGAGCAGCTGCTGAGTCCGCGCCTCGAGGTCCTCGCACACCTCGTGCACGAGCCCGATCCGCAGCGCCGTCGCCGCGTCCACCAGGTCACCTGTCATGAGGATCCACGACGCCCACGCCGGGCCGACCACGTCGACCAGCCGCGCCGTGGAGGGCAGGGCGTAGACGATCCCGAGCTTCGCGGGCGTGATCCCGAACCGACTGGCGGGCGAGCACAGCCGCAGGTCGCAGGCGAGCGCGACCTGGGACCCGCCGCCGATCGCGAAGCCCTCGACCATCGCGACCGTGGGCTTGGGGCACGTGAGGATGGCCCGCTCGCCACCGGTCACCGCCTCGCCGTACCGCTCTGCCTGTTCCGGGGTCTTGCGCAGGGTCTGGAACTCGCTGATGTCGGCGCCGGCGCTGAACGGTCCGCCCTCGCCCCCGCGGAACAGGATCGCGTCGACGCCGTCGTCCGCGGCCAGCGCCGGCATGAGCGTGCCGAACGCCTCCCACATCGCGAGGTTGATGGCGTTGTGCTTCTCCGGGCGGTTGAACGTGATCGTCGCGACGCCGTCGGAGCGGGTCACCAGCAGGTCGTCCACGGCGGTCATCCTTTCAGGCAGCCGGCGGAGCAGCCGATCCCCCTGTGTGATCTCCGTGCTGAGCCTCGTCAGCGTCGCCTCGGTGACCGGCGGCTCGACGCTGTCGGGCAGGTGGCTGCTCCACCAGCGCGATGCGATCGGGCGGGCCAGGCCCTTCCCGGTGTGGTCGGTGTCCCTGCTCGCGGTGCTGGCCGTGGCGGCCGCCGTGCCCGGGGTCCGCCGGCACAGCGAGGAGCGGCGGCTGTCCGACGTGGCGTCCGCGCTGGTCGGCCACCGGGTGGCGGTGCGCTGCCAGTCGCTCGGGCAGGCGCTCGGCGACCTCGGCAGCGAGCTGGGCTACGTGAAGTGGGACGCCGCCGGCCGCCCGGAGCCGCGCACCCTCATCAAGCGCGATCCGTGCGGGCAGCTGCGCAGGTACTACAGCGGCCACCGCTCGCAGCCCTCGGCCGAGGCGGTGATCGCGGTGCACGTGCTCACGCACGAGGCGATGCACATGCGCGGGCTGACCGACGAGGCCGCGGCGGAGTGCGCGGCTGTGCAGCGGGACGTGACGACCGCCCGGCTGCTCGGCGCCGACGACGGCCAGGCGCACGAGCTGGCCCGCCGCTACTGGCTGACCGGCTACCCGCGGATGCCCGACGAGTACCGGACGAGCACCTGCGTCGCCGGCGGGGCCGCCGACGAGCACCTCGACACGGCCCCCTGGTGACCTACCGCGTCACGATGCCGCTGACGTAGGACCAGCGGCCCTCCTCGCGGACGAACCGGCTCCGCTCGTGCAGCACCTCCGTCACGCCACCCTGGCGCCAGGTCGCGCGGAACTCCACGACCCCCTCGGTGTCGAGGAAGCCCCCACGGGCCTCCAGCACCTGCAGCCCGAGCCACTGCTGCGCGGGGTCGAGGACCAGCCGACGAGGGCGCGTGGTCGGGTGCCAGGTCTGGAGGAGGTACGACGTCAGCCCGCGCGCGAAGGCGGTGTAGCGCGACCGCATGAGCTGCTCCGCCGTGGGGGCGGGGGTGCCGTCGTGGAAGGGTCCGCAGCAGGCGGTGTAGGGCAGCCCCGTCCCGCAGGGGCAGGAGGACTCAGACGGCACGGCGGCGTCGCTCCGCGGGCGGCGGGCCGACCTCGCGCACCGGCTCGGCAGCGGCGTCGATGGCCTGCAGCGACGCGAGCACCCCCTCGAGCGAGCGGGCGGGGTAGAAGCCGGGCAGCGTGCGCAGGAGCACCTCGCCGTAGCGCGCAGTGGCCAACCGGGGGTCGAGGACGACCACCACGCCGCGGTCCGTGGTCGAGCGGATCAGCCGACCGGCGCCCTGCGCGAGCAGCACGGCCGCCGGCGGCAGCGTCACGTCCATGAAGCCGCGCTCGCCCGCATCGGCGAGCCGCGCCTTCATGAGGGGGTCGTCGACGTGCGGGAACGGGATGCGGTCGAGGATGACGAGCTGGCAGGCCGAGCCCGGGACGTCGACGCCCTGCCAGAAGGACCGGGTGCCGAACAGGCAGGTCCGCGCGTCGGCGGCGAAGCGGTGCGTGAGGGCGCCGGGAGTGTCCTCGCCCTGCAGCAGCACCGGGACGTCGGTCTTCTCGCGCACGGCCGCCGCGGCACGGGCTGCGGCCGCGGTGCTCGAGAACAGGGCGAGCGTGCGGCCTCCGGCGGCCTGCACGAGCTGGGCGCACAGGTCGTCGACGGCGTTCTGCCAGGCTTGCGGCTGCTTGCCCGGGTCCGGGAGGTCGCGGGCGACGTAGAGCTGGCCCTGCTTCGCGTAGTCGAAGGGGCTGCCGACGTCCAGCCAGCGCCAGGAGGCCTTCTCCGGCGCCCCGTAGGCCGCGCCGTCCGCCTGCCGCAGCCCGAGTTCGCGGGCGGTGTGGGCGAAGGAGCCGCCGAGGGTGAGGGTCGCTGACGTGGCGATGACGACGCTCTCGCCGAACAGCCGGTCCGCGACGGCGCCGCCGACCCACAGCGGCGAGACCCGCAGCACCTTGTCGGTGGTGGCGTAGACGGCGGACCGCACCGGCGGCTGCCGGATCACACCGGCGGACTCGGCGAACTCGGCGAGGGCCGTGCGCACCTGGTCGCGGCGCGCCTGGCTGACCTCGTCCTCCTCCTTGTCCGACCCGACCTCGGCCGCCGCGAGCCCGAAGACCCCCTCGACCACCCCGAGGGCGTCCACCACGTGGTCCGGGAGCGTCGGGATCCAGCCCTGAAGGGTGCCGAGCAGCACGCCTTCCAGCACCTTCGCCGCGTCGTCGAGCCGTTCCTGGGTGGTCTCCCGCAGGTAGGTCTTCGCCTGGGCCGCCGTGCGTCGGGCGGCCACCCCGCTCACCTCGACGGTGAGCGCGTCGGTGGCGCTGCTGACGAACTCGTGGGCCTCGTCGAGGACGACCGCGTCGTGCTCCGGCAGGACGGGCACACCGCCGAACGTCGCCACCGCGAGCAGCGCGTGGTTGGCGACCACGACGTCGGCCTCCTTCGCCTGCTCGCGGGCGCGCTCGGCGAAGCAGTCGGCCCGGTCGGGGCACTTGACCCCGAGGCACTCCCGGGCGGTCACCGAGACCTGCCGCCAGGCGCGGTCGTTGACCGGGAACGGGACCTCGTCGCGGTCGCCGGTGACGGCTTGCGCGGCCCACTCGCGCAGCTGGACGACCTGCTGGCCCATCATCGAGGTGGGCCCCTCCCAGAGGGTGTCCTGCTCCTCCGGCTCGCGGGCACCCGGCCCCTGGTGCACCTGCTGCAGGCACGCGTAGTTGCTGCGGCCCTTGGCGAGCGCGAAGGTCAGCCGCCGCCCGAGCACCGGCCGCAGCGCGTCGGCGAGCCGTGGCAGGTCCTTGTCGACCAGCTGCGCCTGGAGCGCCTTGGTGGCGGTCGCCACGACGATCCGCTTGCCGCTCGCCAGGGCCGGCACGAGGTAGCCCAGCGACTTGCCGGTGCCCGTGCCCGCCTGCACCAGCAGGTGCTCCCCGCTCTGCAGCGCGGCCTCGACGGCCTCCGCCATGAGGTGCTGGCCCTCACGCGCCTGGGCGCCGGGGACGGCCCGCAGCGCGACGTCCAGCAGCTCGGTCGCGCGCACGGAGCCCACCGTAGTCGCGGCCGGCGCCCTGGCAGGGGCCGTCAACAGGGTCAGCCGATGTGGACCGCGTTCGCACCGTCGAAGGTGGCCGTCGCGGTCTCGGGCGCGGGGCCGTGCGGCCGGCAGTCGGCGTTGACGGAGCGGACCGTCACGACGACGGTGTAGTCGCCCGAGGCGTGGTAGACGTGCGAGCGCGTGAAGGACCGGCTGTCCGGCGCCGGCTGGTACGGGCCGGGCGCGGCGGTCGGCGACGGGTAGGCCGGGCAGCTGGTGGGGGTCGCCTCCC
>CAMLIA010000026.1 GCA_946479905.1 uncultured Frankiales bacterium | reverse complement strand
GAAGATGCAGGTGTTCTGGCCCTGGTCCTCCTTGAGGATGTCGGCCTGCACGGTGCCGCGGACGTTCTGCAGCACCCACTCGCGGACCTCGGCCGGGTCGGCGTCGGGTCGCTTCTCCAGCTCCTGGTCGATCGCGGTGTTGAGGAACATCGCGAGGATCGTCGGGGCCGGCCCGTTGATCGTCATGGACACCGACGTCGTCGGCGAGCACAGGTCGAAGCCGCCGTAGAGCACCTTCATGTCGTCGAGCGTCGCGATGCTCACGCCGGACGTGCCGACCTTGCCGTAGATGTCGGGCCGCGGGTCGGGGTCGCGGCCGTAGAGGGTCACGCTGTCGAAGGCCGTCGACAGCCGGGTCGCGGGCTGGCCCTCCGACAGCACCTTGAAGCGGCGGTTGGTGCGGAACGGGTCGCCCTCACCGGCGAACATCCGAGCTGGTGCCTCGCCCTGCCGCTTGAAGGGGAAGACCCCTGCGGTGTAAGGGAAGTAGCCCGGGAGGTTCTCGCGGCGCAGGAAGCTCACGAGCTCGCCGTGGTCCTGGGTCTTGGGCACGGCGACGCGACGGACCGCGTTGCCGGACAGCGTCTCGCGGGTCAGCGGCGTGTGGATCTCCTTGCCGCGCACCGTGTAGACGAGCTCGTCGCCGGAGTACTCCTGCACCCGGGACGGCCACTCGTCGAGCAGGGCCTGTACGTCGGGCGCGACCGCGGTCCGGTGGAGCGCGGCCTGCAGCTCGGCGCCGTCCTGGACCAGAGCGAGGGCGGTCGTGAGGTGCTGCCGGGTCCGGGCGAGCGCGGCCTGGCGGGCGGTCTCGGCGTGGTAGTCGCGGACGGCCGTCGAGATCTCCGAGAGGTACCGCTCCCGCGCCGCAGGCAGCACCGACGTCAGCCCGGTGCTGACCTTGGTCTCGACCGGGGGCAGCAGCCCGGCGGGGAAACCGAGCAGCTCGCGCAGGTGCAGGTAGAGGGCGGTGACGCCGTCGTCGTTGAAGCGGGCCGCCGAGGTGCCGAAGACCGGCATGTCCTCCCAGCTGGCGCCGAACGCCTCGCGGTTGCGGACCATCTGCCGCGACACGTCCCGGCGGGCGTCCTCGGCCCCCCGTCGCTCGTACTTGTTGATCGCGACGACGTCGGCGTGGTCCAGCATGTCGATCTTCTCGAGCTGCGAGCTGGCGCCGTACTCCGGCGTCATCACGTAGAGCGAGGTGTCGCAGTGGTCGGTGATGCTCGCGTCGCCCTGCCCGATGCCCGGCGTCTCCACGATGACCAGGTCGAAGCCGCTCGCCTTGCAGGCGGTGAGGATGTCGTCGAGGTGCTCGGGCACGGCGGCGTTGCCGCGGGTGGCCAGTGAGCGGAAGTAGACGTTGCTGCCCGACAGGCTGTTCATCCGGATCCGGTCGCCGAGCAGCGCCCCGCCGTGCTTGCGCCGAGTGGGGTCGACGGCGATCACCGCGATGCGGAGCTTGTCCTCCTGATCGATGCGCAGCCGGCGGACCAGCTCGTCGGTGAGGCTGGACTTGCCCGATCCGCCGGTGCCGGTGATGCCCAACACGGGCACCTCGCGTGCGTTGCTGCGGACCGCCTCGGCGAGCTCGGCCGAGCGGCCGGACTCCAGGACGGTGATGGCCCGGGCCAGGGCGGCGACGTCGCCGGACAGCACGCTGTCGATCGTCGGGGGCTGGGCCGCCAGGTCGACGTCGCACGCCTCGACGAGCGTGTTGATCATCCCGGCGAGGCCGAGCTTCTGGCCCTCCTCGGGGGAGAAGATCGTGACGCCCCTCGAGCGCAGCAGCGCGATCTCCTCGGGGACGATGACGCCGCCCCCGCCGCCGAAGACCTGCACGTGGCCGGCGCCGACCTCGGCGAGCCGTTCCTTGAGGTAGGTGAAGTACTCGACGTGCCCGCCCTGGTACGACGAGACCGCGACGCCCTGCACGTCCTCCTGCACCGCTGCCTGCACCACCGACTCGACCGAGCGGTCGTGGCCGAGGTGGACGACCTCGGCGCCCTGGCTCTGCAGGACGCGGCGCATGATGTTGATCGCCGCGTCGTGGCCGTCGAAGAGACTGGCGGACGTCACGAAGCGGACGGGGTGCGTGGGCGTGTGCATCCCGTCAGGATACGTGGACGTCCTCGTAGTTGGCCAGCCCGAGCCCAGATGGTGGTGGCGTCCACGCGCGCGACCCAGGTGTGGGGCTTCTGCACGTCGTCCGTCCCGGCCGCGCTGCGTACCGTGGGGGCATGCCGCCGGCCCAGAAGACGCGTGAGACCACCCAGCACCTGGTGAACGGCTTCACCGTCACGGAGTGGCCCGGCAGCGGGCCCACCGTGCTCTGCCTGTCCGGCCTCGGCAGCCACGCGCCGACCTGGGCGCCGTTCGCCGAGTCCGCCCCCGACGCCCGGGTGCTCGGCATCGACCTGCGCGGCCGCGGCGCCGGCCAGGGCATGACAGGCCCGACCGGCCTGCGCCAGCACGCCCGGGACGTCGCCGGGGTGATGGCCGCGCTCGACCTCAGCGACGTCGTCGTCGTCGGCCACTCGATGGGCGCCTACCTCGCCCCGATCGTGGCGCAGGAGGCGACCGGCCGGGTCCGCAAGCTGGTCCTGATCGACGGCGGCATCCGTCCGGCCTTCCCCTTCTTCATGCGGCCCGCGATGGTTCGGATGATGTTCCGCAGGCAGCTCAAGGCCGCCGACACGACCTTCCGCTCCCTGGACGCGCTGGTGCAGAAGGCCCGCGCCGGCGAGATGCTCACCGAACGCCCGGACCTCGCGCCTCTGGTCCTCGGCATCCTCGACGCCGAGTCCCGCCGCCCGGACGGGTTCCGCCCGAAGCTCGACGTCGACCGGGCCGTCGAGGACGCCGTCGACACGTTCTTCGGACCCGACAGCGCCGAGGCGCTCGCGGCCCTGACCGTGCCGGCTGAGGTCATCCTCGCCGAGAACCAGAAGAAGCCGGGCCAGAAGCCCTTCATCTCCGACAAGGCGGTGGCGGCGGCCGTCGCGAAGCAGCCACTGCTGCACGTGACGCGGCTGCCCGGCAACCACGTCACCGTGCTGTTCGCTCCCGAGGTCGTGCAGGCGGTGCTCGCCTGACCGGCACCGGGGGCCCTCGCGTACCGTCCTGACGTGCCGTCCTCACCCGCCGCCCGCACCCGACGACGCGAGAGCGGGGGCGACCGATGAGGTTGGTAGGGCAGCTGGCAGGAGCCGTCCGGTGACCCTGCTGGTCATCGGCGAGGCGCTCGTCGACGTCGTCAGCCGGGCGGACGGCTCGGTCCTGGAAAGGCCGGGCGGCAGCCCGGCCAACGTCGCCGTCGGGCTGTCCCGGCTCGGCCACCAGGTGCAGCTGCTCACGGCCCTCGGTGACGACCGGCACGGCCGCCTGGTCCGCGAGCACCTGGAGGGCTCAGGGGTCGAGGTCCTCGCCGCACCGTTGGCGCGCACTGCCGTCGCCGACGCCGTGCTCGACGCCGACGGAGCGGCGACCTACCGGTTCGACATCGAGTGGGACCTTGCCGGCGCGCCGGTGCCCGCCGCCGCGAGCTGGGTGCACGTCGGCTCGCTGGCGACGGCCTTGTCTCCTGGTGCGGACCAGGTCGACGAGCTGCTCGCGGGCCACCACGGCAAGGTCAGCTACGACCCGAACTGCCGCCCGCTCATCTCGCCGCACCCCGACCTCGAGCGGGTCGAGCGACTGGTGGCCGCCAGCGACGTCGTCAAGCTCAGCGACGAGGACGCCGGGTGGCTCTACCCCGGCACCCCGGTCCCCGACGTGCTGAGCAGGTGGCGCTCCCTCGGCCCTGAGCTGGTCGTCGTCACCCGCGGCGGCGAGGGCGCGCTCGCGCTCGCGGACGACCTCATCGCCGTGCCCGTCGCCGCCGGTGGGGCGCTCGTCGACACGGTCGGCGCGGGTGACGCCTTCATGGCGGGGCTGCTCGCGGGGCTGGTCGACGGGCAGCCGCCGGCCGCTGCGCTCGAGCTCGCGGCCCGGGTCGCCGCCGTGACCTGCGGCCGGGCTGGCGCCGACCCGCCGTGGCGGTCCGAGCTCGCCTGACATGGGTGCGACCTCCACGGTGCTGTGCGCACCATGGGGGTTGTGCACGTACTGCCCACGCCGCTTTCGCCGTACGGTCGGGGCATGTCGCTCCTGTCGCGCGTCCCCGTGAGCGGTGGCGCCCTGGCCGTCGAGGTGCACGAGGGCCGCACCGAGCCGGTGCTCGCGGTCCACGGGATCAGCAGCCACCGCCGACTGTGGAACTGGCTGCGCGCCGAGTACCCGGACCTGACCCTCGTCGCGCCGGACCTGCGCGGCCGCGGCGACTCCGTCGACGTGGCCGGACCGTCGTCGGTGCCGCAGCACGCCGACGACATGGTCGCCGTGCTCGACGCCCTCGGCCTCGAGCGGGCGCACGTGATCGGGATGTCGATGGGCGGCTTCGTCGCCGTCGAGCTCGCGCTCCGCTTTCCTGAGCGCACGAAGAGCCTGGTGCTCGTCGACGGCGGCTTCCCGATGGTCGCTCCTCCCGGCCTGACCAAGGACAACGTGGCGGCCGCCTTCGCCGACCGGGTCGGACGGCTGGGACGGACCTGGACGCCCGAGGAGTACGCCGGCTTCTTCACCGGCAGCACCGCACCGCTGCTCGACCCTGCGGACCCGCTGCTCGCCGACTACCTGCAGCACGACCTCGACGAGAACGGTGTCGTCCGGCTGTCCGGGGAGGCGCTCGTCGGCGACGCCGAATCAGTCTTCTTCGCCGAGACGCCGTGGCAGTCCCTGGACCTGCCGGTCCGCTTCACGCACGCCCAGTGGGCCACCGGTGCGGGCACGGCGCCGGCGTACCCCCTGGAGAACGTCGAGCGGTACGCGACCGTCTGCACCGACGTGAGGTACGTCGAGGGCGTCGACCACGCCGGCAGCATCATGACCAAGACCGGGGCCGTCGTGGCCGCGGACCTGCTCGCGGAGGCGCTCGCATGACCGCCCTTCCGGTGAGCCGCACCGAGGTCCTCCTTGAGGCGCTCGGCCGGGTCGTGCCCTCGGAGCGGCTCGTCGTCGACGGCGACGTCCTGGCGAGCATCTCGCACGACGAGGCCGAGTGGGCGCACGCGGGACAGGCCGCCGTCGGGCTGCGGGTGCGGTCCGAGGCGGAGGTCGCCGCCGCCGTCGGCGTGTGCGCGGACCTGGGGGTGCCGGTCGTCGCCCGCGGTGCCGGCACCGGCCTGTCCGGTGGCGCGAACGCCGTCGACGGCTGCGTCGTCATCGACCTGTCGCGGATGACCGCGGTCGAGGTCGACGCCGACAACATGACCTGCACGGTGCAGCCCGGCATCGTCAACAACGACCTGAAGGCGATCGTCGCCGAGCACGGCCTCTGGTACCCGCCCGACCCCGCGAGCGCGCCGTGGTCCACCCTCGGGGGCAACGTCGCGACCAACGCCGGCGGGCTGTGCTGCCTGAAGTACGGCGTGACCCGCGACTACGTGCTGGGGATGCGCGCCGTGATGGGCGGGGCCGCCGGCTACCGCACCCCTGTCGTGCTGGGGCGCAAGACGAACAAGGGCGTCGCGGGCCTGGACCTGGCCGGCCTGATGGTGGGGTCCGAGGGCATCCTCGGCGTCGTCACCGAGATCACCCTGAAGCTGCGGCCGGCCCTGCCCGGCCGGCCGCGGACCGTCGTCGGCGCGTTCAGCAACCTGGTCGCTGCCGGTGAGGCCGTAGCCACCGTGACGCGCGCCGGCCTGATCCCCTGCGCGCTCGAGCTGCTGGACCGGGCCTGCCTGGAGGCTGTCGAGGAGTGGAAGCACCTCGGGCTCGAGCCCGACGCGGCCGCCCTGCTGCTCGCCCAGGTCGACACCCAGGGCGACGCCGGTGAGCGGGAGGCGCAGGCGCTCGTGGGGTGCTTCGAGTCCGCCGGCGCCATCTGGGCCGCCCAGTCCACCGACGACGCCGAGGCCGACGCCCTGTTCGAGGCGCGCCGGCTCGCGTACCCCGCGCTGGAGCGGCTGGGACCGGTGCTGACCGAGGACATCTGCGTGCCCCGCTCGAAGCTGCCCGTGATGCTCGGCCAGATCGAGGACATCGCGGCCCGCAACGACGTCCGCATCACCACCATCGCGCACGCCGGTGACGGCAACCTGCACCCGCTGCTGCTCACCCCGGTCGGCGACGACCCGGCGCGGCAGCGCGCGCAGGTCGCCTTCGAGGAGCTGCTGGACGCCGCCATCGCGCTCGGCGGCACCGTGACCGGCGAGCACGGCGTCGGCCTGCTCAAGAAGGGCGGCATGCAGCGCGAGCTCGACCCTGCCGCGCTGGCGCTCATGGGCTCGGTGAAGGCCGCGCTCGACCCGCTCGGGATCTTCAACCCGGGCAAGGTGCTCTGATGTCGCTCGCCACCCTGGCGAGCCCCACGCCGGCGCTGGCGGACCTGGTCGACGGGTTGGCGGCGCGCTCCGGCGCGTGGGTGGTGGTCGAGCGCTTCGGCAGCGTCCTCACCCACGGCGCGGGTGCCGTGCCCTGCCCGCCCGCGCTGGCGACGTCGCTGCTCGGCAAGTCGACGGCGCAGCTGCGCGCCGCGGTCTGCTGGAAGCGCCGGGAGGGCACGCTCGACGGGCTGCGCGTGTCGGCGGCCGAGCTCGGTGACGGGGTCACCGCGTGGTTCGTCGGGGCCGTCATGGACGAGAGCGCGCTGACGCTGCTCGCCGCCGCCGCCCACCAGGACGGGCCCGTGACCGACGCGCTCGTCGAGGAGCTGCTGCACCCGCGCGGCCCGGCCCGGCGGGGTCGTGCGCCGCAGGCCCGGCTGGTGGCGCTGCGGTCGTGCGACCCCGGGCTCGCCCGGCGGGTGCTCAGCGTCACCGCCGGCACCGGTGCCCGCGTCCACCAGCACGACGGCCTCGTGCTGGTCGCGCTGCCGGTCGACGGCGACGTCGAGCAGCTCGTCGGGAGGCTCGATCCCGACGTGGTGGCCGGGGTGGCGGACGTGCCCGAGGACGCGAGCGACTGGGTGGCGACCTGCGGACTCGCCGCCGGCGCCGCGACGGCCGCCGCCGACCTCGACGTGCGCATCGGGCGCCCCGCCGATCCCGCGGTCGCCGGCGAGATGCTCGTGACGGAGGCCCAGGCCGCCGCCGCCGACCTGCTGCGCGAGCTGCCCGACTCCCCGCTGCGGCGGCTGGAGGAGCACGACGCCCGCTCCGGTGGCGAGCTGGTCGCGAGCCTGCGCGCCTGGTGCCGCGCCGGGTGCGACGTCCCCGCTGCGGCGGCCGCGCTGCACGTCCACACCAACACGCTGCGGTACCGCCTGAAGCGGGCCATGGAGGTCTCCGGCCTGGACGTCACCCGGCCGCGTCAGCTCCTTGCGCTCCAGCTGATGCTCGAGGTGTGACAATCCCGGACGTGACCGAGTCGTGGCTGCAGCTGCTGCTGCGCGAGGCGTCCGTGGCGGAGCTCGAGGCGCACCGGCTCGAGCTCGAGGCGCAGGGTCACCCCGACGTCGACGTGCAGGCCCGCGAGGCGCTGCAGCTGCACGCGCTGCTGCGGGACCGCGCCCAGCGGGCCGCGGAGCTGGCCGCCCTGTCCGACATGGCGGCCCGGCTCACCTCCGTCCGGGACGTCGCCGGCCTGCTCGGTGACGTCGCCCGGCAGGCCCGCCAGCTGCTGCGCACCGACGTCAGCTACCTCGCGCTCCTCGAGGACGACTCCCTGCGGATCCGCTACTTCGACGGCACCCTCAGCCCGACCTTCCGCGACATCCAGCTGTCGCTGACCCAGGGGCTGGCCGGCCGGATCTTCAGCAGCGGCAAGGCGTCGTGGACGAGCGACTACCTCAACGACCCGACCTTCCCGCACGCACCCCAGGCCGACGAGCTCGCCGGTGAGGAGCAGCTGCGCAGCATCCTCGGCGTACCGCTGCACGCCCGTGGCGAGACGATCGGCGTGCTGTTCGCCGCGGAGCGGCAGGCCCGGCCCTTCACCGACGGCGAGGTGTCGCTGCTCGCCGGCCTGGCGGGGCACGCCTCGGTCGCCATCGAGAACGCGCGGCTCTTCGACGCCGAGCGCGCCGCGGTGCACGACCTGCGCGCCTCCGCCGCCGCAGTCGACCGTGCCATCGCCTTGCACGAGCGGCTCACCGAGGCCGCCGTCCGGGGTGGCGGCCCGACGGCGGTGGTCTCGGCCCTGAGCGACGTCCTCGCCGTCCCGGTGCAGCTGCTCGACGCCTCCGACCGGCCGCTCGCCGGGCCTGACCTCGCCGCGCCGTCACCGTCGGCGCGGTTCGCCGACGGCGCCCACGTCACGACCCGGCTCGACGAGGGCTTCGTGCTGTGCCCGGTCGTCGCCGCGGAGGACTACCTCGGCTGCCTCGTGGTGCGGGCCGAGGGCACGGCCGACGACGCCGAGCTGCGGCTGCTCGAGCGCGGCGCCCTCGGGATCGCGCTGTCCCTGGTGCAGGAGCGCGCCCTCACCGACGCGGCCACCCGGTCGGCGGGGGAGCTGCTCGCGGCGCTCGTCGAGGGCGGCGAGCCCGAGGTGCTGGAGCGCCGCGCCGCGTCGGTGCGGGTCGACCTGCGGCTGCCGCACGTGGTCGCGCTCGTGGACACCGACGATCCGAGCGCTCGCAGCGCCTGCGTCGACCTCGCCCGTCGCCACGGCGGCCTCGTCGTCGACCGCGCCGGTCGCACCCTGCTGCTGGTCAAGGACGGCGTGGACCTGTCCGGGCTCGCGGGTACGGCCACGGTCGGCGTCTCCCCGCCGGTGACCGGCGCGGCGGCGATGCCCGGGGCGCTCGCGTCGGCGCGGCGCTGCCTGTCCGCCCTGCTCACCCTCGGGCGCCGTGGCGTGGTCGGAGGTGCCGAGGCGCTCGGCGTGTACCGGTTCCTGCTGGCCTCGGGCGGTCCGGACGAGGCGGCGGAGTTCGTGCAGCGCACCGTGGGACCGCTGCTGGAGCACGACGCGGCGCGGGGTACCGAGCTCGCCCGGACCCTCGAGGAGTACCTCGCCTCAGGCCGCCAGCACTCGGCCACGGCAGAGCGGCTGCACATCCACCCGAACACCCTCTACCAGCGGCTCACCCGGATCGGGTCGATCCTCGGCGAGGGCTGGCGCGAGCCGGACGCGGCCCTCGACCTGCACGTCGCCCTGCGCCTCCACCGCCTGGCCGCCACCCTCTGACGCCCGGGGTCAGGTGCGGGTGCGGCTGGGCTCGTTGTCGGCGGCGGTGCGCTGGGTCGGCAGCGGGGCGGCGAGCACGCCGGCCACCACGTCCACGAAGGTGGCGAAGTCGAACGGCTTCGTGAGCACCGCCGAGGCGAGCGACCGGCCGGGGGCTGCCTCGAGCTCGACGAGCGGCTTGCCGGAGACGACGACGATCGGGACGCCGTGGGTCCACGGGTCGCGGCCGAGGTGCTCGGCGACCTGCCAGCCGTCCATGCCCGGCATCATGATGTCGAGGGTGACCACGTCAGGCCGGTGCACCCGGGCCAGCGTCAGCGCGGTCTGCCCGTCAGGTGCGCCGAGCGTCCGGTAGCCCTCCATCTGCAGGGTCACCTCGATCAGCTCACGGATCGAGTCCTCGTCATCGACGACAAGCGCCAGCGGTCCCATGCCAGCAGGGTGAGGGCCGCGGCGCGACGGCGCCTGATCCGGGAGGACTAGTCCCGTCGGGCCATGCCTCGGGTCAGGCGTCGCCGAGGGGGTCGCACAGCTTGCAGGGCGTCAGCCCGGGCGTGCTCGCGCTCACCTTGCGGAGGTTGTCGCGGCCGTCGACGGCGACGCAGTCCGGGCGGTGCACCATCGTGCCGGTCTTGGTGGCGACCAGCTCTGTCGCGGGGGCGGCTGCTGCCGCTGCGCGCCGGGGCTGCGGCTGGGCCGGCGCCATCGCCCCGGCCTGCAGGAGGTCCTCGATCCGCAGCAGCACGGCCTGCATGTCCTCGCGCTCGGTGCGGGTCTCACGGACGAGGAGCGTCATCCAGTACGCGAAGTAGACGAAGCCGCCACCCATCACCAGCGACACGCCGAGCAGCCCGCCGGAGATGAGGTACGGGATCTGCTCGAACAGCAGCACGGTGTGCGAGGCGCCGTACCAGCCGAGCAGCACCAGCACCACGCCCAGTGGCAGCAGCGTGCCGCCGACCACCAGCATCCAGCGGTCGCTGAAGGAGAAGGTGGTACGAGGGACGCGCAGCCCCTTGACGTTGCTGGCCAGCCGCTCCTGCCGGAGCACGGCGTCGGATGTGGTCATCAGTTCTCCTGGAGAGGGCAGGCGGACGGGGTCGCTTCGAGCACCTTGTCAGGAAGTCGCTTGAAGCCAAAGGCCATCAGGCTCGCGCCGAGCAGGCCGAGCACCCCCAGCCACGGGGAGAGGCCACCGGGCAGCGGACGGGACGAGGCCACGTTGCCGGGGACGAACGTCTCGGGGGCCGGTCCGCCGGTGTCGCCGCCGGTGCCGGACGGGATCGGGCCGCCCGTCGTCCCCGGGACGCCGGAGAGCCCGGGCGTGCCGCCGCCGCTCGTGCCGGACGGGATCGTGCCGGAGGTGGATCCGGTGATGCCGGTCGTCCCGCCGGTGGTGCCGAACTCGAAGGCCTTGCCGGCCTTCACGCTGACGGCCGCACCGCCGATGACGACGCTGAACATGTGCGACGCGTCGGGCTTGAAGACCGCGATGAGGCTGCCGGCGTTGTAGTCCACCCCGGAGCCGATCGGCTTGCCCTGCGGCTCGCTGACGCGCAGCACCATCCCCGTCTGCGCCAGCACGCTGTTCACGGTGCTGGTGAGCGTCGAGAGCGCCACGCCGCTGCCCTGGACGGTGACGCCGCGCTCGTCGATGGTCACGGGCACCCCGGCGATCGTCGCTCCGGAGACCGTCGTCTTGCCGGTCACCTTCGCGGTCGTGCCGTCGGTCGTGGCCGTCGCGGTGGAGATCACGGAGTCGACGTGGAACACGCCCGCGATGTCGATGTCGGAGGCGCTGCTGGTGGCCTTCGCGACCGCCGCCTTCGGTCCGGTCAGCTGGGTGTTGGTCACTGCCGACATCGGCCCGAACGTCCCGATGCTCGCTGCCTGCAGCGACTGGACGTGCGCGTCCGCCTTCGTGACGTCGGCCCTCGCCGTCGCCTTCATCGTGTTGCCGGGGACGCTGTCGTAGCTGACGGTGTCGGGGCTCTGGCCGGTCCGCACCTGGGCGCGCACCGGGTCGTTGAGGGCGCGCGCCTGGTCGGGCACCTGCCCGTTGCTGGCCGTGATGATGAGGCTGCCGACGTCGGCGGCCAGCGAGCCGGGCCAGGCGACGGCGGCGGTGGCGCTGCCCGTCGGGCCGTTGGACAGGTTCGACGTCGCGATCGGCACGTCGCCGTCGCAGCCCTGCAGCCCGGCGGGGTCGGTGAAGCAGTACTGCGGCTCGCCGACGGTCAGCTGCGCGCCCTTGGCCGCCGCGGACAGGGCGAACGAGCCGAAGCCCGACCCCGGCTCGCCGGCTGCCGACGCGTGCACGCTCGGGAAGACCGCGGCGACCAGGCAGCACAGGCCGGCCGCCACGAGGGGACGCCTCATGCCGCACCTCCCAGGTAGGCCTCGTTGACGAAGTCGGCCACGTCCGCGGGCTGGCCGACCATCGCGATCCGGCCGCCCGTCATGACGGCCGCGTAGTCCGACACGGCCAGGGCGGTGCGGGCGAACTGCTCCACGAGCAGGATGCTGATGCCCTCCTGGGCCAGCTGGCCGACGAGCTCGTAGAGCTCCGACACGATCTTCGGCGCCAGCCCCATCGAGATCTCGTCCAGCAGCAGGATGCCGGGGTCGGACACCAGGGCGCGTGACATCGCGAGCATCTGCTGCTCGCCGCCGGACATGGTGCCGGCGAGCTGGTTGCGCCGCTCGCCGAGCCGGGGGAACCGGGCGTAGGACTTCTCCTGCACCTCGCTCGTCGAGAACGGCGAGGAGTAGGTGAACATCCGCAGGTTCTCGTTCACGGTGAGGTTCGGGAAGATGCCGCGGCCCTCGGGGATCCGGCAGACACCGGCCTTGGCGAGGTTCTCGGGTGCGACCCGGTTGACGTGCGTTCCGGCGACGTGCACGCAGCCCGCCGTGGGGCGCACGTACCCGGACGCGACGAGCATCGTCGTGGTCTTGCCGGCACCGTTCGGCCCGAGCAGCGCGTAGACGGTGCCGGACGGCACGGTGAGCGAGACGTCGTGCAGCACCTCGATCCGGCCGTAGCCGGCGGTGATCCCCTTGAGCTCCAGGGCAGGGGCGGTCATGAGTCCTCCGCTCCGAGGTAGGCGGCCTGCACCGCGGGGTCGGCCTGGACGTCCTTCGGGTAGCCGACGCAGATGATGCGGCCGAAGTCGAGGACGTGGATGCGGTTGCAGACGCGCATGACGAGGTCGACGTCGTGCTCGACGACGAGCACCGCGATGCCCTCCTGCGCGAGCTCGATGAGCAGGTCGCCGAGCGCCTCGCTCTCCGCGACGTCGAGACCCGAGCCCGGCTCGTCGAGCAGCAGCACCTGCGGCCGGGTGGCTAGGGCGCGGCCGAGCTCGACGAGGCGGGCCAGACCGGTGGGCAGCATGTCCACCCGCTCGTCCTGCACGTGCGACAGACCGACCCGCTCGACGATCTCCTGCGCCACGGCCCGGGGGTCGCTGTGCCGGTCGCGCGACCAGCTCTTGCGGAACTCGGCGGCCGCGAGGATGTTCTCGCGAGCCGTCAGGGTCCCGAAGACCTCCAGCCGCTGGAACGTGCGTGCCAGCCCACGACGGGCTCTCTTGTACGGCGACAGCGAGCTGACGTCCTCGTTGCCGAGCCAGACGCGCCCGTTGGTGGGCGACTCGAGGCCGGTGATGACGTTGAAGGTCGTCGTCTTGCCGGCGCCGTTGGGGCCGATCAGCCCGGTGACCTGACCCTTCAGCGCCGCGATGGTGGCGCTGCTGACGGCCTGCACGCCGCCGAACCGGACCGACACCTCGTCGACGTACAACGCGACCTCGGGGTCGCGCGGGTCGTAGGTGTGCTCGACATGCGGGACGTAGGTCTCCAGGTCCACGGTGCTGCTAGGAGTGGACAAGACGGGCCTCCTCGACGGTGCCTTCGCGGCTGGGGGCACCGGACGCCGACGACGACGGTGGGGTGCGCATGCTCCGCAGCCGGTGGCCGAGCTTGCTGAACTGGCCGCCGAGGCCGTCCGGGTCGCGACCGACGCTGACCGCCGCGAGCCCGGTCAGCAGGTAGGCGAGCTGCAGCTTGTCCGGCAGCCCGTGCACGTGCTTCTGGATCTCGGGGAACATCGTGATGGTGAACGAGCCGAAGATGGCGCCGGTGATCGTGTTGATGCCGCCGACCCGCACGGCCAGCAGCAGCGCCAGGCTGCCCAGCACCGCGAAGTCGTTGTTGGTGACGATGCCGCGTGACGAGCCGTAGAGCCCGCCGGCGAAACCGGCCATCGCGGCGGCACAGGTGAAGACGACGACCTTCGTGATGGTGGTGTTGACGCCGAGCGTCGCGCAGGCGGCGGGGGAGTCGTTGAGCGCCGTGAGCTGCCGGCCCCAGCGGCCGCGGCGGACGGCGAGCACCGCGACCGAGGCCGCGGCGAGCACCAGGGTGCAGAGCAGGAAGAACGTGGACGCCGACTCGGTGTCGATGCCGGGCAGCCGGAAGCGCTGGATCTCCATCTTCTGGCCGTCGCCGAGGTGGAAGTAGAAGAAGGCCTCGTCCATGCCCTTGGCGAAGGCGAACGTCGCGAGCGCCAGGTAGAGGCCGCGCAGCCGGGCCGTCGCCAGCGCGACGAGCGCACCGGCCGCGCCGGCGAGCAGGGCCCCCCACAGCAGCCCGAGGACGGAGTGCCCGGAGTGGCCCATCGCCCAGGCGCCGAGCCCGACGAAGGTGAGGACGCACAGCGACGTCTGGCCGCTGTAGCCCGTGAGCAGCACGAGCGACAGCAGGGCCACGGCCAGCACGACGACGCTGGTGGCGATGCCGAGGTTGTCCGAGGACAGCACGCCGATGAGGACGACGGCGACGACGACGAGGGCGACCCCGCCGATCAGCGACTGCCGGAGACCCGGGACGGTCGGCGCGATGCGCCCTGCAGCGGTCGAGGTGCGCAGCCGGGCCGAGGGCAGGAAGAGCAGCAGCACGCCCAGGAAGATCATGGGCACGGCCTTCGTCAGCTCGGTCGCGGTCTGCGACGAGGGCACGTGGGGCGCGATGTAGACCGGGTACATCTCGACGACGACCCCGAGCAGGATGCCGCCCACGGCGGTGCGCGGCAGGCTCTTGAGCCGGCCGAACAGCGCGGCCGCGTAGCCGTTGATGACGAGCAGCGTCAGCTGGATGCTGCTGAGCCCGACCTTGGGTGCGATGAGGATGCCCGCGAGCGAGGCGAGCGACGCGCCGATCGCCCACGACAGCTGCTGGATGCGGGCCGGCGAGGCGCCCGACATCGCGCACAGGTCGGGGTCGTCGACCACCCCGCGCATCGCGATGCCGATGCGCGTGCGGGAGAACAGCAGCTTCAGCGCGACCGCGACAGCCACGGCCACGACCACGATGAGGATCTGCTGGCTGGAGAGGTTGACCCCGAAGACGCTCGTCCCGCCGCCCTTGAACAGGTTGGGCAGCACGCGGGACGTCGCGGGGTCCCACACGTAGTTGGCGGCGCCGAGCAGGAACAGCAGCAGGCCCAGGGTGATGACCAGGGTGACGTCGACCGAGGCGCCGTGCAGCGGCCGGATCAGCGAGCGCTCGACGGCGGCGCCGAACAGCGGCGCGAGGACGAGCAGCACCGCCGCCAGTGCCAGCGGCCACGGCCAGCCCCACGCGACGCTGAGCTGCCAGTACATGAAGGCGCCGAGCATCCCGATCGCGCCGTGCGCGAAGTTGAAGATGCCGGACGTCGTGTAGGTGACGACCAGGCCGGTGGCGCTGAGCGCGTAGACGCAGCCGGTGACCAGCCCGACGACGAGGAGCTGCACGAACTCCATGCCGTCACCCGGCCGGCGGGTAGTAGGTCGCGCCCTGGCAGTAGAACCCGGTCGTCGGCGACGGGGCGATGCGCACGAACTTGCCGCCCTGGACCTTGTTGATGAGCCAGCAGACGGCGGGCTTCTTGCCGGCCGGGTTGGCCGCGGCGAACATGCCGCCCGAGTCGTAGTTGGTGAACGTCTTCAGCGCCGCGAACAGCGTCTTGCGCTGCGCCTTGGCGCCGGCCTTCTTCAGCGCGTCGACGAACAGCTGCGCCGAGGTCCAGCCGTACGCCGCGAAGATGTCCTTCGTCTGGCCGCTGTTGACGTAGTTCATCCACTTCTGGAAGTCCTTGACCACCGGCACTCTCGAGGCCTCGTCGGCGTTGAAGAACATCGCGAACTGCTGGTCGTTGATCACGCCCTCGGCGTTGCTGCCGGCCTGCTGCAGGAAGTTGGAGTCGTACGCCGTGGCGCCGAAGATCAGGGGCCAGTCGACGTTCTGCGAGCGGGCCGCGTTGACGAAGCGGGCGGTCGTGGCGCCGTCGGTGGTGTTGATGTAGGTCAGCTGCACGCCGGCGCTCTTCATCCGGATGATCGCCCCGGTGAAGTCGGTGTCGGTGGCGCCGTAGCTCTCGTCGTGGACCACCTTGCCCCCGGACTTGGCGATGGCCTTCTTGGTGTTGTTCCAGACGGTGGGGCCGGTGCCGACGCCGGCGTAGATGGCCCCGATGTGCTGCCACTTCGCGCCGTAGGTCTTGCTGTAGTACTGCAGCGGGCCGAGGCGCCAGCCGTTGCCGAGCGGTGCGGTGCTGAACGTCTGGGGCAGCCCGGCGGTCTTGGGCCCCAGGGCGTTGGAGACGTTCGGGACCTCGGGGTGCGCCGCGAGGACCTGCTCACCGCAGTCGTCGTTGAGGGAGAAGTTGCCGACGAACGCGAACACCTTGCCGACGCGCGCCTGCGTGGCGGACTTGTTCTGCCCGCAGTCGAGCTGGCTGTCGCCGAAGTCGATCTTGATCTGCCGGCCGAACACCCCGCCCTCGCTGTTGACCTTCGCGAAGTAGGCCTGGGCGCCGACGAAGGCGCCGCGGAACAGCCCGGGCACGGGGCCGGAGGAGTCCGCGACCAGACCGACCGTGATGCTGTTTGCCGTCACGCCGACGTCGGTCGCCCCGCCGTTGCCGCCGGGCGGCGCGGGAGCCCCCGTCGTCCCGGACCCGCTGGTCTTCCCGGACCCACCCGTGCCGCCGGTGCCGCCGGTGCCCGAGCCCGCGGTGCCGCCGCTGCCGGTGCCGCCGGTCGCCCCGGTGCCGCTCGTGCCGCCGCTGCCGGTGGTCCCCGAACCGCCGGTGCCGCCGCCGGTCGAGCCGTCGATGCTGCCGCCGCCGGTGCCGCCGCCGTTGCGCCCGAGCTGCTGGTTGGCAGCCTCCGTGCGCAGGCTGCTGTCGACCCTGGCGCCGCAGGCGGTCAGCGTCAGAGCGAGCCCTGCCAGTGCGAGAAGCGCGGGGGACCTTCTGGGCACGTCGTGTTTCCTTCCCGTTCCTCGAGAGCATGCACCGTGCGGCACGCGCTGTCTGGGGTTGTCGATCATCAGGCCACGCGGACCGCGCGCAGGGCCTCTTGCAGCAGCTCGGACAGGTCGGTGGTCGCCCCGGACGCCAGCCAGGTGTCGAGGCTGATCCGGACTGCGGACATCGTGAGCGCCCCGACCATCCGGGGACGTGGGTCGTCGGGCACGAGGTCGGTGAAGCGGTGCGCCACGGCCTCGGCGATGGCCAGCTCGAAGCGGACGTACAGCGCCAGCGTCCAGGCCGTCAGGGTAGGGGAGCCCTGCAGCAGCCGGACCTGCTGGAGCACCAGGTTGCGGACGTCGGTGTCGAAGCCGCCGGCGAAGCCGACGAACGTCTCGACCACGGCGTCCATCGCCGACAGCTCCGGCGGCTGGACCTCGAGGTTGTCGACCAGCAGCGTCAGCCAGGGGATGCTGAACCCCTCGGCGACCGCGGTCTCCTTCGCGTCGAAGTAGCGGAAGAAGGTGGCGCGGGCGACCTGCGCCGCCGCGGCGATCTCGTCGATGGTGGTGCCGTCGAGGCCCTTCTGCCGCGCCAGCCGGGCAGCCTCGTCAGCGATCCGCTGGTGCGTCGCCCGGCGCTTGCGCTCGCGGAGCCCAGGCTCGACGACGGCAACCCGCGCACGCTCCTGGTGGGTGATCTGCGACACAGTCGCAAGTTAGACGGAGTCTCACGAGTTGCACAAGCGGTGCAAACGGGACGCGGACCCCAGTCCCGGTCATCGGGACCAGCGGTAGTCCCCCAGAGCGCGCAGCTGGGCCGGTCCGGCCTCCTCGACCGTCCAGAGGCTGGCCCCGATGGCGCCGGCCCGCCGGGCCGCGTCGAGGAAGCGCAGCGTCTCCAGCCGTGACGGGGTGCCGCGCCGCCCGCCCTCCTGGCCCATGTCGTACCCCTGGCCCACCGGGGCGACCGGCAGCATCCGGCGCAACCTGCGCAGCGAGTCCTGCACGAGGGCGCCGGGCTCCTTGCACGACCAGTAGACCATCGGGGCGAAGACGTCGGTGTACGCCGGGAACAGGCCGTACGGGTAGTCGGCGCGGGCCGGGGAGGGCCGGGGCACGGTGGCGACGACGGGCCGGTCGCCGGCGTAGGACCGCACGAGCGACAGGTACAGCCGCAGCCGGCGGCCGGTGAGCCGGGTGCCTTCGGCCGCGGTCTCCACGTCGGGGGAGAAGCCGTCCACGCCGGCCGCGAGGGCCAGCTGGGCGCGGCGCGCGTCGGCGACCGGGTCGGAGAGGAAGGGGAAGTCCCAGGCGATCACCCGGATGCCGGCCGCGTGCGCCCGGCTGAGCAGCTCAGGCAGGAACTGGTGGCCGTAGTAGCCCTGCCGGGAGCCGCCGGTGCGCACCCAGATGCTGCGCACGTGCGTGCGCCGTGCCTGGGCGACCAGCGCATCGACGTCCAGGGCCGTCTTGCCGAACGGCGTGGCCCACAGCCCCGTGCCGCGCACGGCGGTGAGATCGGTCGCCTTGTGGCGGACCGGCACCGGCGGCGGCAGCGCCGACTCGGCGACGGCGGGAGGCGGGAGCGGCCGGGTGCCACCGCCGCCACCGCCGTGGTGCACGACCGGGCAGCCGCTGCGCGGAGGTGCCGGCGGCACAGGGCGGTCGGCCACCACCCGCGTGGGGCGGCGGGGCGCCGGGGCGGGCTTCGCGACGGGCGCCGGCGACGGCGTCGTCACCACTGCGGGCAGGGGCGCGGTGGCCGCGCGCGGCTCGGCCCGCTCGGTGCGGTGCACCTGACCGGCGCTCACCGCACCCGTGGCCAGGGCCCCGAGGGCGAGCAGCCCGACGAGGCGTTCGCGTGACGTGACGTCCCCCCTGGCCATGGCACTTCTCACGATACGTGCCCGTTCGCTCACGGGCGGCCTCCGCGGCCGGGAGCAAACCCTCACCTTGGGCCGTGCGCGATCTTCGCCCGCGCGCAGGTGCGGCCGAACTCGGAAGCACGAGGGTGTGCGGGCACCGTCGCCGTTCCGACTTCTCTCAGGAACTCGCTGAGGGACCCGGTCAGGGGCGAGGCGTCGCCCCTGACCGGCGGTGCTGCGTGGGGTGAGTGACGGGGGTCGAACCCGCGACAACCGGGATCACAACCCGGTGCTCTACCAACTGAGCTACACCCACCAAGAACCGCCGGAGAGTCTAGCGGCTCAGGATCTCGAGCACCGGCGGAGCGCCTTCGCGCTTCGCCCGGTAGAGCGCGCCGTCGGCTGCGGCGTACAGCGCCGGCCCCGGGTCCTCGCCACCGGTGAGCGCCGCGCCGATGCTGACGCCGACGGCGAGCCCGTCCGCGACGGCCGCCCAGTCCTCGTCCCGGACGGCTCGGGCCACGTCCTCGGCGCGGGCCAGCACGGTCTCCGCCGTGAGGTCCTCGTCGTGCACGACGAGGGCGAACTCGTCACCGCCTTGCCGCACGGCCAGGTCGCCCGGCCGGACGGCGGCACGGAGCAGCAGCCCGATCCGGCGCAGCACCTCGTCGCCCGTCGCGTGCCCGAACACGTCGTTGACGGCCTTGAAGCCGTCGAGGTCGATGAGCAGCAGCGCTGTCGGGCCGCTTCGGCGGCGGGCGAGCCAGTCGTCGAAGCGCCGCCGGTTGTGCAGCCCGGTGAGCGGGTCGGTGTGGACGGCCCGGGCGAGCCGGTCGTGCTCGGCCCGGCGGCGCTCGGTCTCGATCTGTGCCCGTGCCGCCGACAGGACCGCAGCTCTGGACTCCCACAGCAGCCGGTCGACGAGCCGGGCGTGGACCTGCTGCGCCTGCACTGCCGGTCCCGGCGCCGCCTCGGCGAGCACCTGCGCCCGAACCCAGAGGGGGAAGCTCTTGGCACCGGAGCTCGTCGACATCCTGGCGTCCAGGGCCTCGGCCGGGGCCGCGTCACCGCGGTCCCGCCAGGCACGCAGCGCGGCCGCGGCCTGCAGGTGCGGGAGCACCTCGACGTCGCCCTCCGCGACCAGGCCGGCGACGTGCTCCTCGACGGGTACGGCGGTCGGCTCACCGAGCAGCAGCCGGACCACGTCGGCCACGGCGAGGGCGTCCCGGCGCCAGAGCGGCCGCAGGTCGACGGCGAGCGCCGTGGGGACGAGCGCGGCGACGGCCTGCAGCTGCTGCCGTGCCTCGACGGGCTCGTCGGTCTCGAGCAGGGCGAGCGCGTGCTCCAGCCCGACGAGCACCCGGTTGATCGCGACGGCCTCGGCCTGTCTCGCCTCCCGCGCGGCGACCGGGTCCGCCAGCGCCTCGGCGTACAGCTCGTCGACGAGCTCCCACAGCCGCAGGGTGTTGAGGGCCGCGGCGTTGACGACCAGGGCGAGGCAGCGCTCGCGGCTGGGCAGGTTGCCGTCGTCGAGCAGGGCCAGCGCCCTGCTGGTCAGGGACAGCAGCCCGGCGGCGTCGCCGGCGCCTGCGGCGACGACCGCCTGCAGGCCCAGGGCGAGGGCGGTCGCCGCCGGGTGCGGCGCGCGGTCGAGCAGGTCCTCGGTGAGTGCGCGCAGGTCCCTGCCGTCCGGCCGGACGATCGCGTGGACGGTGCGCGCGGTGGCGAGCACGAACAGCACGTCCGGCCACGCGGCGGCGGCGGCCTCCGCCGCGGGGATGGCGGCCGCGGCGGCTTCCTGCTCCTCGCCCTGGACCGCCTCCACCAGCTCGAAGGCCCTGAGCAGGGAGGTGGGCCGGTCCACTAGTCCGCGGTCAGCGCCGCCGCTGCGGCCGCGGCCTCGTCGCTCGTGGGGCCGGGCGGCGCCACGAACACGGTGGAGCGGTAGTACTTCAGCTCCTTCACCGACTCGAGGATGTCGGCGAGGGCGCGGTGGCCGCCGGCCTTCTTCGGGGAGTTGAAGTACGCCCGCGGGTACCAGCGACGGGCCAGCTCCTTGACGGAGGAGACGTCGACCATCCGGTAGTGCAGGAAGCTGTCGAGCTCCTTCATGTCACGGGCCAGGAACCCCCGGTCCGTCGCGATGCTGTTGCCGCACAGCGGCGCCTTGCCGGGCTCCACGTGCTCCTTCAGGTAGGCCAGCACCTGCTGCTCCGCCTCCTCGAGCGTCACCGACGAGCGCAGCACCTGCTCGGTGAGCCCCGACACGGCGTGCATGTCGCGGACGACCTCCGGCATCCGCGACAGCTCGTCCTCGGAGGCGCCGATGACGATGTCGACGCCGGTCCCGAGGACGTTGAGCTCCGAGTCCGTGACCAGGGCGGCGACCTCGATGAGCAGGTCGGAGCCCAGGTCGAGCCCGGTCATCTCGCAGTCGATCCACACCAGTCGGTCGCTCACAGCGCCCACCCTACGAGGGCTAGGGTCCGGCGCATGGCTGGTGACCTCGACAAGCTGGCGAAGGCGTACGCCTTCACGACCCCGTCCCTCGACCTGGGCGCGCTCGTGGCCGACGGGGCCGCACGCCCGGACATCCCGATCAAGATGCCGCTGTCGATGCTCAACCGGCACGGGTTGGTCGCAGGTGCCACCGGCACAGGGAAGACCAAGACCCTGCAGCTGATCGCCGAGCAGCTCAGCGACGCCGGGGTCCCGGTCTTCCTCGCCGACATCAAGGGCGACGTCAGCGGGATGGCCGCGCCCGGGCAGCAGTCCGACCGCGTCGTGCAGCGGGCGAAGGACACCGCGACCGACTGGAAGGCCCGCGGCTTCCCGGCGGAGTTCCTCAACCTCGGCGGCCAGGGCGGCACCGGCGTCCCGGTCAGGGCAACCATGACGTCGTTCGGTCCGCTGCTGCTCTCGAAGGTGCTCGGCCTCAACGAGACCCAGGAGTCCTCGCTCGGGCTGGTCTTCCACTTCGCGGACAAGGCCGGCCTGCCGCTGCTCGACCTGAAGGACCTGCGCGCCGTCATCTCGCACCTCACCTCCGACGAGGGCAAGGCCGACCTGGAGGAGCTCGGGGGCCTGTCGTCCGCCACCGCCGGCGTCATCCTGCGCGAGCTGATCGGGCTCGAGGACAGCGGCGGTGACGTGTTCTTCGGCGAGCCCGAGTTCGACACCCATGACCTGCTCCGCACGATGCCCGACGGTCGCGGCGTGCTGAGCATCATGGAGCTGCAGGGGCTGCAAGCGTCGCCGCAGCTGTTCTCGACCTTCCTCATGTGGCTGCTCGCGGACCTCTTCCACGACCTGCCCGAGCTCGGCGACGTCGAGAAGCCGAAGCTGGTGTTCTTCTTCGACGAGGCGCACCTGCTCTTCGACGGGGCGTCCAAGGCGTTCCTCGACGCGATCGCGCAGACGGTGCGCCTGATCCGTTCCAAGGGGGTCGGCGTCTTCTTCGTCACGCAGACCCCGAAGGACGTGCCGGCGGACGTGCTCGCCCAGCTCGGCAACCGGGTGCAGCACGCGCTGCGGGCGTTCACGCCTGACGACGCGAAGGCGCTGAAGGCCACGGTCGGCACCTTCCCGAAGAGCGAGCTGTACGACGACCTGGGCGAGCTCCTGCAGAACCTCGGGATCGGGGAGGCCGTCGTCACGATCCTGTCGGACAACGGCGCACCGACGCCGGTCGCGTGGACCCGGATGCGCCCGCCCGCGTCCCTGATGGCACAGCTCGACCCTGCGCAGCAGCAGGCGCTGGTCGCCGCGTCGCCCCTCCAGAAGGAGTACGGCACCCCGGTGGACCGGGAGTCGGCGTACGAGAAGCTGCTCGCGAAGGTCGCCCCTCCCGAGGACGCTCCCGATGCTCCCGCCCCGAAGCCCTCCCACAAGGGAGAGGCGGCTGCCGGTGTGGGAGGCGCGGTCGCCGGTGTGCTCGGCTCCACGGTCTTCAAGTCGTTCATGCGTTCGGCGGCGTCCGCGGCAGGCCGTGAGATCAGCCGGTCGATCTTCGGGACGAGCACGCGGCGGCGCCGGCGCTGATCGTCCGGCGGGCAGGGGCGACGGAATGTGCGCACCTGGGAACCCGTAGGAAACACACGGGTCACCTCCTGAAAACCCGGGATTCCTAGCGTTCGAGGAGATCACACGGACACCCCGGAGGAGCTCCCATGGCCTACCCCGCGCCAGCCCTGCCCCGACAGGCCGCACCCGCGGCCCCCCTGCTCCGCTCGGTCAGCGGCCCGACCGGCCGCGACTTCGCCGGCCGCGCCGCCGACGCCGGCGTCGACCTGACGGCCCCGCTGGAGACCGGCGGCCTCGTCGTCGACCTGAGCGGGTACGTCGTCACCCTGCACGGTGAGGAGCTCGACCTCTCGCCGCGCCAGGTCGAGCTGCTCGCCCTGTTCCTCGCCGCGCCCCGCAAGGTCTGGAGCCGCGACCAGCTGCACTGGGTGTGCTGGGGCGACACCGCGCCGTCGCGTCGCGTCGACGTGCAGCTGTGCCGGCTGCGTGCCAGGACCGGGCTGGACCTCTTCCGCAACGTCCGGGACCGCGGCTGGGCGCTCCGCCAGCTCTGACCGGACCGGGTCAGTCGGCGAAGACGAGCTCCGAGGTCCGTCGCGGGATCAGCGCGATCGAGCCGGCCGTGAGGGCGGTGGCCACCGCGATCGCCAGGAAGACGTGGTGCGAGGCGGCGTAGAGCGCCGAGCGGGCGAAGTCGGCCACCGGTCCGGGCATCGCGAGGTACTTCGTCATCGCGTCGACGCCCTTGCCCTCCACGTGCACGCCGTTCGGCGCGTGGGCGAAGCGGTGCACGAGCGTCGCGTTGGCGATCGCGCCGAACGCGGCCGCGCCGACCGCGGACCCCATCGACCGGAAGAACATGTTGGTGCCCGTGACGACACCCCGTCGCTCCCACCCGACGACCGACTGCACCGCCACCACGATGGGCGAGGAGGACAGCCCCATCCCGATGCCGGTCAGGAACATCGCGGCCGCCACCTCGAGCACCGGCGCGCTCTGCACCAGCAGCGCGGTCCACGTCGCGCCCACGACGGCGATGGAGACACCGATGAACGCGGTGTCGCGGAACCCGATGCGCAGGTAGACCTTGCCCGCCTGCGACGCCGCGATCGGCCAGCCGATGGTCAGGGCACCGAGGACGAAGCCGGCTTCGACCGCACCGGTGCCGAGGACCCCCTGGACGTAGGTCGGGACGTACGACGACATGCCGATCAGCAGGGCACCGACCAGCATCGACACCAGGTTGGCGCCGACCAGCACCCGGCGCCGGAAGACCCACAGCGGCAGCACCGGCTCGGCGGCGCGCCGCTCCACCTGCACGAACGCGACGAGAGCCACGAGCGCGACCCCCAGGACGGCGGCGCTCGTCGTGGAGCGCCACGCCCAGGCCGTACCGCCCTCGAGCAGACCGAGGATCAGCAGCGAGCACCCGACCGTCAGCAGGGTCGCACCGAGGTAGTCGATCCGGTGCGCCCGGCGGGCGACCTGCTCGGAGAAGCGGCGCTGCAGGGCGACGAGGGCCAGCGCGCCGAGCGGGAGGTTGATGAAGAAGATCCAGCGCCAGGAGACGTACTCGGAGAACAGGCCGCCCATCGTCGGACCGAGGACGGACGAGATGCCCCACACCGACGCGATGTAGCCCTGGACCTTCGCGCGCTCCTCGACGCTGTAGAGGTCGCCGATGATCGTCATCCCCATCGGCATGATGGCGCCGGCACCCACCCCCTGCAGCGCCCGCGCGATGATCAGGGTCGTCATCGACCACGCGAACCCGCACAGCAGCGAGCCGCCGATGAAGACGGCGACACCGAAGAACAGCACCGGCTTGCGGCCGAGCAGGTCGGACAGCTTGCCGTAGATCGGGACGGTCACGGCCTGGGTCAGCAGGTAGACGCTGAACAGCCAGGGGAACTGGCTGAAGCCACCCAGGTCGCGGACGACGGTGGGGACCGCGGTCGCGATGACGGTGCTGTCCAGGGCGATGAGCGCGGTCGTGAGCATGATGGCGCCCAGGACGGGGCCGCGCTCCGACCTGAGTCCGACCGAGGCCCGGCTGACGGTCTCGGTGGCGGACACGGCGGGCGGCTCCTTCGGTGGTTGTCCCAGATCTTGCTTGGGACAACCACCTCAGGGCCACCGCATTCCCGGGGTCAGCCGGTCCGGCCGGGCGCCCCAGGGCCCGGACGGGCACCCATCGTCTGGGTGCCCGTCACGGTGAAGTCCTTGCCCACCTGCACGATCAGCTGCTTGCCGCCCGACACGATGTGCGCCTCGTACACCCCGTCGCTGTCGGTCTCGACCCGCTGGACGGTCGCGCCGGGGTACTTCGCGAGTGCGGCGGCGCGCACCTTCTCCGCGGTCGTCCCGGTGAGCAGCGTCTCGTCGGAGCGCTGCGGCTTGGACAGGTCGCCCGGGTTGGGGTTGGTGGGAGCGGTGCCGCCCTGCGTCGCCGCGGGCGGCGCCGTGGTCGTGGGCGTGCTGGCGTCGGTGCCGGCCGCGTTGGCGGTCATCGACCCGGCCAGCACGGCGCCGCCGACCAGCCCCGCGGCGACCAGGCTGCCCACGCTGCCGTAGGTCTTGAGCTTGTTGCGGTTCATCGGTCTTCCTCTCGTCTGCCAGGCCGCTCTGGCCGGCTGACTCCTTTCTCGCCTGCGGCCTTGGACCTGGGCTGGCAGGGCCCTGCCAGTTGGCTGGCTGCGTGTCGCTGTGACCGCGGACAGCGAGGGTCGCGTCCGCGCGACCTGCCTCGCCTTCCCCCGCTCCTCGATCGCGGGGGAGACGGGCAGCGGGCCTGACCCGGCGCGAGGCCTGCTGCGACGGGTTCGCGTCGAGGCGCACGAGGCGCACCCGGCAGGACTCGAACCTGCGACCGACCGCTTAGAAGGCGGTTGCTCTATCCGGCTGAGCTACGGGTGCCGATGACGCCGCAGCGTACCGAGGGGCGAGACGTCAGCCGACCGTCACGGCCGGGCTGATGATCCGCCCGGTGAGGTCCCCCACGGTGATGACGACCGTGCTCGGGGGATCGCTGCCGACCCAGGAGGGCTCGGCGAGGCGGTCCAGCCGGGTGAGCTCCGCGGCGTCGCGGACGTGCCGCGCGGTGCCCATCATGACGACGCTCCAGCCCTCCTTGGCCTCCTCGTCGATCTCGTCGACCTCGAACGCGACGACCTGCCCGTCGAGCTGCTCGGCGAGCCGCCGGGACTGCGGCCGCAGGAGCACGCGCGACCCGTCGACGGTGAAGTTGAGGGGCCGGATCGCGGGCAGCGCGCGGTCGGTGAACACCACTCGACCCACGGAGTGCTGGCGCACCAGCTCCCAGCAGTCCTCTGGACTGAGGTCGTGCAGACCCTCCACAGCTCTCTCCCGTCGCGCGGCACAGCACTCCGCGACCAGACTGTGGCGGGGCGCCCGCGGCCGAACAGGGCAGAAGGTCCCGACCTCACCTGATCACCTGATCGGGTGAGGTCGTCCCCGCGACCGCCTCGTTGGTCAGGTCACCCAGCCACCCCCAGGAGCCCCCCATGACCAGCGACTTCGTCACCGACCTGATCCGCGCGCTCGTCGCCGAGCTCGCCCAGCCGCGCACCGAGGCCGACCTGCTCGAGGCCCTCAGGCCCTGAGGCGCAGCACGTCGTCCAAGGTGTCGGCCTCCGCGGCGGTCTTGTCGTCGCGGTAGCGCAGCACCCGGGCGAACCGCAGCGCCACGCCGCCCGGGTAGCGGGTGGAGGCCTGCACCCCGTCGAACGCGACCTCGACGACCTGCTCGGGCCGGACGGTCACGACCCACCCGTCGTCGCTGACCTCGAGCTCGCGGAAGCGGGCGGTCTGCCACCGGAGCAGCTCGTCGGTCAGGCCCTTGAAGGTCTTGCCCAGCATGACGAAGCCGTCCCCGTGCCGGGCGCCGAGGTGCAGGTTGGACAGCCACCCGCGCCGGCGCCCGTGGCCGTGCTCGACGGCGAGCACGACCAGGTCCAGGGTGTGCCGGGGCTTCACCTTCAGCCACGCCCCGCCCCGCCGCCCGGACTCGTACACCGCGTCCACCGCCTTCACCACGACGCCCTCGTGCCCCTTGGCGAGGGCGTCGGCCGCGAACTCCGCCGCCTGCTCGGCGGACGACGTGATCACGCGAGGGGCCCGTTGCGCCTCGGGCACGACCGACGACAGCACCTCCGCCCGCAGCGACAGCGGCTCGTCGAGCAGGTCCCGGCCGTCGACGTGCAGCACGTCGAACCACCAGGGGGTGAGTCCCGCGCCGGCCACCGACAGGGCGCGCGAGGCGGTCACCTGGAACGGCAGCGGCCGGCCCTCGCCGTCCACGACGAGGGCCTCGCCGTCGAGCACGACGGAGGTCACCGGCAGGGCGAGCACGGCCGCGCCGACCTCCGGCATCCCGCCGGTGATGTCGGCCAGGGTCCGCGACAGCAGCACGACGTCGGAGCCGTCACGGTGCGCCTGGACCCGCACCCCGTCGAGCTTCCAGTCGACGGCCACCGGCATCGCCATCCTGGCCAGCGCGTCGTCGAGATCGGTCGCCGTCGCCGCGAGCATCGGAGCGAGTCCGCGGCCGACCACGAGGCCGAAGTCCGCGAGCGACCGTCCGGTGAGCGCGGCCTCCGCCACCTCGGGGAGCGAGCCGCACAGCGTGAAGGCTCGACGTACCAAGGGAAGGGGCAGCTCGGCGGCCCGGGCGACGGCGTCCGTGAGCAGGCCCGCCGACGCGCCCTGCCGGAGCTCGCCGCTGACCAGGCCGGCCAGCAGTCGCTGCTCCTCGGACGTCGCCCGCGACCACAGGTCCGCCAGCAGGGCAGCGCGGGCGGCGGTGGACCCGGCACCCGAGAGCGAGCTGAGCGCGCCGAACGCGGCATCCACCTCGAGCACGGTCAGCGACGGCTCGGCGGCCGGGGCGGGCAGCCCCTGCAGCGACTTCCAGCCGACCCCGGTGCGGCGCTGGCGGAGCTCTCCGGAGAGGTACGACGTGACGACCGCGATCTCGTCCGGCGCGGCCTCCCGCAGCCGCGCGGCCAGCAGCGCGAGCTTCTCCAGGCGCTTGGGGGTGCCGGCGACCGCGGTCGACGTGACGGCGAGGTCGGCGAGCAGCACGCGCACCAGCCTCTCAGGCTCCGGCGGCGAAGGCCTCCGTCAGCGTCAGCGGGGTGAGCCGGCGCGCGGTCAGCAGCTCCAGCAGCTGCGGGTAGAGGTGGGTGACCGTGGGGTGGTTCGCGTGCCCCAGCATGATCGTGCCGGGGTGCAGCCACTTCCGGGCCTGCTCCATGAGCACCGACCGGGTGAGCAGGGCGCTGTCGCCGAAGCTGCCGTTCCAGAGCAGCACCTTGGTCCATCCCAGGCGGGCGACGAGCTCGTCGGTGCGCTCGTCCCGGAAGCCGAACGGCGGCCGGAACCACGGGCGGGTCGTCGTCGCGAACGTCTCCGCGACCCAGTCCTCGTTGCGCTGCAGCTCCTCCTCGAGGGCGCTGTCCGACAGCCGCCGCACGTCCTTGTGGCTGAAGGTGTGGTTGCCGATCTGGACCTGCCCCGCCTCGACGAGCGGCCGCAGCGCGTCGGCGTGCCGGTCCCAGATCGGTCGGTACATGCCGTTCGGGTTGAACGTCAGGTGGGTGCCCGTCGCGGTCGCGAACTCCACGTAGGCAGCCACCGTCTCGGCGTTGAAGCCGTCGTCGATGGTGAGGGCCACGGCGCCGGCGAGCCGGGCCGGCTCCGGAAGCTCCGACACCACCTCCGCCAGCAGCGGCGCCTCGGTGGTGGGCACGGCCGTCGGGGTGGGGCTCGCGGTCGGGCTCGGGCTCGGTGTCGGCACGGCGGGCAGGGCGATCGGCCGGTCGGCTCCTTCGGGGTGCGGGGCCGGCTCCGGCAGCGGCCCGGGCGCGGCCGAGAGCTGGCGGGCGCAGGCGCTGAGCGTGCCGAGGGCGAGCACGGTCAGCAGCTGACGACGGTCCACGTCCCCTCCCCCCTCCTGCGCACGGTCGCACGGGAGCCGCTGCGCGCGTGGCGACACGCGGGATCCACAGGGCCGGTGGCACTCCACAGCCCCGGTTCCGGGGACGTCGCGGACCGCGGTGATCGCCGAGGCTGCTCCTCGACCCGGCCGGACGAGCCGGGCAAGGACCGCGGAGGGACCGTGAACGAACCGACCATCAGCTTCACCGGCAACGTCGCCTTCGACCCGAAGGTGCGCATCACCCCCAACGGGGCGCACGTCCTCGACCTGCGCGTGGCGACCACCCCGCGGATCCGCAAGGGCGAGGAGTGGGAGGACGGCGGCACGCTCTGGTACGACGTCGTCTGCTGGAACCGGCTGGCCGACAACGTGGCCCGATCCGTCGCCAAGGGGGACGCGATCACCGTCAGCGGCAAGCTCTACAACCGCGTCTGGGACAAGGCGGACGAGGTCACCGGCGAGGTCACGAAGATGGACCGGCTCACCGTCGACGCCAGCTCCATCGGGCTCGACCTGTCCCGCTGGCCCGCGTCGGTGGTGCGGCCCGCGCCGCCCCGTCCGGAGGAGGCCGTGTCCGACCACCGCCCGCCGGCTGTGACGCAGGACGCGGTGGCCGAGGCGGCCTGATCGTTTCGGCTTGCCGCCCGGTGGACAGCCCGACAGGGTGACCAGCATGAGGATCGCGGTTGCCGGTGCGTCCGGGTTCGTCGGCAGTCGGCTGTGCCCGGCCCTGGAGGCGGCGGGGCACGAGGTGGTGGCGCTCACCCGTCGCCCGGACGACTACCGCGGCGCGGGCACACCGGCAGCCGCGGACATGCAGCAGCCGGAGACGCTGGCGCCGGCGCTGCAGGGCTGCGACGTCGCCTACTACCTCGTGCACTCGCTCGCGTCCGACGACTTCGAGGACAAGGACGCGAGGGCGGCGACCGCGTTCGGGAAGGCGGCGTCGGAGGCCGGCGTGTCCCGCATCGTCTACCTCGGCGGGCTCGGCGACGAGTCCGACGACCTGTCGGCCCACCTCCGCAGCCGGCGGGAGGTCGAGGAGCTGCTGGCCGACGGCGGCGTACCGGTGACCGTCCTGCGCGCCGGGATCGTCATCGGTCACGGCGGCATCTCCTGGGAGCTGACCCGTCAGCTCGTCGAGCACCTGCCCGCGATGATCACGCCGAGCTGGGTCGAGACGAAGTGCCAGCCCATCGCCGTCGATGACGTGATCCGCTACCTGCTCGGCGTTCTGGAGGTCCCGGCCGCCGCGGGGCAGGTGTACGAGATCGGCGGTCCGGAGGTGCTCACGTACCGCGAGATGCTGCAGCGCGTCGCCGCCGTCGAGAAGCGCCGGCTGCCGATCCTGCCCGTCCCGCTGCTCACCCCGTCGCTGTCGTCCAGGTGGCTCACCCTCGTGACCGACGTCGACGTCGCCACGGCGCGCAACCTCATCGACTCGATGAGCAACGAGGTGGTGGTCCGTGACGACAGCGTCCGCGCCGTCATCCCGTTCGAGCCGATGGGGTACGACGACGCGGTCCGCACCGCGCTGCGCGAGCGCGCGGTGTCGAAGGGCGCGACGGGCACCGCATGACGCTGGCGCACCGGGTGGTCAGCGGGCTGCTGCACAAGGTCCCCCGCGACCACGAGGAGAGCGACGAGGCCTTCCGGCGACGGCAGCGCGTGGTCGCCACGACAGCCGTCGTCGGCAGCGTCGCCCTCAACCGGACCTTCGCGCAGAAGCCCGGCTCGCGGGCGTTCTACGCGCACACCGCTCTTGCCGCGGCGACCTGGGTGGGCGGTGGGCTGGCCTCCGGGCGGCTGCACCTCGGCCACCAGCAGGTGCGCCGCGAGCTCAAGCGGCCGGTCCTCGCGCCGCTCGCGACGGGTGCCGGGGCGTTCGCCGGGCTCTACGCCGGGGGGGTGGTGTCGAAGCGGATCCCCTTCCTCGAGCGGCACGTGCAGCGGGTGCTGACCTTCGCCGAGCAGGGCGACCTGCTGCCCGTCTACCTGACGACGCTCGGCAACGGCCTGGCGGAGGAGGTCTTCTTCCGCGGTGCGGTCTACGCCGCGGTGCCCGAGCCGCACCAGGTCGCGGTCACCACGGCGGCGTACACCCTGGCCACCGTGCCCACGAAGAACCCGGCGCTCGTCCTCGCCGCCGCCGGCATGGGGACGGTCTTCGCGCTGCAGCGCCGGGCCTCCGGGGGGATCCAGGCGTCGACCATCACGCACGTGACCTGGTCCGCCCTGGTGCTGCGCTACCTCCCGCCCCTGTTCGGCCGCGACACCCCCGGCGACTGCCCCCCGCCCCTCGGCGGCGAACTTTGCGGGCGGTGACGCCACCCCGGGCCTGAACCACCCACAAAGATCGCGGCCCACGGGGGCCGAGCGCCGGCCTCACTAGGCTGGCGCGCATGGCTGAGTTCGTGTACTCGATGTCGAAGGTGCGCAAGGCGGTCGGGGACAAGGTGATCCTCGACGACGTCACGCTGTCCTTCTACCCGGGCGCCAAGATCGGCGTCCTCGGCCCGAACGGCGCCGGCAAGTCGACCGTCCTGAAGATGATGGCCGGGCTCGACCAGCCGTCCAACGGTGAGGCGCGCCTCAGCCCCGGCTACAGCGTCGGCATCCTCATGCAGGAGCCGAAGCTGGACGAGACCAAGACGGTCAAGGAGAACGTCGAGGACGGCGTCCGCGAGCTGATGGACGTCATCGCGAAGTACAACGCCCTCAACGAGAAGATGGCCGAGCCGGACGCCGACTTCGACGCGATCCTGGCCGAGCAGGGCCCGCTCATGGACGTCATCGAGGCCAAGAACGGCTGGGAGATCGACGCCACCATCGAGCAGGCGATGGACGCGCTGCGCTGCCCGCCGCCGGACGAGCCGGTCGGGCACCTGTCCGGTGGTGAGAAGCGCCGCGTCGCGCTCTGCAAGCTGCTGCTCGAGGCGCCCGACCTGCTGCTCCTCGACGAGCCCACCAACCACCTCGACGCCGAGTCCGTC
>CAMLIA010000025.1 GCA_946479905.1 uncultured Frankiales bacterium | reverse complement strand
TGCTCGTGCAGCTCGCGGTAGCTGACGTCGACGACCCCACCGTGCCGGTCGATGCAGCGCAGGGCGACGACGTCACCCCGACCCGCGTCGAGCTGCCGGTCGAGGGCCACGGCGGCGATGTTCAGGGCCGGTCCCGCGCTGAGCTCCGCCCGTGCCCCGCTCCACGAGAACCCGGACACGTGCGCCTCGTAGGTCTGGCGGTCGCCGATCGCGTGCATGACGTGAACCCCTCCTGTGCTCAGGTTCCTCCGGCCCGCGCGTCGATCTGAAGAGGCAAAGGTCCCGACGACGGCGGGCCCTCGCCGCGAGCTCGCGGTGGTCGAGGCCTGGACGGTCGGGGACCGGCGGCCGTTCGGCAGCTGTCCACGAAACTCGGAAACTCGACGGGGTCAGAGCACCCTTGTGCTTCCGACTTCCGGTCAGGTCGAGGCGTCTTCCCTGGGACGGACCCGCTTGCTTCGTGCGGGACGCTGGTGCGACGAGGCGGTGCTGTGTCAGATTCCAGCCGTGCCGTGACGCCACCACGTGAGGACCTCATGACCAGCCTGTCGATCGACACCGGACCTGACGCGCCGGCGCTTCCCACGACGACCATCGGGGGCGCCCTCGACCTCGCCGTCGAGCAGTACGGCGACCGGGAGGCCCTGGTCAGCGTCGAGCAGGGACTGCGCTTCACCTACCGCGAGCTGTCGGACGCGGTCGACAAGGTGGCCCGGGGCCTGGTCGCGCGCGGGATCGCGAAGGGTGACCGGGTCGGCATCTGGTCACCGAACTGCGCCGAGTGGGTGCTGGTGCAGTACGCGACCGCCCGGCTCGGCGCGATCCTGGTGACGATCAACCCGGCCTACCGCACCCACGAGCTCGCGTACGTGCTCAACCAGGCCGGGGTGAAGCTGCTGATCGCGGCACCCTCGTTCAAGACGAGCGACTACGTCGCGATGAGCGCGGAGGCGGCACCCGACGTCGACGCGGTCTTCTTCGGATCGCCGGAGTGGCACGCGCTGTCGCAGGAGGGCGGCCCGCTGCCCGACCGCGGCCTGCAGCCGGACGAGCCCATCAACATCCAGTACACCAGCGGCACGACGGGCTTCCCCAAGGGCGCGACCCTGAGCCACCGCAACATCCTCGGCAACGGCTTCCTCGTCGGGGAGCTGTGCGGCTACTCCGAGGCCGACCGGGTCTGCGTGCCGGTGCCCTTCTACCACTGCTTCGGCATGGTCATGGGCAACCTCGGCGCCCTCACCCACGGCGCCTGCGTCGTGATCCCGGCGCCTGCGTTCGACCCGAGGGCCACCCTCGCCGCGGTGCAGCAGGAGAGGTGCACGTCGCTGTACGGCGTACCGACGATGTTCATCGCGGAGCTCGCCGACCCGTCCTTCGGCAGCACGGACCTCAGCACGCTGCGCACCGGGATCATGGCCGGGTCGCCCTGCCCTGTCGAGGTCATGAAGCAGGTGCAGGTCTTCATGCCCGAGGTCACCATCTGCTACGGCATGACCGAGACCTCGCCGGTGAGCACGCAGACCCGTGCCGACGACAGCCTGGACCGGCGGGTGTCCACGGTGGGCCGGGTCCACCCGCACGTCACCGTGAAGGTCGTCGACCCGACCAGCGGCGAGGTCGTCCCGCGCGGTGAGACGGGCGAGCTGTGCACGGCGGGGTACGGCGTGATGCTCGGCTACTGGGACGACCCGGCCAAGACGGCGGAGGCCATCGACGCCGACGGCTTCATGCACACCGGCGACCTCGCCGTGATGGACGTCGACGGCTACCTGTCGATCGTCGGTCGCAGCAAGGACATGGTCATCCGCGGCGGGGAGAACGTCTACCCGCGCGAGGTCGAGGAGTTCCTGTACACGCACCCCGACGTGGTGGACGTGCAGGTCGTCGGGGTGCCGGACCTCAAGTACGGCGAGGAGCTGTGCGCCTGGGTCAAGGTCAGCGAGGGCTCGGCGTTGACGCCGGAGGAGCTCCGCGAGTGGTGCCAGGGCAAGCTCGCGCACTACAAGGTGCCGCGCTACGTCCGGTTCACCGACGAGTTCCCGATGACCATCACGGGCAAGGTCCAGAAGTTCAAGATGCGGGAGGCCTCGATCGAGGAGCTCGGCCTGCAGGCCGCCGCGGACGTCGTCACCGCGTAGCGCCCGCGGCGGGGAGGGCCTTGTCGTGCCACACGGCCTGCGCCCCCGAGTCGCCGATCCGGACGACCGTCACCACAGCGCCCAGGGCGACGATCACGGCCAGCACGTTCACGAGGACGTGTCCGGCCCCGGCGCGCAGCCGCTCCGCCTGCCGCACGTCACGTCGTACCAGCTCGACCGCCACCGCGATCACGAGCAGGCCGATGGCCCACGGCAGCAGCTGCTCACCCATGTCCACGTGCCGGCGCACCCGCGCGGTCTCCGGCACGCGATCCTGCAGCCACTCCCCGGCGGACGTCGTGAGCGGCGTGAGCACGACGACGGCGGCCGCGGCGAGGACCGGGAGCGAGCCGAGCCGGTCGCGCCACCGCAGCCGCACCGCGGCGGCCACCACGGCCACCGCGGTCAGCGGGATGAGGACGACGAGGGCGTGGACGAGCAGCACGTGCGCGGGCAGTCCGTTGATCTTCGTCATGCCCTGCTTCCTAGCGCGTCACCGCCAGGCGCGCTCAAGGGGCGAACGTCCCGCGTGTCGCCCGCCCTTGGTCAGCGGGTGGCCGTGGCGACGAGGGCCAGGCCGGGTACGGCGACGCCCTCCGGGGTGACGTACTGACCCACCAGCTCCGCCGCTGTCGCCCGCACCGCGGGGGCCTTGTCGGGGGCGGCCGCGATCGCCGCCGCCAGCGGGCCGGCCATGCTCGACAGGTGCGTGGCGTAGTCGTCGGGGTCGCGGAACACCATGGTGATCGGGACCTCCTGCACACGGACGTCCAGCAGGCCACCGGACGCCAGCACGTCCCGCAGGGCGTCTGCCGTGCTCAGCGAGAACAGCCCACCCGGCTCGGTCGGCGGCCCGCCCGCGACCACGCCCTGCATGGCCGCGGCCATGCCGAGGCAGACGAGCCACGGGTTGTGCTCCGGCGCGGCCCAGGTCGCGACGGCGGCCCGGCCGCCGGGCACCAGCACCCGGGCGATCTCGCGGGCGGCCGCCGTCGGCTCCGGCACGAACATCAGGCCCATCTGGAACGCGACGGCGTCGACGGAGCCGTCCGGGAGCTGCACCGAGGTCGCGTCCATCCACTGCACGGTCGCGCCCGGTACGTCGGCGAGGGTGCGGGCTGCGACGTCCACCATGCCGGCGGCCACGTCGGTCGCGAGCACGCTGCCGCCGGGCTGCACGAGCCCGGCCAGCCGGCGGGCGAGGTCGCCGGTGCCGGCGCCGAGCTCGAGCAGCCGCTGGCCCGGCCGCGGCGCCAGTGCGGAAGCGATCGCGTCCGCCACGGGGGACTGGGCGGCGTCGGTCTGGGCACGGCTCGCTTCCCAGGCCTCGGCGACGGCGCTCCAGTCGAACGGCGTGGTGGTCATGACGGGCTCCCATGATTGGATACAGTGAAGTTGTATTCGGTACAGAGGAGTTGTAGTCAACATGGCTGACGCTGTCAAGAGGCCGTACGACGGGAGCCGTCGTCAGGAGCAGGCGCGGGCCACCCGCCGGGCCGTGCTGCGTGCGGCACACGACCTGTTCGTCGGCCAGGGCTATGCGCGCACCACGATGGCGGAGGTCGCTGCCGCCGCGGGGGTGTCGCCCGAGACGGTCTACGCGGCCTTTCGCAACAAGCCGACCCTGCTCCACCGGGTCTGGGACGTCACGGTGGGCGGCGACGACGAGGAGGTGCTGCTGCACGAGCGTCCGGAGGTCGTGCAGCTCGCCGCCGAGCCCGATCTCGCGACCCGGCTGCGGATGCACGCGCGCTTCGCCACCGGCCTCGCTCGTCGTACCGGCCCCTTCCTGCGGGCGCTCGAGGCCGCGGCCGACGCCGACGAGTCGGCGCGGGCGATGCTCGCCGAGGTGCACCGGCAGCGCTGGGAGGGCCTCGGGCACATGGCGCGCGCCGCCGCGGCGACCGGGCAGCTCGCGGTGGACGAGCTCACCTGCCGTCAGCTGGTCTGGGCCACGACCGACACCGTGCTCTGGCACCGCCTCGTCGTGCAGCAGGACTGGACCGACGAGCGCTTCGCCGAGCACCTGGGGGAGACCTGGATCGGCTGGCTGGTCGCGCCGCGCAGGACCCGCAAGCGCTGAGCCCTCAGCCCGAGGCGCGCTCGATGAGCACGACGCGCGGCACGGGCAGCGGCGGGCTCGTGCGGCCGGCGAGCCCGGCCTCGACCGCGTCGGCGACGGCCTCCGCGAAGTCCGAGAAGTCGCCCGCGACCGTGGTGAGGGCGGGCGTCACGGCGCGCCCGGCGGGCTCGTCGTCCGCACCGATCAGGGCGACGTCGTCGGGCACCCGCACGCCCCGGTGGAGGAGCGCGGTGAGGACCGCGAGGGCGTAGGTGTCGTTGTGCGCGGCGACGGCGTCCGGCAGCGGGTCCCACGCCGCGACGGCCGGGGCGATCTCCTCGAGATCGAGGTGCTGCACCTGCAGCTTGGCCCCGTGCGTGGCGGCCTCCCTGCGGGTCTCCGCCTCCAGGCGACGGGCGGTGCGCGGGTCGACGGGGGAGGGCACCGTCCGGGGGACCACCCACTGGATCCGCCGGTGGCCGCGCCCGGCGAGGTGGCGGACCTGCACGAGGCGCTGCTCCCTCGCGAACTGGTCGCCGCTGCTCTCCCACTCCGTCTCTCCCGAGGGCGCGGCCGACAGCACGGGGACTCCGCGGGCGCGCAGCCGCGAGAGCGCCGGGTCGTCGTGGTGCAGCACGAGGTCGAGCACGGCCGCGGGCGCGAGACCTGCCCACGCCTCGGCCTGCGCGGTCGGGTCGCCGTGGCTGGACATGTCGAGCACCAGCGAGAGGCCGCGCGGCGCCAGCGCGTCCGTGCACGCGCTGAACAGGGCGGACAGCACGTGGTTCATCGGCGTCCCGGCCATCGGGAAGAGCACGGTGTTGCTCCGGCCGCGCTTCAGGGACTGGGCCAGGGGGTTGGGCTGGTAGCCCAGCTCCCGGGCGACCCGAAGCACGTTCTCGCGCGTCTCCGGCGACAGCGAGCGCCCGGGTGCGTCGTTCAGCACGTAGCTCACCGTGGCCCGTGAGACGCCGGCCGCGCGGGCGACGTCCGCACTGGTGACGGTCATGAAACCTCCGGGAAGCCTGCACGAACCATTGCCAGAACGCTCTGCAGCACTCTATCGTGCCTGGTTACACGAGTAACTACTGGAGTCTTGCATGCCGGATCCACGTCCCGCGATCGCTGAGCTGCTGGCCACGGTGGCTGCGGAGCCGCTGCCGCCGGCCGACCTGACCGTGCCGGAGCTGCGCGCGTTCTGCGACGAGGGCGTGCTGCGCCGCTTGCACCTCGTCCGGCCCTGCGCACCGCTGTACGAGGTGCGCGACCTCGTCTCGCCCGGGGGTGTGCCGGTCCGGCTGTACCTGCCCACCGCGAGCTCGGAGACGGGCCCGCTGCACGTGCACCTGCACGGCGGCGGCTGGTGGATGGGCAGCATCGACACCGTCGACCCGATGGCCCGCGAGCTCGCCACCGGCCTGGGCATGGCCGTGCTGTCGGTCGACTACCGGCTGGCGCCCGAGCACCCGTGGCCCGCCGCGCCTGAGGACGTCTACGAGGTCCTCACCTGGATGACCGACACCTTCGACAGCATCTCGGTGGGCGGTGAGTCGGCGGGCGGCAACCTGGCTGCCGTGGTCTGCCTGATGGCCCGCGACCGCGGCGGACCGCGGATCGTGGCGCAGTGGCTCGACGTCCCGGCTGTCGACCTGCGCATGCCCGCCGACGAGAGCTCCCGGCTGTTCGGGAGCGGCTACGGCGTCGAGCTCGCCCAGCTGGAGATGATCCGCGGCTGGTACGCCGGGGAGCTCGACCACCCGTACGTCAGCCCCGCCGTCGCCGACCTCACCGGCCTGCCGCCGGCGATCGTCACGACGGCCGAGCTCGACCCGCTGCGCGACCAGGGCGAGGCGTTCGCGGCCGCGCTGTCGTCCGCGGGTGTCCCTGTGGAGCTGCGCCGCGCACCCGGTCACGTGCACGGCAGCAGCTGGCTCACCGGGCTCGACGAGGGAACGGCGCAGTGGCACGACGAGGTCGTCGCCCTGCTGGCCCGGCACCACGCGCTGGAGACCACGTCATGAGGCGCATCCTCGTCGCCGCCCTCGCCACGGCGGCCCTCGCCACGGCCTGCGGCAGCACCGTGCAGGTGAAGGGCCAGGCCCTCGCGGGCGACGGGCTGGCCCCGCAGCAGCAGTCGCCCGGCACCGCCGGTGGCGCCGTCGGCAGCACGACCGGTGGCTCGTCCACGTCCGGGGCCACCGGCCTCTCGTCCGGCAGCGGCACGGGCGCCGGCGGCATCGGCACGACAGCTGGCGGCAGCACCGGCGCACCAGGCACGATCGGCGGCGCGAAGGTCCCGACCTCGACGACCGGCGCCGCAGCCAACCACGACCCGATCGAGATCGGCTTCATCACGACCAGCGTCGGCAACGCCGAGGCGCTGGGCATCAACGCCGGTCAGTCCTACACCGACAAGGCGATGTTCAGCGCGCTGGTCTCGGACTACAACGCCCAGGGCGGCCTCGCCGGGCACAAGATCGTCCCCGTCTTCGGCGCCACCGACACCGCCAGCAGCGACTGGTCGAACCAGTTCGCGGCGGTCTGCGCGACCTTCACCCAGGACCACCACGTCAAGGCGGTGATCGGGTACGTCTTCGTCTTCCTGCCCTCCTTCGAGGGCTGCCTGGCGAAGGCGCACGTGCCGCACCTCTACGGCGGCTACCAGCCCGGCGACGCCGTCGACCAGCAGCAGTTCCCGACCCTGGCAGCCACGGGTCACCCCACCGTCGACGGGTTCGACCTCACCGCGCTCGACGGGGCGCTGCGGACCGGCCTGCTGAACAGCAAGACCAAGCTCGGGATGATCGTCGACACCTGCGCCAACGGCGACCGCGCCTACACGCGCAACGTCGAGCCGTGGCTGAAGGCGCACGGCGTGAAGTACCAGACCGTCGTCGGCGACTGCGCCCGCGGTGCGTCCGACGTGTCGGGTGCCGCCTCGGCGATCAGCAGCGCCGAGCTGCAGTTCTCCTCCTCGGGCGTGAACCTCGTCTTCGGGTCGGCTGTCGAGCTGCTGCTGTTCATGGAGGACGCGCAGAGCCAGGGCTACCAGCCGGAGTACCTCACCGCCGTGGGTGGCGCGGCCCTGCAGGCGAACGCCCCCGCGAGCCAGATGAAGCACCTGCACGGGTTCGGGTGGATGCCCTCGGTCGACGTCGACCTGCAGCACCAGCCCTACCCGCAGACCGCCGCGCAGAAGGCGTGCGTCGCCAGGCTCGTCAGGCACGGCCTGCGCCCGGCGGCGTACAACGACTTCATGGCCGGCTACCAGGCGTGTGACGGCCTCGAGCTGTACGCACGGGCTCTGGCCGCCGGTGCCACGACCCCGACGGCGGTCATCAACAGCGTCGTCGCGGCGTTCCCGTCCTTCCGCGGGACGGGGACCTACGGCGGCACCCTGCGCGCGACCTCCCACCAGCGCGGCGGACCATCCACCTACCGCGCCTACGCCTGGACCGACAGCTGCTCCTGCCTGACCTACCGGGGACCGTCGTACCCGGTCCCGACCCCTTAGGAAGAACACATGGCTCTCAGCCGCAAGGTGCGGGCGACCTTCGCCGTCATGCGCGCCCTCACCGCCGTCGGGCTGCTCCCCGACAACGAGAAGGCCGTCCGGATGCCGGTCGCGAAGCGGCTCGCCCTCGGCCCGTCCCCGCGCATGGTCGGGAAGGTGCCCGACGTCCCCTCGTACGACGTCGAGGTGCCGACCCGGGACGGCGAGCGCATCCGCGTCCGCGTCTACACCCCGGACGGCGCGACGGCTCCCGTTCTCTACGCCCACGGCGGCGGCTTCGCCCTGGGCGGGTTGCGGTCCTGCGACCACCTCTGCCGGCGGCTCGCCGTGGAGGCGCACAGCGTCGTCGTCTCGGTCGAGTACCGGCTCGCCCCCGAGCACCGGTACCCCGGACCGCTCGACGACGTCGAGGACGCGCTCGGGTGGCTGCTCGCGCAGGGCTGGGACAACAGCCGGCTGGTGGTCGGCGGCGACAGCGCGGGCGGCAACCTGGCCGCCGCCCTGGCGCTGCGGCTGCGTGACCGCGGCACCCCGCTGGCCGGTCAGCTGCTCATCTACCCCGCCCTCGACCTCACGGTCTCCGGAGAGGGCATCCGCAGCTGGCGTGGGCCGGGGCTCTCGCTGGAGGACTGCCTGCTGTGCGCCCGCACCTACCTCGGCGACGCGGACCCGACCGACCCCTACGCGTCCCCGCTGCTGGCTCCGGACCTCACCGGTCTCGCTCCCGCGCTCGTCATCACCGTGGCGCACGACCCGCTGCACGACGAGGGCTGCGCCTATGCCGCCCGGCTCCTCGAGGCCGGTGTGCCCGCAGCGCTCATGGACGTGGCGGACCACGCGCACGGGTCGCTGTCGGTGCCCGCCATGTACGACGGGATCGACGACATCTACCGCCGGATGAGCGAGTTCGTGCGCGACCCGGCGGGGGTGCCCTCCCGGCGCTGACCGGCAAACGCCAGGAAGCCCGTGCTCGAGAGCACGGGCTTCCTGTTGCCGGCACGTCGCCGGCAGGCGATCAGCTGAGCTTGGCGTTCTGAGCGATGCCACCGGCCAGCGTCGCCGCGGTGCCGGGCATGTGGCCCGCCGCCGTCTGCAGCTTGCTGAAGGCGGTCGGGTCACCGGCGACCACGGCGTTGATGGCGGTGAACAGGCTGGCGACGTGCGGCTTCAGCTCGGTGGCGACGGCGTCGGCCGGGAGCTCCGGGACGACGGAGTTGATGAGCTGGCCGAAGGCGGTGCGGTAGCCGTCCAGGTCCTTCTCGGCCTTGGCGGTCTTGGCGGCGTTCTTGGTCGCCTTGCCGAGGGTGTAGTCGACGAAGAAGCCGATGTGCTGGCGCCAGGAGGCGAGGAACGGCGCCTCGGCCTTCGGGTACGCCGATCCGACGGCCTTGCTCAGCGCGACCGAGTTCGCGTCGAGGGCGTTGACCGCGCCGACGACCATCGGGTCCTTGAGGTTGCCGCCCTTGGACACAGCCGTGCTGATGGCGATGCCGGCCGCGTAGACGTGCTGCGTCAGCAGTGCGGTCAGCCCTGCGCGCAGGTCACCGGAAGGGGTGTCGGACTTGCCGAGACCCAGGTTGGTGCTGATGCCGCTGGCGAGGATCGCCGCGGTGCCCGGCATGTGGTTCGCCGCGGCCTGCAGCAGGGTGAACTGCTTCGGGTCACCGGCGACCTGCGCGTCGATGGCAGCGAACAGGCTGGCGACGTGCGGCTTGAGCTCCTCGGCGACCGCGTCGGCCGGCAGCTGCGGGACGACGGAGTTGATGAGCTGGCCGAAGGCGGTGCGGTAGCCGTCGAGGTCCTTGACGGCCTTGGCGGTCTTGGCGGCGTTCTTGGTCGCCTTGCCGAGGGTGTAGTCGACGAAGAAGCCGATGTGCTGGCGCCAGGAGGCGAGGAACGGCGCCTCGGCCTTCGGGTACGCCGAGCCGACGGCCTTGCTCAGCGCGACCGAGTTGGCGTCCAGGGCCGCGACGGCCGCCTTGACGGCGGGGTCGTTGAGGTTGCCCTTCTTCGCCAGGGCCGTGCCCGTCGCGATGCCGGCGAGCTGGACGTGCTCCTCCAGCAGGTAGGTCAGGCCGGCACGCAGCGCGACCGCCTTGGTGGTGGTGGCGGCCAGGCCCGTGGTGGCGGCCGACGCCGAGGCCGACATGGTCGGCTCGCTGCTGGTGCTGGCGGTCTTGCTGCTCGAGCCGCAGGCGGTCGCCGCGAGGGCGAGGCCGACGGTGACAGCCGCGATCCTGATCGAGTTGCGTGGCATGGGAGAGGTCCGCTTTCGGTGAGTGGGCGTGCAAGGGTCAGTGCAGGTGGTGCAGGGGTGGTGCGGGGCAGCTCAGGAGACGGTGACGCTGCCGTTCATGCCGTGGTGGATCGTGCAGAAGTAGGTGAAGGTGCCGGCCATGTCGTAGGTGTGGCTGACCTGCTGGCCCTTCTTCGAGAGCTTGAGGTTGAAGGCCTTGTCGTCGGACTCCTTGGTGCGGAGACCGTCGCTGCCGACCTCGTAGCTGCCCTCCACGAGCACGTGGGCGATGTTGTCGCCTGCGATCCAGGTGACGGTCTCGCCCTTGGAGATGTGCACCGACTTCGGTGCGAACGCGAGCAGGGACGTGTCGACGGTCGCTCCGGCCTTCGTGACTGGCTTGTCCGCAGGCTTCGACGACGAGCCTGACGACGAGCAGCCGGACAGCAGCAGGGCGCTGATGCCGACGACGACGAGAGAGGGTCGGGAGAGTGCTCGGTATCTGCTCACGGCCAGGCCTTCGCAGCCGGGGCCGATCCGGATTGCCTGCAGCGCAAGCAATCTCGCCGACACTCGATGACGACGCTCAGGACCATCCGATCCGACCGCTCGCGCGAAGCCTCAGCCATGACCTCGCCTCCCGCCCGCGCCCTCACGAACCGGTCCGCCCTGCGACTGCTCCTGGCGGCCGCCACGGTCGGGGCGGGGCTCATCCACCTCGCGTTCGCGGGGGAGCACCTGCAGGAGTACCTGCCGCTCGGCGTCGGCTTCGTCGCCGCTGGGGCCCTGCAGGTGCTCCTCGGTCCCCTCCTCGCGGTGCGGGACTCGCGTCGGCTGCTGCTGGTGGTCGGAGCCTTCTCCGCGCTCTTCCTCGGCGTCTACCTGATGAGCCGCACCGTCGGCCTGCCGCTGGGGCCCGAGGCGTTCGAGCCCGAGCCCCTCGGCCGGGCGGACCTGCTGTGCTGCGCGCTGGAGGTGCCGGTGGTCGTCGGCTCCTTCCTCCTCGCGCACCGCCCGTCGGCGCTCCGCCGGGCGCTCGGCCGGCGGGGTGCCGCCACCGCCGTGGCGGCGCTCCTCCTGACGGGGTTCGCCACCAGCAGCGCCCTGGCCGCTCCTGGCCACGAGCACGCACCGGCCGCGCACAGCTGCCCGGCCGCACCGGTGCTCACGGGCCAGCTGAACGCGCAGGGGGTGGACACGGGCGTCACGGCGTACTTCGCCTGCCGGCTGCTGCACGAGCACACGCACGACCACCCGCACGAGTAGCGTCGAGAGCCCATCCGCTCGGCGCTGGCGTGCGAACGCCAGGTGTGAGGACAGCAGCTGTGACGATGCCCCGGGTCAAGCGGAGCTCCGCGCGCCGAGGGGAACCGGCCCATGCCGGCACCCTCGACGGGCTCGACGACAGGGCGCTCGTCGCCCGGGTGACCGAGGGGGACGGCGGCGCGCTCGAGGCGCTCTACGGGCGCTACGGCCGGCCCTGCTACTCGCTCGCCCGCCGGATCCTCGCCGACGAGCAGCTGGCGCAGGACGTCGTGCAGGAGGTGTTCCTCACGGTCTGGCGCGACGCCCACAAGTTCGACCCCGCCAAGGGCGGCTTCTCGAGCTGGCTGCTGTCGATGACCCATCACAAGGCCGTCGACGCCGTCCGGCGGGAGGAGAACCACCGCAAGCGGCGCACGACCGACGAGCTGCTCGACGACCGGGCGGGTGACGTCCCTCAGGTCGACGAGGAGGTGTGGTCCACCATCCGTCGTGAGCGCGTCCGGGCGGCGATGCAGACCCTGCCGCAGCCGCAGCGGGAAGCCCTGGTGCTCGCCTACTTCGGGGGCTACACGCAGCGCGAGATCGCTGGTCTGACCGGCACCCCGCTCGGCACCGTCAAGACCCGGATGCTCACCGGGATGCAACGACTCAAGAGCGGCCTCGACGGAATCCAGACGAGTGCGCCCGACACCCCGACGCCCGACACGGCCGTCGCCATCGATCAGCCAAGGGACGCGTCATGAACGCCCAGCACACCAGCCATGCGTCGTACGACGCCCTTGCCGCCGGCTACGCGCTCTCCGCACTGGAGCCGGGGGACGAGCAGCAGTTCCTCGCCCACCTCCCGCAGTGCACGCTGTGCCAGCGGGCCGTCGCCGAGCACACCGAGACGCTGGGCCACCTCGCCTACGACGTCGTGTCGGAGGCGCCTCCCGCGTCGGTGCTCGAGGGCATCCGGGCAGGTGTGGCCTCGTCCGGCAGGAGCGGCGCCTTCCCCGCGCCGCTGCCGCTGGACGCCGCCCGGGCCCGGCGCAGTGCCCGCTCGGTCCGGATGATGACCGCCGTCCTCGGTGCTGCCGCGGCCGTCGTGCTCGTCGCGGCCCTCGTCTTCGTGAACCGCGGCCTCAGCTCGCAGGAGCGCGACGCCCAGCTCGCCGCCAAGCAGCTGAGCTCCACCGTCTCCTCGCTGCTGGTGCCCGGTGCCCGCAAGATCGACCTCGCCGGCGACGGTGGGCGGGGAGCGGTCATCGTCAACGGCCAGAAGGTGTCGCTCGTCATGACCGGCGTCGACGTCAACGACCGGAGCAACAGCGTCTACGTGCTGTGGGAGAAGACGACCTTCGGCGACGTGAAGGCCGTGGGCACCTTCGACGTGACCTCGAGCAAGCTCGCCGTCATCAACGACCTGCGCCTGGACGGCTCGCCCGACAGCGCCAAGACCTTCATGGTCACCCGCGAGCAGGGGCGGACCGCGCCGCTCCGCTCCACCCAGCAGCCCGTGGTCGTCGGCGACGCCTGACCCCTCAGTCGGCGACCACGGGCACGCGGCTCTCCGCCAGGTCGGCGGTCGTGTCGATGTCGTCGGGTCGGGCCAGGCCGTCGCAGGCCACCCGCGCGACGCGGTCTGGATGCGCCCGCAGCCAGGCCCGCGCCCCCACGTCACCCTCGGCGCTCGCGGCGACCTCGGCCCAGACCGATCGCCTCAGCAGCACCGGGTGCCCCTGCCTGCCGTCGTAGGTCGCGACCGCCGCGGCAGCGTCACCGGCCTGGCCGATGACTCGCGCGATCGCCGCGGGTGTGAGGAGCGGCTGGTCGACCAGGGTGATCACGACGGTCTCGGCGTCGGTCCCGGCCAGGGCGGCCAGTCCCGCCCTGAGCGAGCAGCCCTGACCCTGCGCCCAGTCCTCGGCGAGGACCACCTCGGCGCCCGTCGCGAAGCGCTGCGCCTCGTCGGCCGCGGCGCCGAGCACCGCGACCACCGGTGCGCACCCCGCGTCGCGGAGCAGCGCGATCCCCCGCTCGAGCAGAGTGGTGCCGTCCACCACGACGAGCGCCTTCGGACGTCCCAACCGGGTGCCGGCGCCGGCGGCGAGCAGCAGGCCGGCGACGGTCACGCGAGCAGGGTGGCGGGCAGGTCGACGGTCCAGTGGATGTCGCCCTCGGTCCGCGAGAGCGGCCGTCCGGTGCCTCCCCAGCGCTGCTGGACGATCTCGGCCGCGATGGAGATCGCGGTCTCCTCCGGCGTACGACCTCCGATGTCCAGCCCGATGGGTGAGTGCAGCCGGAGGAGAGCCGTCTCGTCGACGCCTGCCTCGCGCAGCTGGGCGATCCGGCTGTCGTGCGTGCGCCGGCTCCCCATCGCACCGATGTAGCCGGCGTCGGACCGCAGCGCCTCCGCGAGCAGGGGTACGTCGAAGCGCGGGTCGTGGGTGAGCACCGCGATCACGGTGCGCTCGTCCACCAGGCCCGCGGACACCTGGTCGTGCAGGTGGTCCGACGGCCAGCTGGTCACGACCTCGTCCGCCTCGGGGAAGCGGGCGGGGGTCGCGAACACCGGCCGGGCGTCGCAGAGGGTGACGCGGTAGCCGAGGAAGCCGCCCGCGCGCACCAGCGCTCGGGCGAAGTCGGTCGCGCCGTAGACCAGCATGCGTGGGGGTGGGGCAGAGACCTGCAGCAGCACGGCGCAGTCGTCGACCCGCCGCTCGCCGTCCGCCCCGTAGTGCCGGACGACGGTGCGGCCCGCCGCGAGCGCACCTCGCGCGTCGGCGACCACAGCGACGTCGAGTCCCGACGATCCGGTGCTGCCCCATACCTCCGTGCTCGTGACGACGAGCTGTGCCCCCGTGCTGCAGACGGTGGCGAGGGCGACCGGCTCGGAGAGGTCCAGGAACCGCTCGAGGAGAGCGGGATCCCCTTCGCGGACGAGGATCTCGAGGGTGCCGCCGCACGTCAGTCCGACCGCGAAGGCGTCGTCGTCGCTGACGCCGAAGGTCTCCTCGCGCGGCACGCCGTCGGCGAGGACGGAACGCGCCAGCTCGTAGACCGCGGCCTCGACGCACCCGCCGGAGAGGCTGCCGACCACGTCGCCGTCCGCCGTCACCGCCATCGTCGTGCCGACCGGTCGGGGAGTGCTGCCGCTGGCCCGCACGACGGTGGCGAGCGCGAAACGGCCGGCCCCGAGGACCGACCGCAGCTCCTGCACGTCAGCCCTCGCCGTCGGTGGCGGCCCGGACGGCCTGGACGAGCGCCGCCGCGGCGAGCGCGGCGGCGCCGGTGACGGCAGCGCCTCCGGCGAGGCCGGTCGCGGGCAGCGGTCCCTCGTCGGGAACCACGGCGGCGGGCGCGGTGCTCGCCTCGGCCTCGAGGCTGCGCAGCTTCTCGGCGGCGGACTTGATCGCCTCGCGGATCCGGAAGTAGGAGCCGCAGCGGCAGACGTTCTCGATCGCGTCGATGTCGGCGTCGGTGGGGTGCTTGGTCCGGCGGAGCAGGTCGACCGCGGCCATGATCTGGCCGGGCTGGCAGAAGCCGCACTGGGCGACGTCCTGCTCGAGCCACGCCTCCTGGACGGGGTGCAGCCTGCCGTTCTGCGCCAGGCCCTCGATGGTGGTGACCTCGTGGCCGGCGACGTCGCGAAGGTTCGTCACGCACGGGTTGAACTTCTTGCCGTCGAGGTGGCTGGTGCAGGCCTTGCACACGTTGATGCCGCAGCCGTACTTCGGGCCGGTCACGCCGAGCTTGTCGCGCAGCGCCCAGAGCACCGACAGGTCGCCGGGAGCGTTCACGGAGACCTTCTTGCCGTTGAGGGTGAAGCTGTAGGTGGGCATCGGTTCTCCTAGCGCGGCTGGACGCGGGTCGAGCCGGTCCCCTTGGGGAAGGGCTTGAAGTCGACGGGGAAGATCAGCGGGAAGCTGCGCACCCTGGTGCCGGTCGCGCGGGCGTAGGCGTTGGCGACGGCCGCGAACGCCGCCGCGACACCCAGCTCCCCGCCGCCCCCGGGCTCGGTCTGGTTGGCCGGCATGATGTGGATCTTCACGTCGCGTGGGTAGTCCCGCTGCCGGGCGTAGTGGAACTGGGAGTACGACCCCTCCAGGGGCAGCCCCTTGTCGAAGTGCAGCCCGGCGCGCAGGGCCGTGGAGATGCCGTCGCAGAGCCCGCCCATCAGCTGGGCCTCGGCGCCGCGCGGGTTGATGGGGATGCCGTAGTCGGCCACGATCGCTGCCCGGGTCACCCGCGGCTTGGTCTTCCTGCGGGCGTCGATCTCGACGAGGCACGCGGTGATCGACTTGTACTCCGCGTGGAACCCGACGCCTTGAGCCACGCCCTTCGGGAGCTTCTTGCCCCAGTGGCCGAGCTCGGCGACCTTCGCCATGACAGCGACGTAGCGCGGGTCCTTCAGGTGCGCGATCCGGAAGGCGACCGGGTCCTGCTTCAGCAGCGCTGCGACCTCGTCGACGAGGATCTCGTCGCAGCCCCGGGTGTTGGGGGAGTAGACCGAGCGGAACGCCGCGGTGTGGAACTGCTCGCTCGACTCGTTGAGCTGGTGGCTGGTCGGCCCGAAGTCGTACGGCGACTTCACGGTCAGGTTGAAGACCGACTGGCTGAACGACCAGTCGCCGCCGAAGCTCACCGGGACCCCCGGCGGGTCGCCGTAGTTCGTGCCGTTCGCGGTCAGGATCTCACCGAGGCCGTGCCGCCAGTCGGTCTCGCAGAACGCCGTCCGGTGCTCGAACGCGACCACGTCCCCGCCTGCGACGGTCGCGCGGACGGCGTGCACGCTCGCCGGACGGGCCCTGCCGTGCCGCATGTCGTCGACGCGGGTCATCATGAGCTTCACCGGCTTGCCGGCCGCCTTGCTGATGCGTGCCGCCTCGAGGGCGCCGTCGAAGAACAGCCGCCGCCCGAACGACCCGCCGCTCTGGATCACGTGGGCGGTGACCGAGCCACGAGGCAGTCCCAGGTCGTCCTCGATGGTCTGCGCCGCGACGATCGGCGTCTTCAGGGCCGACCACACGGTGCCGTGGTCCGCCTTGATGTCCGCGATCGCTGTGTTGGTCTCCATCGGCGCGTGGTTGACGAAGGCGAAGTCGAACTCGCCCTCGACCACCGTGGCTCCTGGCGGAGCGGGTGGCAGGGGTGTCCGGACCGCGAGCAGCGAGTCCTTGATGCGCTTGTTGTCGAACGCGTCGACGGTGCCGGGGTTCCAGCTGACCCGCAGTGCCTCCTTCGCGTCGAGCGCCTGACCGAAGGTGTCCGCGACGACCGCGACGCCGGTCGGGATGACGTAGAGGCCGTGCACCCCCGGCATCCTGCGGATCTCGGCGGCGTTGAGGATGCGCTTCACGGTGCCGTTGAGCGTCGGTGGTCGGCGCACCATCGCACGGAGCAGCCCGGGCACCGGCTCGTGGTCGTTCGTGTACTTGAACGCCCCGGTGACCATGAGCCGGGCGTCCTTGCGGTTCTGGGGGCGCCCGACGTACTTCAGGTCGGTGACGGCCTTGAGCGCGACGGGTGCCGGTGCGAGACCCGGCCGGGCCGCGAGCTCGGCCAGGTCCCCGATGGGGACGCGGTGGCCCGCCCCCACGACCTCGCCGTGCAGCACCTGCAGCTGCGCGGCGGGCACCCCGAGCCGCTCCGAGGCCGCCGCGAGCAGCTGCCCCTTGGCCCGCGCCGCGGCCGTCCGGAGCGGTCCGAACATCGAGCGGACGGTGTTGCTGCCCCCGGTGATCTGGGCCCAGACGAGCTCCGGCCTCGCGGGCGCCAGCGTCACGGTCACGTGCTCGAGCGGGACGTCCATCTCGTCGGCCACGATCATGGCCAGCGACGTGGTGATGCCCTGCCCGACCTCCTCGCGCGGCACCTGACAGGTCACCAGGCCGTTCCGGGCGACCGTGAGGACCACCATCTTGTCCTCGGTCGGCTTCTGCGCGTCGATGAGGAAGTCACCGAGGTCGTACAGGTCGGGGATCTCCGGCCCCGACGGCGTGGCGGCCGTCGCACCGTCCGGCAGCAGCCAGGGCGCGGCGACCGCCAGCGTCGGCGTGGCCAGCACGTAGGTGAGGAAGCGTCGCCGGCTGGTGCCCCCCGACGCGACCTCGTCGGCGGGAGTGGGTCGAAGCTGCACGAACGGGCTCCTTCCGTGACGAACCCCCCGTAACGATCTCAACGTCGCACACGCGCAACACTCGCGCTACCGGGCCTTCGCGCGAGCCCCCCGAACGGATGCCGCCCTCCCCACCGGGCTGCGGCGGGGAGGGCGGCGGTCACCTGGTCGCGTCAGGTCGCGCGTCAGGTCAGTTGTCGTACCACCACTCGGTGAGCGAGGAGGGCCGGGGCAGCGGGGACACCATGGTCACGGTGTCGTCGCCGTGGCCGGTCACCGCGATGGCCGACGGCCGGCCCATCGGCTCCGTCATGTTCCGGTTGTCGTCGTAGTAGGTGTCGCCGTTCTGGTAGTCGTTGTCGTGGATGACGGTCGACAGCCAGGAGGACACCACGGGGGCGCCGAGGGACAGCAGCAGCCCGAACAGGCTCGAGACCTGGTCGTTGATCCACATCTCCGTGCGGTAGCCCATGGCGGCGTGCAGCCCGTTGAAGACGTTCCACCACACGTCGTACGAGGTCTTCTCGTCGGTGCTGGTCGGGATCACCTCGCAGGAGTGCAGGATCCAGTAGGCCAGCTGGCCGGCGGCGTCGCCGCCGTAGCCGCTGCTCGGGATGTCGGCGAGGTGGACCAGGTCGCCGTAGTTCTTGTACGTCGAGAACAGCCCCCAGTTGCCGTGCACCTCGGTCAGTGCCAGGTGCACCGCGTTGACGAAGCTGTCCTTGTCGTCGAGGAACAGCCGCGGCTCCGCCCAGTAGTACTGGGCGTTCTGGAACCTGGTGCTGCTGAACGGGAAGTTCAGGCTGTCCCAGAAGGCGTTGGCGCTCGCGACCCAGCCCGCGTTGTCCTCGCGGACGACGTAGCGGCCGACCCGGATGTCCCCCGTCGTCGGCACGTTGCCGGCCGCGAGGGTCTCCGTCGGGAACACCGTCACCTCCGGCGTCAGGGCGGGCAGGATCCCGACCGGCTCGCCGATCGGCAGGTAGCCGACCAGCATCCCGGGAGCGGTCACGCCGTCCGGCGAGGGCGTGCTGACCCGGTAGCGGTAGACCGGCTGCAGGGTGCCGGACCCGTCGTCGTAGTAGGCCCGGGTGGCGTCCATCAGGTGGACGGCTCGGGTGTCCGCCAGGTCGCCCACGTGCTCGGCGAGCCGGTCGCGGATCAGCTTGGGAGCGAGGGCCTCGACCTTGTCGCGGCTGACCTGCGTCGTGGACCAGCGGTGGTGGAAGCCCTCGAGCCCGTTGCGCGAGTAGGAGGCCGAGGCGCTCGACCCCGGCCCGTACACCGGCAGGCCGTTGACCTGCCGGTTGAGCTTCACGGTGGCGAGCACCGCGGCAGGGTCCGTGCGGGTCCCGCGCTGGGTGATGTTCGAGGTGAGCAGCTGGATCGGCGCAGCGGCCTGGACCCGCGAGCCCTCGCCGAACAGCTGCGCCTCCTCGGCGATGAGCCGCCGGGCGCCCTGGCTCGCCGGGGTGCGCAGCGTCTTCTCGCGCTGAAGGCCCTCCAGCAGCGGGACGAGGTGCGACTGCCCTGTGGTCGGGTCGGCGAAGCCGACGAGGCGCTCGCCGTCGTAGAAGGCGGCGCGGCCGTCGCGCAGCTCGCGGGTCTCCGCGTGCGGTGCGAGCCGCTGGACCTGGGCGCGTACGAAGTCGTGGCCGGTGTCGATCGGCCGCGTCTGCACGATCGGGACCGGTCGTCCGATCGGCGGGATCTGGTTGAGCTTGAGGTGCAGTCCTGGCTTGGGTTCTGGCATGGGTCGTCTCCTGACTTCCGTGTCGAGGGAGCGCACACGCTAGGGCGGACACGGCCCGGTTCCAGCCCAACTGTCCGGTACCGGACGGTTACTGCTGGTCGGCTCGCGGGGGCTCGGAGCGCCGGCCGGCGCCGGTGCCGCGCAGCGACTTCGCGGTGTACATCTGCGCGTCCGCGTGCTGCAGCACGGTGAGCGGGTCCTGGCCCGGCTTCATCTCCGCGGTGCCCACCGACACCCCCACCACGACCACGATGCCGTCGCCCAGCAGCATCGGCTGTCGCATCGCACCGATGACGCGACGCGTCAGCCCCTCCGGGCTCGCCGTCGGGTGCGGGGGAGCGAGGACGACGAACTCGTCCCCGCCGAGCCTCGCGACCAGGTCCTCGCCGCGCACGGCCAGCTTGAGGCGGCGCGCCACCTCGACGAGCACCCGGTCGCCGGCGGCGTGACCGAACTTGTCGTTGACCTCCTTGAACCCGTTGAGGTCGCAGAACAGCACCAGCGCGCCGCTGCCCGCCATCTTCTCGAGCTTGTGCAGCAGGTGGGCGCGGTTCGCCAGCCCGGTCAGGTCGTCGGTCCGGGACCGGGCGAGCAGGTCGTCTGCGGCCGAGCGCGCCTCGCTGACGTCGACCCCGACGCAGGCCAGCAGGGCCGGGTCGTCGCGGACGGGCGCCGTCGTCCAGGCGATGCTGGTCCGGCTCCTCACCAGCCCGTCGTCCCCGGGGCGGCTGGGCAGGTCGTGCTCGTGGACCCGCGCCTCCCCGGTGCGGCCCACCATGCGCAGCACGCGCACGAACTCCACCGCCTCCTTCGGCGCGCACAGCGCGGTGCCGGCCTCCTGCCCCACGACGTCCTGGGCGGGGCGCCCCGTCAGGGCGAGGGTCGCCGGGTTGGCGTCGACGATGCGGCCCCGGTCATCGACGAGCACGACCAGCGCGGACGTCCGGAGCAGGACGTCAGCGGCCAGCGTCGCCGCCGTGGCGCCCGTCAGCAACCGGCTCACTCCCTGTCGTCGGAGGGTGTCCCGGGGTACAGCGTTGCAGAGCCGCCGCCCCTGCGGGAAGCGGGGCTCCGCGAGTCGGCTCGCCGAAGATCGTCGCGTGCCGGAGGCGCAGCAGCACCGGCGGTACGTTGCGGCGGAAAGCCATGACCGACGTCAGGAGATCGGGATGGGTTGGGTGCGGGACTCTCGCGTCGGGCAGCGGCTGGGCGCGGCCTTCGGGCTGGTGGCCCTGCTGCTCGTCGCCGTCGCTGTGGTCGGGTTGTGGGGCAGCGCGCGGCAGGAGTCGTCCGCCAAGGACCTCGGGCACGACATCGGTGCGCTGGGCGATGTCGCCCAGCTGAAGTACCTCGCCGCCGACTTCAACGGCTGGCAGACCGCGTACGGGTTCGACGCCGTCCGGTCCCCCGGCAGCCCGATCGATGACAGCAAGGGGAGTCGCAAGCGCTTCCTCGACTCCGCGCACGCGTTCGGTGCCGAGCTCGACATCGCCCAGGCGAGCTCCGTCGCCGCGGAGGACAAGCGCGACATCGACGCGCTGCGCACGGACTTCGACCGCTTCATGACCGTGGACGACCAGGTCGTCGCCCTCTACCGCCAGCACACGACGAAGGCGGCGGACCAGGCGAACGACCTGGTGCTGGGCGAGGAGCTGACCCTCTTCGACCGGATCGTCGCCGCGGCCGACCGGCTGGAGAAGCGCACGAACAAGGACGCGGCCGCGAGCATCAAGAGGGCCTCGGACGTGTCCGCTCGCAGCCGGACGGTGACGCTCACCGTCGGGGCGCTGGCCCTGCTGCTCGCCGTCGTGCTGGCCGTCCTCATCACGCGGTCGCTGACCCGCCCCCTGCGCCGTACGGTCTCCCTGCTGCGCGAGGTCGCAGCGGGCGACCTCAGGGGCCGGCTGCACGACAACGCGCAGGACGAGGTCGGCCAGATGGGCGTCGCCCTGAACGAGACGCTCGAGCGGATGTCGCAGACGGTGGCGGGGATCTCGGCGAGCTCGACGACGCTGTCGTCCGCGTCGGAGGAGCTCTCCGCGGTCAGCCAGCAGATGAGCTCGACCGCCGAGGAGACGGCCGTGCAGTCCGACGCCGTCTCGGCCGCGGCCGAGCAGGTGTCCGGCAACGTCCAGTCCGTGGCTGCCGGCGCCGAGGAGCTCGGGGCGAGCATCAGCGAGATCGCCAAGAACACCAGCGAGGCCGCCCGGGTCGCCGCCCAGGCGGTGGCAGCGGCCGAGACGACCAACGCGACCGTGCTCCGCCTCGGCAGCAGCTCCGCCGAGATCGGCGAGGTGGTCAAGGTCATCACGGCCATCGCCGAGCAGACCAACCTGCTCGCCCTGAACGCCACCATCGAGGCGGCCCGCGCGGGTGAGGTCGGCAAGGGCTTCGCCGTCGTGGCCAGCGAGGTCAAGGAGCTCGCCCGGCGGACGGCAGGGTCGAGCGAGGAGATCAGCCGCAAGATCGCCACGATCCAGGACGACACCCGCGACGCCGTCGAGGCCATCGGCCAGATCACGGCGATCATCCAGCAGATCAACGACATCCAGACCGTCATCGCCGCCGCGGTGGAGGAGCAGGCCGCGACCACCAACGAGATCGGGCGCAGCGTCACCGAGGCCGCGCAGGGCTCGGGCGAGATCGCCCGCAACATCAGCGGGGTCGCTGAGTCGGCGCGGACGACCACGCAGGGCGCCAACGAGACGCATCGCGCGGCCGAGCAGCTCGCCCGGCTGTCGACCGAGCTGCTCGAGCTGGTCGGGCGCTTCCGGCTCGAGACCGCCGGGGGCGGCCAGAGGTGAACGAGGACGAGGAGATCCTGCTCGCCTTCCTGGAGGAGAGCCGCGAGAACCTCGACCAGCTCGACCGGGACCTCGTGCTGCTGGAGAGCCGACCGGGCGACGACGAGCTGCTGGCCAGGGTCTTCCGGGTGGTGCACACCCTCAAGGGCACCTGCGGCTTCCTGGGCCTGAGCCGGCTGGAGGCCCTGGCGCACGCCGGCGAGGACGTCCTCGGTGCGCTCCGCAGCCACGAGCTGGCCCTGACCCCTGAGCTCACCACCACCCTCCTCCGGCTGGTGGACACCGTGCGCACCGTGCTCGGCGTGATCGAGACGACCAAGGCCGAGCCGGCGGAGGAGCACACGGCCCTCACGGCTGAGCTGCGGCACTACCTGCCGACGGTCGCCGCGCCGCTCTCCGCGCCGGCCGCCGAGGCGCCGACCACGGCCCGGGAGGACCCGACAGCCCTCCCGTCGGCGGAGAGCTCGGTACGGGTCGAGGTGGCGGTGCTGGACACCCTCATGAACCTCGTCGGTGAGCTGGTCCTGACGCGCAACCGGATCGGCGAGCTCGCCGCGGAGGACGACGACGGCCCGCTGACGGCTCCGTACCGCGAGCTCCGGGCCGTCGCCGGCGAGCTGCAGGCGAGCGTCATGACGGCGCGCCTGCAGCCGATCGGCACGATCACGGGCAAGCACCGTCGCATCGCGCGCGACCTCGCCACCTCCTTGGGCAAGCAGGTCCGGGTCGAGCTCGAGGGGGAGGACGTCGGGGTCGACAAGGCCGTCAACGAGGCGCTCCGCGACCCGCTCCTGCACCTCGTCCGCAACGCGGTCGACCACGGCATCGAGCTGCCGGAGGAGCGGGTGGCCGCCGGGAAGCCGCCGGTGGGGACGGTGCGGATCCGTGCCTTCCACGAGGGCGGGCGCGTGCACGTCGAGGTCTCCGACGACGGGAGGGGGGTCGATCCGGCCGGCCTCGTCCGCAGGGCTGTCGCCGACGGGGTCCTGACCGAGGACGCCGCCGCGGCGCTGTCGGAGCCGGAAGCCCTCGACCTGATGTTCCGCGCGGGCATCTCGACGCGCGAGGAGGTCAGCAGCGTCTCCGGCCGAGGTGTCGGCATGGACGTCGTCCGGGCCGCCGTGGAGCAGGTCGGTGGCAGCGTCGACGTCTCCAGCGTCCCGGGGCAGGGCTCGCTGTTCCGCCTGAACGTGCCGCTGACGCTGGCCATCATGCCGGTCCTCGTGACGTGGTGCGGGGGGACGCGCTTCGCGATCCCCCAGGTCCACGTCCGGGAGGTGGTGCAGCTGGACGCGGCCCAGGTCGCAGACGACGTCGACGACGTCGAGGGCGCCCGGCTGCTGCGGCTTCGCGGCCGCCTCGTCCCGCTCGTGGAGCTCGGCCAGCAGCTGCAGATCGCGAGCGAGAGGTCCGACCGGGCCGGCCTGGTCGTCGTGCTCGTCGAGACCGACGGTCGGCGCTTCGGGGTGGTCGTCGACGAGGTGGTCGACACCATCGACGCCGTGGTCAAGCCGCTCCCCAGGCTGCTGCGACGGATCGGCGCCTTCGCGGGCGCGACGGTCCTCGGTGACGGCACCCCCTGCCTCATCCTCGACCTGCTCGCGGTGGCCGCCTCGAGCGGCATCGCCCAGACGGGCGCTGAGAGCGGCGACGTCGAGACCGACGCGGGTCCGGCCGCCTCCTCCGGTCTGCTCCTGGCCACGGCCCCTGACGGCGGCCGGCTGGCGGTGCGGATCTCGGCGATCCGGCGGCTCGAGAGCTTCGCCCCGAGGGACGTGGAGCGCTCCGGCGACGCGGACGTCGTGCAGTACCGCGACGCCCTGCTCCCGCTGGTGCGGGTGGCCGACCTGCTGCCCGAGCGGCGCGAGGTCGAGCGGGCCCCTCAGGTGCAGGGCCAGTCCGACCAGCTGCCCGCCATCGTCTGCAACACCTCGGTCGGACCGGTCGGCTTCGTGGTCGCCTCGATCGACGACATGGTCCAGGAGCCTGGCGTACCACCGCAGCCGGCGAGCCGCCCCGGCGTCGAGGCCTGCATCGTCGTCCACGGGCGGGTCACGGAGCTGCTCGACGTCGAGGCCCTGGTCTCGGCATCCGCCCTCGGAACGCGTTCGTGAGCGAGGTCCTGCTCGCGACCTTCCGGGTCGGCGACCTGCTCCTGGGGCTGCCCGTCTCTGCCGTGGAGGAGGTCGTCGACGTCGAGCAGGTCGTCCCGGTGCCGCTCGCCCCGACCGAGGTGAGCGGCCTGATCAACCTGCGGGGCAGGATCGTCGTCGCCGTCGACGTCAGGGAGTCGCTCGGCCTCCCACCCCCTCCTGAGGGGCGGTCACGCGTGCACGTCGTGGTCTCCGCGGACGGCGAGCCGGCCAGTCTCGTCGTGGACGAGATGGGCGACGTGCTGCCCGTCCCGGACACGGCGCGGGAGGACGTGCCGGAGACGGTCGCGCCGGCCCTCCGTAGGCTCGTGACCGGCGCCTACCAGCTGGAGTCGGCGCTGCTTCTCGTGCTCGATCCCGATCTCGTGCTCGCCCTGTAGAGCCCGGACCTAGGAGCAGACGCCTTGCAGTCCCTCGTCATCGACGACTCCCGCGCGATGCGGCTCATCCTCGGGCGCATGCTCCGGGACCTCGGGTTCGACGTGTCCGAGGCCGGAGACGGGTCACAGGCCCTGGCGCTGCTCGACGAGGGCCTGTCGCCCGAGCTGATCCTCGTCGACTGGAACATGCCCACCATGACCGGCATCGAGTTCCTCGAGGCGGTCCGCCGGCCTCCCTACTCCTGCCCGGCGAAGATCGTGATGGTGACCACGGAGACCGAGATGCCGCAGGTGATCCGGGCCCTGGACTCGGGCGCGGACGAGTACGTCATGAAGCCGTTCAGCAAGGAAGCCATCCTCGACAAGCTGATGATGCTGGGGTTCGAGCTCTGATGACCGCCGGGCGACCGGCGCAGGACGTCCGGGTGCTGGTCGTCGACGACTCCGTGGTGCTGCGGCGCATCGTCGTACGAGCGCTCGAGCGGTACCCCGGCATCGCGGTCGCCGGTTCCGCCACCAACGGCCGGCTCGGTCTGGCCAAGGTCGCGTCGCTGCGGCCGGACGCGGTCGTGCTCGACGTCGAGATGCCGGAGCTCGACGGGTTCGGCACCCTCACCGAGATCCGCCGGATCGCACCCGACCTTCCCGTCGTCCTGTTCAGCCACATCGACGAGCGGCTCGCGCAGCAGACGCTGCAGGCCATGTCCCTCGGCGCCACCGACTTCGTCGTCAAGCCCAGCGAGAGCTCGCTCACCGATGCCGAGGCCTACGTCGCGGAGCGGCTCGCGCCGCTGCTGCTCGAGCTCGCCGCCCCGCGCCGGGCCGCCGTGCCGGCGGAACCGGTCCGCCGGCCGAAGGCGTCGAAGGTCGCAGCCGTGGTGGTGGGCGTGTCCACGGGCGGGCCGGACGCGCTGGACCGGCTGGTCCGTGGCCTGCCCGCTGCCCTGCGGGTGCCGGTGCTGGTCGTGCAGCACATGCCTCCGGTGTTCACGCGGCTGCTCGCCCAGCGGCTCGACCGGTCCGCGCCGATAGCCGTGAGCGAGGCGGTCGACGGGGAGCAGCTGCGCCCCGGGCACGTGTACCTCGCCCAGGGGGGCCGGCACCTCGCGGTGGTGGAGGAGGACGGGTGCGTCCGGCTGGCGCTGGACGACGGCCCGCCGGAGAACTTCTGCCGTCCCGCCGCCGACGTGCTGTTCCGCACCGCCGCGGAGGTCTACGGAGGCGGCGTGCTCGGCGTCGTGCTCACCGGCATGGGTCGGGACGCCCTGCGCGGCTGCGCGGCGGTCCGGGAGGCGGGCGGGCACGTCCTCGTGCAGGACCCGGCGACGGCCGTCATCGCCAGCATGCCGCTCGCGGTCGTCGAGGCGGGCCTCGCCGATGCCCAGCTGCCCCTGGACGAGCTGGGTCCCGAGATCACGCGCCGCGTGGCAGCCGGGCGCTGACGGTGGCCCTGACCCCGGCGGCGTTCGCCTACGTGCAGCAGCTCGTGCGCGTCGAGAGCGCCATCTCGCTCAGCCCCGGCAAGGAGTACCTCGTCGAGGCACGACTGGCGCCGGTCGCCGAGCGAGAGGGCCTGTCGTCGGTGGCCGCGCTCATCGACCGGCTGCCGGGAGCGTCGGCGTCGCTGCGCGACGACGTGGTCCAGGCGATGACCACGAACGAGACCTCCTTCTTCCGCGACGTGCACCCCTTCGAGGCGCTGCGTGACACCGTGCTGCCGGCTGCCATCGCCGCCAACCACGGCCGGCGGCTGCGGCTGTGGTCCGCAGCCGCCTCGACCGGACAGGAGGCGTACAGCCTGGCCATGCTGGTCGCCGAGCACTTCTCCCACGTGCCGGACGTGACGATCCTCGCCACCGACCTGTCCCGCGACGTGCTCGCCCGCGCCGCGGCCGGGCGCTTCAGCCAGCTCGAGGTCAACCGCGGACTGCCGGCAGCGAAGCTCGTCCGCTGGTTCGAGCGCTCCGGTGCGGAGTACCACGTCAAGGACGAGCTGCGCGGCCGCGTGGAGTTCCGGCAGCTGAACCTCGCGCGCCCCTGGCCGTCGCTGCCGCAGATGGACGTGGTGCTGCTCCGCAACGTGCTCATCTACTTCGACGTGGACGCCAAGCGGCAGGTGCTGGCCCAGGTGAGCCGGGTCCTCGCGCCCGGTGGTGTGCTGTTCCTGGGCGGTGCGGAGACCACGTACGGTCTCGATGACGGATGGGAAAGGGTGCAGGTGGGACGGACGTCGTTCTACCGCCCCACGAAGGCCGGAGGACCCTCGTGACGATGCAGGCCGACATCACCGAGATCGCGCAGAGCATCTGGGAGACGATGTTCGCCCTGCCGCTCGAGGCCGGCAGCGGCGGCATCCTCGGGACGGACCCGGCGCTGACCGGTGCCGTGCACATCGACGGCGCGTGGGAGGGCGCCGTCATGCTGCAGTGCCCGCAGGCGCTGGCGGCCCGCCTCACGTCGGTGCTGTTCCAGGCCGAGGCGACGCCGTCGTCGGACGACGTCCGGGACGCGATGGGTGAGCTGACGAACATGCTCGCCGGCAACGTGAAGGCGCTGCTGCCGGAGCCCTCCCGGATCTCGCTGCCGACCGTGGCGTTCGGTGCCGACTACGAGATCAGCGTCGTGGGCACCCGTCCCGTCACGACCGTCTCCTTCACCTGCGAGGGCTCGCCCCTGACGGTGACCCTGCTCGAGCGGGTCACGGCCGAGGGATGACCGAGACGCCGCTGGACCGCCGTGGCCCGGACCGGGTGCACGTCGCGACGGTGCTTGTCGTGGACGACTCGAGCACGACCCGGCGCATCCTGCGCCGCGGCCTCGAGACGGCGGGGTACGTCGTGCTCGAGGCAGCCGACGGGGAGGAGGGTCTCGCCGCCTGCCGCAGCGAGCACGTCGACCTCGTCCTGCTCGACGTCGACATGCCCGTCCTCGACGGCCTGGCCACGTTGCGGCGGATGCAGGACGAGCCCGAGCTGCGCGACCTCCCCGTGCTGTTCCTCACCGCGCGGACCGGTGGCACCGACGTGGCGGAGGGCCTGGAGCTGGGAGCGGAGGACTACCTCAAGAAGCCCTGCGACCCGACCGAGCTCGTCGCCCGGGTCAGCACCGCGCTGCGCAAGCGCGACCGGGAGGTCCGGCTCCGCCAGCGGGCCAAGGAGCTCGGGGAGCTGAGCAGCACGGACGCCCTCACCGGGCTGGGGAACCGCCGCCAGCTGCAGGAGCACCGGGACCAGCTGTCGTCCGCCCACGGCCCGGACGTGCCCGTCGGTGTGGTGCTGCTGGACATCGACCACTTCAAGCAGGTGAACGACACCCACGGCCACGCCACCGGGGACGCCGTCCTCGCCATCGTGGCCCGCCGGCTGGTGGCCGCGGTCGGGGACGAGGCGACCGTGGTGCGCTGGGGCGGCGAGGAGTTCCTCGCCATGACGCTGCAGGTGCCGAAGGTGGCGTCGCTGGCGGAGGCGATGCGGGTGGCGGTGGGTGGCTCGCCGCTGGTGGCAGGAGTCCCCTCGCCGCTGGCCGTCACGGTGAGCGCCGGTGCCGCGACCGGGACCCTGGCGGACTTCGAGACCGTGACGCAGGCGGCCGACGCCGCGCTCTACCGGGCCAAGGAGGCGGGACGCGACCAGGTGGCGCTCGCCTGAGGCGCCTCGGACTCACAGGCTGGTGACAGGTCCGTCCCAGGTTGGCGCCCGACGGTGGAGGGGCACGACCAACCGAGAGGAACGTCCCATGTCCACCAGCAAGGTGCGCACGTACGGCAGCGCTGCCGGTCTCCTCGCCGCCGGTCTCGTCGCCGGAGGGGTCCTGGCGAGCGGGATGGCCGCCCACGCCGCCGACAGCACCCCCACGCCCGGCGCGTCCGCGAAGCCGACCAGCCCGAACCCGGGCGATCCCGGCATGCCACGGCCCTCCGACGAGACGCTGCTCACCGGCGACACGCTCGCGAAGGTCAAGGCCGCGGTGCTCGCGAAGTACCCCGGCGCGACCTTCATGCGCGTCGAGACCGACGGCGACGGCGGCTACGAGGCGCACATCAGGAAGGCCGACGGCACGCCCGCGACGGTGGAGGTGGACAAGAGCTTCACCGTCACCGGTGAGGAGCGCGGTCCGCGCGGCGGGCACCGGGGCGGGCCGGCCGAGACGCCCCTGACCGGTGACACCCTCGCCAAGGTCAAGGCCGCGGTGCTCGCGAAGTACCCCGGCGCGACCCTCATGCGGGCCGAGACCGACGGTGACGGGACCTTCGAGGCGCACATCACCAAGGCCGACGGCACGCACACGACGGTGCTGCTGGACAAGGGCTTCGCCGTCACCGGCGAGCGTCAGTGCGGCCCCGGTGGTCGGCCCATGGGTGGCCCGCACGGACCGGGGCCCGGCGCCCCGCCGCCGGCAGGCACGTCCAGCCAGCCGGGCTGACAGCGTCCCGAGGCCGGTCGAAAGCCCTGACGCAGTGGCCTGCGTCAGGGCACGATCGGGGCCGTGACGCCAGGGCCGTACCCCCCGCACTCCTCGGACGAGGCGCGCGAGCTGGCGCTGCGCGGCACGGTGCTGCGGGTCCGGGTCGGCGGCGGCGTGCACGGGACCGCCGTCGAGGACCAGGACGACCGGGACGAGGTGGGGCTGTGCCTGGAGCCGCGCGAGCACGTCACGGGCGTCGCGCTGGTGCCCGGTCAGGTCGGTGCCGAGCCGGCACGGACCCGGTTCGAGCAGTACGAGTACCACTCCGCCTGGGAGCGCGAGCGCGGCCGCGCCGAGCGGTCCGGGGCAGGCGACCTCGACCTCATCATCTACTCGGCCCGCAAGTGGGTGCGGCTCGCCATGCAGGGCAACGCGACGGTCCTGCTGCCGCTCTTCGTCCCCGAGTCCGGCATCGTCACCAGCACCGACGCCGGGCGCGAGCTGCGGGCCAACGCCGACCGGATCGCGTCGCGCCGCGCGGCCGACCGGTTCCTCGGCTACATGACCAGCCAGCGCCGGGCCATCACCGACCGCCCGGACCTGGTCGCCGGGTGCGGGTACGACCCCACGTTCGCCACGCATGCCCTGCGGCTGGGCCTGCAGGGCATCGAGTACCTCAGCACCGGCCGCATCACGCTGCCCGTCCCGGAGCCCGAGCTGACGGCGCTGCGCGAGGTGCGCCGGGGCAGGTGGGACCTGGCGCGGGTCCTCGAGTGGGCGGACGCGCTGGAGGCGGCGCTGATCCGCCTGCAGGTGACTTCGCCGCTCCCCGCCGAGCCGGACGAGCCGTGGCTGAACGACTGGCTGCACAGGTCGTACCTCGCCTTCTGGGACGACTGAGCCGGGCCCGCCCCGCGTGCAGGGGCGACGAGGGGCCTGGCGGCGGGGGCCGTTGGTCCCTCGCCACCGGGACCGGCGGCTCCTAGCGTCGGTGCAGACAGGAGGCGGACATGGGCGTGCCGGCGATCCGGGCTGAAGGGCTCACGAAGCGGTTCGGGTCGACCCTGGCGCTCGACGGCCTCGACCTGACGGTGGAGCAGGGCGAGGTGTTCGGCTTCCTCGGCCCGAACGGCGCGGGCAAGTCGACGACGATCCGGCTGCTGCTCGGGCTGCTGCGGGCCACCTCAGGATCCGCCACGGTGATGGGCATCCCGACCACCGACGTCGCCCGGGCGCACCGGCACCTGGCCCACGTCCCCGGCGACGTCGCCCTCTGGCCGCAGCTCACCGGCGCCGAGACGCTGACGCTGCTCGGCAACCTGTCCGGCCGGGTCGACGTGCCGTTCCGGGACGAGCTGGTCGAGCGCTTCAAGCTCGACGTCAGCCTGCGTGCCAGGTCGTACTCCAAGGGCAACCGCCAGAAGGTCGCCCTGGTCGCGGCCTTCATGACCCGTCCCGACGTCCTGCTCCTCGACGAGCCGACGGCCGGCCTGGACCCGTTGATGGAGGCGGAGTTCCAGCTGATCGCGCGCGAGGCAGCAGACCGCGGTCAGACCGTGTTCCTGTCCTCCCACATCCTCGACGAGGTCGAGGACCTGTGCCACCGCGTCGCCATCCTGCGGTCGGGCCGGCTGGTCGAGGTGGCCGCGCTGGAGGACCTGCGCGGGCTCGCCGCGACGGAGCTCGAGGCGACCTTCACGGGCAAGCTGCCGCAGCTGTGCCACGTCAGCGGGGTGACGCACGTGGAGCAGCAGGACCACACCGTCAGGCTCACCGTCACCGGGTCACCGGTGCCCGCGCTGCGTGCCCTGGCCGACGCAGGCGTCACGAAGCTGCGCAGCCACGAGCCGAGCCTCGAGGAGATCTTCCTGACCTTCTACGAGGACACCGACGCGAGCGCTCCGCAGCCATGACGACAGCCACGGCGACGGCAGCGCGAGGTGCGCTCGCCCTGTCGACGCGACTGGTCCGGCGGGGCGGGATCGTGCTCGCCGCCGTCGGTGCGGCCTACGTCGCGCTGGAGGTCGTGAGCTACCAGCAGAGCTACCCGACCGCCGCGTCCCGGGCGCACCTGGCCGCCTTCCAGGACAACCCTGCGGTCCGGATGCTGCAGGGCCTGGCGCACGAGGTCGACACCACCGGCGGCTTCGTCGCGTGGGACGGCGGGTGGTTCCTCGAGACGGTCGCGGCGATCTGGGCGCTGCTCGCAGTGCTCCGCCTCACCCGAGGCGACGAGGAGACCGACCGGGCCGCGCTGGTGCTGACGGCTCCGGTCTCGGCGCCCCGGCTGCTGCTGCTGCAGCTGGCGACGGTCGGGTCGATGGGGGTGCTGTTCAGCGCCGCCTGCGGTGCCGGTCTGGTCGCCTTCGGCGTACCTGCCGGCGGAGCTGCGGTCTTCAGCGTCGGGCTGGCGGGCTTCGTGGCGGTGGCGGCCTGCCTCAGCGCACTGGCAGCGCAGCTGTTCGACGTGCGTCGCCGAGCGGTAGGGGCTGCCACCGGGATGGTTGCCGTGGTCTACCTGCTCCGGATGGTGGCCAACAGCGACGACACGGTGGCCTGGATGCGCTGGCTGACGCCGTACGGCTGGATGGACAACCTGCGGGCGTTCGGGCCGACGAGCGGGACGGCGCTCGCGCTGCTGCTCGGCACCCCGGTCGTGCTCGCGGTGCTGTGCGCCGCGCTGCGCACCCGGCGCGACACCGGTGGCGCGATCCTGGCGAGCCGCGAGAGCCACCCGCCGCACGAGCGGCTGCTCGGGTCGTCGCTCGCGTTCGCGCTGCGGTGCAGCCGGGGGGTGCTGGCGGCGTGGGTGCTCGGACTGGCCGTCTACGCCGCGCTCATCGGGTCGATGCTGCCGACGCTGGTCGACTACGTCCTGAAGGACCCCGACATGCGCAAGGTGCTGACGACCTACGGCATCGACGTCGAGGACATCAGCACCGGCATGGTCGGCTTCATGAGCGTGATGTTCGGACTGGCGTTCGCGCTGTTCGCGTGCTGGCGGATGGGGGCGGCCCGCACCGAGGAGGACTCGGGCAGGGCGGACCTGCTGCTCGTCCGGCCGCTGCTGCGGCGCACCTGGCTGGGTGGGCAGCTGCTGCTGGCCGTCGGCGAGGTGATGCTGCTCGCTACCACGACCGGGCTCAGCATGTGGGCCGGGGGAGCGGTGGCCGGTGCCGAGCTGAGCCTCGGGCAAGCGGTCGCCGCGACGTGGAACACCGTCCCGCTCGCACTGCTGTTCCTCGCGGTCGCGGTGCTGCTGCTGGGCACCCGGCCGCGCGTCACCGTGGTCGCGTCGGCGAGCGCCGCCGGCGTCGGCTACCTGCTCCCGGTGCTCGGCAAGGCGCTGGAGCTGCCGATGTGGGTCCGCGACCTCTCGCCCTTCCAGCACCTCGCGGTGGTGCCCGTCGACCCCTACGCCCTGACCTCCGGCCTCGTGATGCTCGCCCTGGCCGTCGCCCTCGGCGTGCTCGGTGTCGCGGGCTTCAGCCGGCGGGACCTCACCGGCGCTTGACATGTGACCATCTGGTCACCTATTTTCCCTGCGTGGACGAGGTCTTCCGAGCACTGGCCGACCCGACGCGGCGCGCCCTGCTCGACGAGCTCTTCCGCACGGACGGCCAGACCCTCGGTGCCCTCGAGGAGCGGTTCGCCATGAGCCGCTTCGGTGTCATGAAGCACCTGAAGGTCCTGGAGGAGGCCGGCCTCGTCGTCACGAAGCGGCGGGGCCGGGAGAAGCTGCACTTCCTCAACGCCGTCCCGATCCGGCTGCTCCACGACAGGTGGGTCAGCAAGTACACCGAGCCCTGGGTCGCAGGGCTGTCGAGCCTGAAGGCAGAACTGGAGAGCACCGCCATGGAGAAGGTGTACGAGATCTACATCAAGACGACGCCCGAGCGGCTCTGGGAGGCGATCACGTCTCCCGAGATCCGCCGGCACTTCCAGTTCGGCGTCACCGTCGCCTCCGACTGGCAGCCCGGCAGCACCATCCTGCTCGGCAACGAGGAGCGCCCGAGCTTCCTCGGCGACGGCGAGGTGCTCGAGGCCGACCCTCCGCGCCGGCTCGTCCACACGCTGCGGGCGGCCTGGAGCGACGAGGTCGCGGCCGAGGGCACCAGCCGCGTGACGTGGGAGATCAGCCAGGTCGGCACGGGCGACGACGCCTCGTGCTGCCTCACGCTCACTCACGACCAGCTGCGGGAGGGCTGCAACCCGCAGGTCTTCGGCGGGTGGCCGATGATCCTCTCCGGCCTCAAGACCTGGCTGGAGACGGGCGAGGACCTCACCACGCCCGGTTCGCTGATGTACAAGCACTGACCGGTCGGCGGCCTACGCTCGCGGGGTGCGGCGCTGGCGGCGGTGGTCTGGGGTCCGGGTACGTGCCGCGCTGGTGGCCGCCGGCTCGGTCGCCGTCGCGGTCGGCCTCGGCAGCGTGCTGTTCGTCATCTTCCTGCTGCGGGCGCAGGTGCACGACATCGACGTGTCCCTGACCCAGCAGGCCCAGACGCTCGCGGCCGTCGTCAGCCAGTCGGGCGGGGAGGACATCGAGCTCCCTGCGCGGCTCGGCGCGAGCACCACGCAGCAGGTGCTGGCGGCCGACGG
>CAMLIA010000024.1 GCA_946479905.1 uncultured Frankiales bacterium | reverse complement strand
GGCTCCGCCTTCGGAGGCTCGGCCGGCGGCGGGCTCGCGGGAGCCTTGGCGGCCGTCTTCGCCGCCTTCTTGGCGGCCTTCTTCGCGGGAGCCTCGGCCGGCGGAGGGGCCTCGGCGGGGGCGGCCTTGTTGGCGGTCCGCTTGAGAGGCGCCCGCTTCACGGCCGGCTTCCCGGTGGCCGCGGTCTCGACCGCGGGCGTCTCGGCACCCATCGGCTCCGCAGGGGTCGCCGGCGCGGCGGCCTCGGCGGCGGCTGCGGCGCGCTGCTCGGCGGCGGTGCGGCCGCGACGGGGCCGCGCGGGCGTCGGCTGCTCAGGGCGGTCGGTGCTGTCCGTGCCGTCGGTGGCCACACGTGCTCCTTCGTGCTGCGGGTCGGTCCTCCGTGATTGTTGCCCACCTGGGGACGAGGTGCCTCAGGGGGCGGCCAGATCGGTGTGGTTGGGTCATCGGGAGGACTTCCCTCCCGTCCTGCGAGGAGCTGCCGTGGCGCACGACCACCGCGCGAGCGACCTGAGTGAGACCACCTTCGACGTCATCGTCATCGGTGCCGGCTCGACCGGGGAGAACGTCGCCGACTACGCCCACCGCGGCGGGCTCAGCGTCGTGCTGGTCGAGTCGGCGCTGGTCGGCGGCGAGTGCTCCTACTGGGCGTGCATGCCGAGCAAGGCCCTGCTCCGCCCGGTGGAGCTGCGCTCCGAAGCGGCGGCGATGCCGGGCCTGAGCGTCGGCGCACTCGACGTCCAGGCCGTCCTCGCCAGGCGGGACGCCTTCACCAGCCACTGGGACGACGCGAGCCAGGTGACCTGGGTCCACGACACCGGCCTGGCGCTGGTGCGCGGTCACGCCCGCCTCGCCGGGAGCAAGCAGGTCGACGTGGACGGCGTCACGCTGACCGCGCGCCATGCCGTCGTCGTCGCGACGGGGTCGTCCGCCGCGGTCCCCGCCGTCGAGGGACTGGCCGAGGCGACGCCCTGGGTGGCGAAGCAGGCGACCAGCGCGTCGAGCGCGCCGGCCCGGCTGGCGGTGCTCGGCGCTGGTGTCGTGGGCGTGGAGATGGCGTTCGCCTGGCAGGCCCTCGGCTCGCAGGTGACGCTGATCGAGCGCGGTCAGCGCGTGCTGGCCCAGCACGAGCCGGAGGCGGGCGACCGCGTGACGGCGCGGTTGCGCGCAGCGGGGGTCGACGTGCGCACGGGCGTCACGGTCTCGCGCGTGGCGCGCAGCAGCACGGTCACGGTCACCCTCGACGACGGCAGCACCGTCGAGGCGGACGAGGTGCTGGTGGCGGCGGGCCGCCAGGCCAACACCGGCGACCTCGGGCTGGAGACCGTCGGCCTGCAGCCCGGCGAGTGGCTGAGGACCGACGACACCCTGCTGGTCGAGGGCTTCGACTGGCTCTACGCCGCCGGCGACGTCAACCACCGGGCGCTGCTCACGCACATGGGCAAGTACCAGGCCCGCGTCGCCGGCAGCGTCATCGCCGCGCGGGCGCAGGGGCGCGAGGTGACAGGCGCGTGGACGGAGCACGCCGCCACCGCCGACCACGACGTCGTACCGCAGGTGGTCTTCTCCGACCCGCCGGTCGCCTCGGTCGGCCTCACCGAGCGGGCCGCCCGCGAGCGCGGCCTCGACGTCACGACGGTGTCCTACGAGCTGGGCCACACCGCGGGCGGCTCGCTGTACGTCGACGACAACCCCGGCTGGGCGCAGCTGGTGGTGAGCGGCGACCGGCTCGTCGGCGCCACCTTCTTCGGGCCGGGGGTCACCGAGATGGTGCACGCCGCGACCGTGGCGATCGTCGGCGAGGTCCCGCTGAAGCGGCTGTGGCACGCCGTCGCGAGCTACCCGACGCAGACGGAGGTGTGGCTGCGGCTGCTCGACCAGCTCCCGCACGGATGACGCTGGACCTGCTCGCCTGGCGGCGCGCAGTCACCGAGCTGTACGCCGAGGTGCGGGCCTCGTCGCCGGAGCGAGGACACGCGCTGTGGCGACGCGGGCGCGACGAGCTGTTCCGCTCCTCCAGCCAGTCCCCGCTGCTGCCGGACGACCCGCGCCGCTCCACGGGCCTGCCGGTCCCGGCGTACGACCCTGCCTGGCGGGTCGAGGTCCCCCTCGAGCCCGCCCCGGCCGCGCGCCGGACCCTGAACGGCGACGTCACGATGGACCGGGTGGGGGTGCTCCGCACGCCGTGGGGGTCCCTCGACGCCTGGTGGCTCGCCGACTACGCAGGCGGCCTGTTCGTGCCGCTCCGGGACCGCACGGCCGGCACGACGTCCTACGGCGCGGGGCGCTACCTGCTGGACACGGCGAAGGGGGCCGACCTGGGCGGTGCGGTCGTCGTCGACCTCAACTTCCTCTACCACCCCAGCTGCGCCTACGACCCCGCGTGGAGCTGCCCGCTGGCGCCCGAGGGCAACGTGCTCGACGTGGCCGTCCCGGTGGGCGAGCAGCTGCCATCCGAAAGCGTTCGGCAGACGTAAGCCTTTTTGTCACAGCTTTGGGGAAGGGTGAAGAGCATGTCGCTCGTCCGCACGTCGACGCTCACCGACCGCTTCACCGGCTCACGGGCCCTCACCGAGGCGCTGGCCGCCCCGCTCTCGGCCGAGGACCAGACCGCGCAGTCCATGCCGGACGCGTCGCCCGTGAAGTGGCACCGGGCGCACACCACGTGGTTCTACGAGGAGTTCGTGCTGGGGTCGCGGGACTTCGAGCCGTACGACGCCTCCTTCCGCTACCTGTTCAACAGCTACTACGAGGCCGTCGGCCCGCGGCACCCGCGGCCGGAGCGGGGCCTCGTCACCCGGCCAGGTGTGGAGGAGGTGGGGCGCTACCGCCGGTACGTCGACGACGCGGTCGAGGCGCTGCTGGCGATGGACCCGGCTGACCCGGTGCTCGCCCTCATCGAGCTCGGCATCAACCACGAGCAGCAGCACCAGGAGCTGCTGGTCATGGACGTGAAGCACCTGCTGTCACGGCACGCCTTCGGCCCGGCGTACATCACCCGCGGCCCCGAGGACAACCCGCCGTCCGCTCCGCTCGCGTTCCGCGGAGTCGCGGGCGGCCTGCACGAGGTCGGGGCGAGCGACGGCTTCGCGTTCGACAACGAGGGGCCGCGGCACCGGGTGTTCCTGGAGGACTTCGAGATCGCCACCCGCGCGGTGACGGTCGAGGACTGGCTCGCGTTCATGGCCGACGGCGGCTACCAGCGACCGGACGTGTGGCTGTCGGACGGCTGGGCGGCGGTCCAGCGCGAGGGCTGGCGCTCCCCCGAGTACTGGTGGGACGTCGACGGCACCTGGATGACGTTCACGACCGCCGGCGTGCGAGAGCTCCGGTCGGGCGAGCCGGTCGTGCACGTGTCGTACTTCGAGGCCGACGCCTACGCCCGATGGGCCGGCTGCCGGTTGCCCACCGAGTTCGAGTGGGAGGTGGCCGCGCGCGACGTGGAGCCGCGGCGCGGGCAGCTGCTGGACCTCGCGCGGCTGCACCCCGGGCTCGCCGGCGACCACATGGTCGGCGACGTGTGGGAGTGGACGGCGTCGCAGTACCTCCCGTACCCCGGCTTCCGGCCCGCCCCCGGCGCGGTGGGCGAGTACAACGGCAAGTTCATGAACGACCAGCACGTGCTGCGCGGGGCCTCCTGCGCCACACCGCCGGGGCACGAGCGGATCAGCTACCGCAACTTCTTCCCCGCGCACTCCCGGTGGGCGTTCTCCGGCCTGAGGCTGGCCCGATGAGCTGGTCGGTCGAGGTCCGGCGGGCCCCCGACCCCGGTCGGCTGGCGGCCGACGTGCGGGCGGGGCTGACGAGGACACCGGTCGAGATCCCGCCGAAGTGGTTCTACGACGAGAAGGGCAGCCAGCTCTTCGACGACATCACCGAGCTGCCGGAGTACTACCCCACCCGCACCGAGACCGCGATCCTCACGGCGCACGCCGGCGACCTGCCGCACGTCGGCACCCTCATCGAGCTCGGCGCCGGCTACTCGCGCAAGACCCGGCTGCTGCTGGAGTCGGTGCGTCCGGAGCTGTTCGTCCCGCTCGACGTCAGCGAGGAGCCGATCCGCGACGCCGCGGTGCGCATCACGCGCGACTTCCCCGCGATCGAGGTGCGCGGCATCGTCGCCGACTTCGAGGACGAGCTCGCGCCGCTGCCCGGGCACGACGGCGACCGGCTGGTCGCCTTCCTCGGGTCCACGATCGGCAACCTCACCCCCGGCCCGAGGGCTGCGTTCCTGCGCCGGGTGTTCCGCGCCACGGCCCCGGGCGACCTGTTCCTGCTGGGGGCCGACCTCGTCAAGGACACCGAGCGGCTGGTCCGGGCGTACGACGACAGCGCGGGCGTCACCGCCGCCTTCAACAAGAACGTGCTGCACGTCCTGGCCCGTGAGCTCGACGTCGACCTCGACCCCGACGACTTCGACCACGTCGCGGTCTGGAACGACGCCGAGGACCGCATCGAGATGCGGCTGCGGGCACGGCGCGCCCTCGTCGTACCCGTCCTGGGGCTGCAGTGGCGGATCGGCGCCGGCGAGGAGATCCTCACGGAGACGAGCGCCAAGTTCCGCGTCGAGGGGCTGCGCAGCGAGCTCGCCGACGCGGGGTTCCGGGTCGAGACGACGTGGACCGACGCCGCCGGCGACTTCTCGGTCACGCTCGCCCGCCGGGTCTAGTTGCCAAGGCTTTGCAACTAGACCCCTCGGCGTGCTTGAGTCGTCCCCGTGACCGTCCTCCCGCTCGCGCGGGTCCGTCTCGCTGCCGACGAGCGGACCCGGCTTGCCGGCATGCTCTCCTTCGTCGCGCTGCTGCACGTCGTGGGTGGGCTGCTGCTGTGGCTGGGGGCCCGCGGTCACTACCGGATCGACGCGACGTCGACGTTCGGGCTCGGGACCGGTGCGCTCGCCTACACGCTCGGCATGCGGCACGCGTTCGACGCCGACCACATCGCCGCCATCGACGGCACCACCCGCAAGCTGATGGCGGAGGGCAAGCGGCCGCTCGGCGTCGGGTTCTTCTTCTCCCTCGGGCACTCCTCCGTGGTGCTCGCCCTCACCGTGCTGCTCGGGCTCGGCGCCAGGGCGCTCGGGTCCCAGGTGCGCGACTCGGGCAGCGCGCTGCACCACTACACCGATGTCATCGGCACGTCCGTGAGCGGCACCTTCCTGCTGCTCATCGCGCTGCTCAACCTCGTCGTGCTGGTGGGCATCCTGCGGGTCTTCGCCGACCTCCGGCAGGGGCGCTACGACGAGGACGAGCTCGAGGAGCAGCTGGCCAACCGCGGGCTGCTCATGCGCTTCTTCGGTCCGCTGGCCCGCTCGGTCGACAGCAGCTGGAAGATGTACCCCCTCGGTGTCCTGTTCGGCCTCGGCTTCGACACCGCCACCGAGATCGCGCTGCTCGTGCTGGCCGGGTCGTCGGTCGCTGCCGGCCTGCCCTTCTGGGCGCTGCTGTCGCTGCCGCTGCTGTTCGCCGCGGGCATGTCGCTGCTCGACACGATCGACGGCACCTTCATGAACTTCGCCTACGGCTGGGCGTTCTCACGGCCGGTCCGCAAGGTCTACTACAACCTCGTCATCACCGGCCTGTCCGTCGTCGTCGCCGCCCTCATCGGGGGGCTCGAGGTCGCCCAGGTGCTCTCCGGACAGCTGCAGCTGTCCGGGGGCTTCTGGGACTACGCGAACGGCTTCGACCTCAACCGGGCCGGCTTCCTGCTGGTGGGCGTCTTCGTCGGCATGTGGCTGCTCGCCCTCGGCATCTGGCACTTCGGCCGGGTGGAGCAGCGCTGGGAGACCTCCGCCGCGTCCGCCGCCTCAGCCGCCGAGTGCCTCGAGGAGCAGGCGGCTTAGGGTCTCTCGCATGACGCGACTCTCCCCCGGCGACAAGGCTCCCGCCTTCGCCCTCCCGGACGACACCGGCACGATCGTGAAGCTGTCGGACCTCAAGGGCAAGAAGGTCGTCCTCTACGTCTACCCGGCCGCCATGACGCCCGGCTGCACCAAGCAGGCCTGCGACTTCCGCGACAACCTCTCGGTCTTCACCGACGCCGGCTACGCCGTGATCGGCCTGTCCCCGGACAAGCCCGAGAAGCTGGCGAAGTTCCGCGAGGCGGAGGGCCTCACCTTCCCGCTGCTCTCCGACGTCTCCAAGGAGACGCTCGCGGCCTACGGCGCCTACGGCGAGAAGATGATGTACGGCAAGAAGGTCACCGGGGTGATCCGCTCCACCTTCCTCCTCGACGAGAAGGGCAAGGTCGAGCAGGCGCTGTACGGCGTCAAGGCCACCGGTCACGTCGCCAAGCTCATGAAGGACAACGCCCTCGGCTGACGCCTGCAGGCAACACCCTCGCGCGCCGATGTGGACAGCCGCGTCCGGCCGCTGGTGGTGTCGTGTCCGGTCGGACCGCGTCTCGACCGTTGGTCCATGCCGAAGCCCAAGTACCCGCTGCCGGACCTCGTCGTGGGGGCGGCGTTCGTGAGCAGCATGACCGAGTTCCTGCAGTACCTCGGCGTCGACAGCACACCCTGGCGACGCCGCGACATGTGGGCGCGCCTCAACCGTCACGACATCGACATCTCCCCTTGGAACCGCTCACCTCGCGGCCAGTACTCACGCGAGGAGCTGGCCGCCGCGGTCGCGTCGTCGGTGAGTGTCGCGGAGGTCATGCGGAGGCTGGGCATCAAGCCCGCGGGAGGGTCGCACTTCCACATCAGCAACCGCATCAGGCGCGAGGGGCTCGACACGACGCACTTCCTCGGCCAGGCCTACGCGCGTGGCGCCCCCGGTCGACGCAAGCCCGCAGCGGAGGTGCTCGTCATCCGCCCTTCGGGGTCGCTGCGGCTGAAGCGGGGCCAGCTCCTGCGCGCCATGCTCGAGTCGGGAGTGCCCTACGTCTGCGCTCTGTGTGCCTGCGACGGGACCTGGCGCGCGAGGCCGATCGTCCTCGCGATCGACCACATCAACGGCGACTGGCTGGACAACCGGTTGGTTAACCTGAGGTTCCTGTGCCCGAACTGCCACGCGCAGACCGCCACGTGGTGCAGGAAGAAGGGGCCGTAGCCCAACTGGCAGGAGGCGTCTGGTTTAGGTCCAGAACAGTGCGAGTTCGAATCTCGCCGGCCCTACTCGTGGTGCTGTTGCGGGGTGGTCGAGGCGCAAGCCCGCCCGATCACCCCGCACGAGATCCCGCGCCCCACGAGGTCGTCAGTCGTCGCGGAGCATCCACCACATCCACAGGTGGCAGAGCAGCACGCAGAGCAGGACCGCGACGACGACGTAGGGCCGCTCGGACGCCTGGACGCAGACGGTCCGCGCACCGAACGGCGTGTTGACCTTCGTGTACGACGCGCAGGTGTCGGCCCCGTTGACCGCCGTGAAGACGCCCAGGCCGACGAAGCTGCCCAGGATCACCCCCGCCAACGTGGCTGCCGCCGCCATGAACGCCCGCACCGTCACAGGATGACAGCGACCGCTCTCACCCGGACGACAGGACCTCCTCGAGGTCGCGGTCCACGGTCTCCTTGTCGACGCCGAGGCCACTGAGCAGGCCGGAGCCGCCCTCGTGCTCCAGCAGGGACAGCAGCAGGTGCTCGGTGCCGACGTAGTTGTGCCCGAGCCGGAGCGCCTCGCGGAAGGTGAGCTCGAGGACCTTGCGGGTGTCGGCGTCGAAGGGGACCGGCTCAGGCACCTCGTCGTCTGCCGGCGGCAGGGTGGCGAGCGCGGCCTCCCGCAGCGCGGCGGCGTGGACGCCCTGCTTCGCGAGCAGCACGACGGCGAGGGACTCCGGCTCCGCGAGCAGCCCCAGCGCCAGGTGCGCCGGGGAGATCTCGCCGTGGTGGCTCTCGACGGCGGCGTTCATCGACGCGACGACCACGTTGCGGGCCCGCGGCGTGAAGCGCTGGAAGCCCTCTGCCGGGTCGAGCTCCTTAGCCACGAAGCGCTTCTGCGCGGCCTGCTTCGTGACGCCCATGCTCTGACCGATCTCCGTCCACGAGGCTCCGGATCGGCGGGCCTGGTCGACGAAGTGCCCGATGAGGTGGTCAGCCACCTCGCCGAGGTGCTCGGCGGCCATCACCGCGTCGGTGAGCTGCTCGAGGGGGTCGGTGTGGACCTTGCGGATGGCCGCGATGAGCTCGTCCAGCCGTACGTTGATCGCCATGCGTCAACCCTAGGTTGACGGTGGTCCTTCGTCAACCCTGAGTTGACGACAAGGCCGCGGCCAGCAGCGGCGCCAGCGCGCGGAACGCCTGACCGCGGTGGCTGATGGCGTCCTTGGCGTCCGGGGACAGCTCCGCCGAGGTCACGTCGTACCCCTGAGGCAGGAAGATCGGGTCGTACCCGAACCCGTTGGTGCCCCGCGGCGCCCGCGTCAGGGCCCCGCGCAGCTCGCCCAGGACGACCTCCGAACGACCGTCCGGCAGCGCGTAGGCGGCCGCGCAGACGAAGGCCGCTCCGCGCCGCTCGTCGGGGACGTCGGCCAGCTGGCCCAGCACCAGTTCGAGGTTCGCGAGGTCGTCCCCGTGCCGGCCGGCCCAGCGCGCCGACAGGATGCCGGGCATCCCGTTGAGCGCGTCGACGGTGAGCCCGGAGTCGTCGGCCACGGACGGCAGGCCGGTGTGGGCCACCCCCTCCCGCGCCTTGGCGAGCGCGTTGGCGGCGAAGGAGTCGCCCGTCTCCGGTCCGGGGTCGTAGGACGCGCCCTCGAGGACGAGCCCGAACGGGCCCAGGATCCGCTGCAGCTCGGCGACCTTGCCCGGGTTGCGGGTGGCGAGCAGGACCCGCATCAGGAGAGCGGCTGCGCCAGCACGGCCTGCTGCAGCGAGGTGAGGGAGGCGACGCCGCCCAGCGCCAGGTCCAGCAGCGCGTCGAGCTCCTTGCGCGAGAAGGGCGCACCCTCGGCCGTGCCCTGCACCTCGATGATGTCGCCGTCCCCGGTGGCCACGACGTTCATGTCGGTCTCGGCGCGCACGTCCTCGGTGTAGGCGAGGTCGAGCATCGGCTCGCCGTCGATGATGCCCACCGACACGGCCGCCACGGACCTCACCAGCGCTGCCGAGCGGTCGAGGGCCGCCAGGGCGTCAGCGACGGCGACGTAGGCGCCGGTGATGGCCGCGGTGCGGGTGCCCCCGTCGGCCTGCAGGACGTCGCAGTCGACGGCCAGCGAGTTCTCCCCGAGCTTCGACAGGTCGACGGCCGCCCGCAGCGAGCGCCCGACGAGGCGGGAGATCTCGTGCGTGCGGCCGCCGACGCGGCCCTTCACGGACTCCCGGTCGGAGCGGGTGTGGGTGGCGCGCGGCAGCATGGCGTACTCCGCGGTCAGCCAGCCGAGCCCGGAGCCCTTGCGCCAGCGCGGCACCCCTTCGGTGGCCGAGACGGCCACGAGGACCCGGGTCTTGCCGAACTCGACGAGGCAGGAGCCCTCGGCGTGGTCGAGCCAGCGACGCGTCATCGTCACCTGGCGGAGCTGGTCGGGTGTGCGGCTGTCCTCGCGGGTCATGCGGAAGACCCTAGTCAGGCGTCGCGCCGTCAGATCTCGTACGTCGTGCCGGCGTGCGCCAGCTCCAGGGCGCCGTCGTAGGTCTCCTTCGCCTCCGCGAGCATCGCCTGCGGGTCGTGGAAGGGCATCAGGTGGGTGAGCAGCAGCCGCCGGGCCCCGGCGGCGGTGGCGTGCTCGCCTGCCTCGCGGCCGGTGAGGTGGATCCCCTCGGGCGGTGTCGGCACCGACGGCCAGGAGGCCTCGCACAGGAACAGGTCGGCGTCCCGGGCCAGCTCGACGAGCTGCGGGCAGGCGGCGGTGTCGCCGCTGTAGGTGAGCACCTTGCCGCCCGCCTCGAGCCGCAGCCCGTGGCACTCGATGGGGTGGCGCACGACGGTGCTGGTCACCGCGAACGGCCCGATCTGGACCTGGCCCTCGCCCCGCTCGCAGAAGTCGTACACCTCGTCGAACCCGTCGACCGGCGGTTCCTCGAAGGCGGCGTTGATGCGGAACCTGGTGCCCGCGGGGCCGTAGACGGGCAGCCGCGGCAGCATCCCGGTCGGGTGGTAGCGCCGGGCGTAGAAGTAGGCGACCAGGTCGATGCAGTGGTCGGCGTGCAGGTGGCTCACGTAGATGGCGTCCACGTCGCGCACGTCGAGGTGTCGTTGCAGGTTCCCGAGCGCACCGGCGCCGAGATCGAGCACCAGCCGGAACCCGTCGTGCTCCACGAGGTAGCCGGAGCACGGCGAGGAAGGGCCGGGGAACGTACCCGCGCACCCCAGGACGGTCAGCTGCACAGTCGCTCCTCCATGCTGGACACCTGCCCCATCTCCGGGCCGAGGAACCGTCGGCCGAGCTTCGCGAAGGGTGCCGGGTCGCCGGTGGCCAGGAACCGGTGCTGCGGCGCGGGCGCGTCCGGGTCGCGCTCCATGTCCTCGCGCACCAGCACCCGGTAGACGTCCTTGGCGGTCTCCTCAGCGCTGCTGACCAGCGTGACGCCGTCGCCGACGACCAGGCTGATCATCCCCGTCAGCAGCGGGTAGTGCGTGCAGCCGAGCACGAGGGTGTCGACGTCCGCGGACACCACCGGCTCGAGGTAGTGGGTGGCCAGCTGCAGCAGCTGCCGGCCCGTGGTCACGCCGCGCTCGACGAAGTCGACGAACCGCGGGCACGCGGCACTCGTGAGCGTCACCTGAGGCGCCGCCGCGAAGGCCTCCTCGTACGCCCCCGACGCGACCGTCATGGCGGTCGCGATGAGCCCGACCTTCTGGTTGCGGGTCGCGGCCACCGCCCGGCGGACGGCCGGCGCGATGACCTCCACGACCGGCACGTCGTAGCGCTCGCGGGCGTCGCGCAGGCAGGCGCTCGAGGCGCTGTTGCACGCGATGACGAGCATCTTCACCCCGCGCGCGACGAGGTCGTCGAGGCAGGCGAGGGCGTGCCGGCGCACGTCGGCGATGGGCAGCGGCCCGTAGGGCCCGTGCGCGGTGTCCCCGACGTACAGCAGCTCCTCGTGCGGGAGCTGGTCGAGCAGCGCACGAGCGACGGTGAGCCCGCCCACGCCGGAGTCGAAGACCCCGACCGGCGCGTCGTTCACGGCATGGACACTACGACTGAAACGTGTTCCTCGAGGTGATCTTGGTGTCGGGTTCCCGACACTTCCCCCGGGGCTGCCCCGGCCTTGTCAGGCCCAGAGCTGGCCCTCAAGGGCCGCCTCGGCCTCCTCCAGCGTCCCCGCGTAGGCGCCGGTCGACAGGTACTTCCACCCGCCGTCGGCCACGATGAACGCGATGTCGGCACGATCGCCGCTCTTCACGCACTTCATCGCCTCACCGAGCGCGGCGTGCAGGATCGCCCCCGTGGAGATGCCGGCGAAGATGCCCTCCTCCTCGACCAGCTGCCGGGTACGGCGGAGCGCCTCGCGCGGCCCGACGGAGAACCTGCTGGAGAGCACGCTGGCGTCGTAGAGCTCCGGGACGAAGCCCTCGTCGATGTTGCGCAGGCCGTAGACGAGCTCGCCGTACCGCGGCTCGGCCGCGATGATCCGCACCCCCGGCCTGTTCTCACGGAGGTAGCGACCCGTCCCCATCAGGGTGCCCGTCGTGCCGAGACCCGCGACGAAGTGCGTGATCGTGGGCAGGTCCTCGAGGATCTCAGGGCCGGTCGTCTCGTAGTGCGCGAGCGCGTTGGCGGGGTTGCCGTACTGGTAGAGCATCACCCAGTCCGGGTTCTCCGCCGACAGCTGCTTGGCGACCGCGACGGCCTGGTTGGACCCGCCGGCCGCGGGGCTGGTGACGATCTCGGCGCCGTACATCGTGAGCAGCTGGCGCCGCTCGACCGAGGTGTTCTCCGGCATCACGCAGATCAGCCGGTAGCCGCGCATCCGGCACACCATGGCGAGGCTGATGCCGGTGTTGCCGCTCGTCGGCTCGAGCACGGTGACGCCGGGGCGGAGCAGCCCCTCCTTCTCGGCCTGGGCGACCATGTACAGCGCCGCCCGGTCCTTCACGGACCCGGTGGGGTTGTTGGTCTCCAGCTTCGCCCAGAGGCGGACGTCAGGTGACGGCGACAGCCGGGGGAGCCCGACGAGCGGTGTGTGCCCGACGGACTCGATCAGCGAGTCGTACCGGGTCACCCGCCCGCGACCGCCGGAAGGACGGTGACGCTGTCGCCGTCCTTGAGGGGGGTCTCGAGCGAGCCGAGGAAGCGGACGTCCTCGTCGTTGACGTAGATGTTGACGAAGCGGTGCAGCTTGCCCTCGTCGGTGATGAGGCGGCCCTTGATGCCCGCGTGCCGGCTGTCGAGGTCGTCGATGAGCCCCTCCAGCGTGTCGCCCTTGGCCTCGACGGCCTTCTCCCCGCCGGTGTAGGTGCGGAGGATGGTCGGGATGCGGACCTCGATGGCCATGGCTGTAGTGCTCCTGATGATCGACTGGACTGCCTACAAGTGAACACGACCCGCGCGCCGGCTTGTTCCGACGGGTGGGCTAGACAGGGCTGATGGACCTCTACGCGCAGGTGGACGCCTTCCTCGTCGACGCGCTGCTCGAGCCCGACGAGGCGCTCAGCGCAGCCCTTTCGCGCAGCAGCGCCGCCGGCCTGCCGGCGATCGCCGTCTCACCACCCCAGGGCAAGATGCTGAACCTGCTGGTCCGGATGTGTGGCGCGCGTCACGTGCTGGAGGTCGGCACGCTCGGTGGCTACTCGACCATCTGGCTGGCGCGGGCCGCCGAGCGGGTGACGACGCTCGAGCTCGACCCGCGGCACGCCGACGTGGCTCGCGAGAACCTCGCAGCGGCCGGCCTCACCAACGTGCAGGTGCTGGTCGGCCCGGCCCTCGAGACGCTCCCGACGCTGACCGACACGGTGGACTTCGCGTTCATCGACGCCGACAAGGGCAACAACCCGCGGTACGTCGAGCACGCGCTGCGGCTGTCCCGCCCCGGCACCGTGATCGTGGTCGACAACACGGTGCGGCAGGGCCGGGTCGCGGACCTCGCCCTCACCGACGACGACGTCGTCGGCACCCGGGAGCTCTTCGACCTGCTCCGCAGCGACCCGCGGGTGGACGCCACCACCGTGCAGACCGTCGGCAGCAAGGGCCACGACGGCTTCACCCTCTGCCTCGTCAGCTGACCCCGGTCATCGTCCCCTTGCGTCATACCTGCTGAGCGTGGCCTCGGGAGCAGTTCCTATGACGTTGTGAGCTCGAGCTCCACCTCGGTGACCTGGCCGTCGGTGATCGTGTAGGCGTGCACCTCGTCCTCGTCGGACCGGGTGGACACCAGCAGCCAGTAGGGGAAGCCCGCCGTCTCCGACCAGCGGATGTCGGTGCGCGACGGGTAGGCCTCGGTCATGGTGTGCGAGTGGTAGACGACCCACGGCACCTCGTCGGCGTCGTCGATGTCGCGGTAGACCCGCAGCCACTCCGCGCTGTCGAACGTGAACCCTGTCGGCGAGCGCTCGGCGTTCTCCATCTCGAACAGCCGCGCGGCCTGTTCACCGCGCGCGCTGATGACGCCGCAGCACTCGTCGGGGTGGTCGCGCCGGGCGTGGGCGACGACCTGATCGACCATGGCGCGGGGCAGACGGAGCACGCTCACGAGCCTAGGCGCGGGTCCAGGCACGACAGCAGCGACTCCTGCAGGTACCCCAGCCAGCCGTAGACCTCCAGCGCCTGGCGTGCGGGGTGGTCCTCGGCGTAGTCCTCGGGGTCGGTCTCCTCGGTCACGCCCAGCGACGTGCCGAGGGCCAACCGCATGTCGTTCAGGGCGCCGAGCCAGGCGTCGCACTGGTCCCGGTCGAGGTCGAGCCGCCCGCCCCCGTCCGGCAGCGTCTCCACCACCACCGTGGCGTGGCCGCGCTTGGTGGCCCGCAGCTCCGCGTCCGTGTAGCGCCGGAAGTCGGCCGCCGCGCCGTCGTCGTCCCGGTAGGCGTCCGGCAGCAGCCGCAGCAGCACCGGGTCGTCCGGCAGCGCCACGTCGCCACTCGGCAGCCCGACCATCGCGGCGAGCGGGTCCTCGAGGTCCTCGTGCGCGGGCTCCACGAGGCCGAGGATCTCGTTCGCGAGCTGGGCGAGCACCTGCACCTCGATGGGGTCGCAGTGGGCGCGCACACCGCCCCGGTGCCGGGTGAACCTCATCAGTCCTGCTGCAGGGTGGCCCACAGGCCCTTGGCGTGGCAGCGGGCGACGTCTGCCTCCATCTGCTCGCGCGACCCGTTGCTCACCACGGCCCGTCCCTCGTGGTGGACCTGCAGCATCAGCTCGGTCGCCTTGTCCCTGCTGTAGCCGAACAGCTCCATCAGCACGTGCGTCACGTAGCTCATCAGGTTGACCGGGTCGTTCCACACGATCGTGACCCAGGGCCGGTCGACGACCTCCTCGGTGTCAGGACGCTCGACCTCGGCCGGTGCCGTCACGCCAGGTCCTTCTTGAGCACCTTGCCGGTCGCGTTGCGCGGCAGCTCTTCGAGGAACCGGAACTCGCGCGGCACCGCGAACCGCGCGAGCTTGCTCTGCACGGCCGCCTTCAGCTCCTCAGCCGTGGCCTCGCCCACGATGTGCGCGATCAGCCTCGTGCCGTACGACTCGTCCTCCGCTGCGGTGATCGCGACGTCGCGGACACCGGGGTGGGCCAGCAGCACGTCCTCGACCTGGTTCGGGTAGACGTTCTCCCCGCCGATCACGACCATGTCGTCGTCGCGGCCGAGCACGGTGAGCAGCCCGTCCTCCCCGACGACGCCGAGGTCGCCCGTCGCGACCAGCCCGTCGAGCCGGTGCTTGTCGGAGCCGTCGGTGTAGCCGGCGAAGGCGAGCCCGCTGCCGACGTACAACCGCCCCGGAGTCCCTGGCGGGCAGTCGTTCCCGTGCTCGTCGACGACCCGGAGCGTGACCCCCAGGGGCGGGCGGCCGGCGGTCTTCGGGTCCTTCGCGAGCTCCTCCGGGGTCGCGACCGCGGCGTAGGCCACCTCGGTGGACCCGTAGAGGTTGTAGAGCACCGGACCGAACGTCTGCAGCGTCCTGGTCGCCAGGTCACCGGGGAGCGCCGAACCGCTCGAGGCGATGACGCGCAGCGAGCTCGTGTCGGGCCCCGCGGCGCGGACCAGCATGTCGAGCATCACGGGTACGACGATCAGCGCCGTCGCGTCGTGCTCCGCCACCAGCTCCAGCACCTTCGCGGGCTCGAACTTGCGGGTCAGCACGACGGTGGACCCGAGCAGCATCGACAGCGTGAGGTGCCCGAGGCCCCAGGCGTGGAAGACCGGGCAGGCGATGACCGTGGTCTCCCCCGCGTGCAGCGGGATCCGGGACAGCATCGCCACGACGTCGTCGATGCTCGCGCCGCTGCGCGCTGCGCCGCGGGGCGCCCCCGTCGTACCGCTCGTGAGGATGACCAGGCGGGTCTGGTGACCGGTCTTCGGAGGCGGGCCCAGGGTGCTCGTCTCGGCGAGCACGCCGAGCTCCTCGGTGGTCACCTCCGCACGGCCGGACGAGGCCTCGGCCAGCAGCTCGGTGAACTCCGCGTCGTGCACGACCGCGACCGCCTGCTCGCGGTCGAGCACCTGCGCGATCTGGCTCCCCGCCGAACCCGTGTTGAGGAACAGCAGGTCGCCACCCGCCTTGGAGACGGCCACCGACGCCTCGACGAAACCGCGGCCGTTGCGGGCGAGCAGCCCCACGGGCGAGCCGACCCCCACGCCGCGGGCCCGCAGCTCGCCGGCGAGCCGGTCGGTCCGCTGATCGATCTCCCGGTAGGTGAGCGAGCCCTCGTCGTCGATGAGGGCCACCCGGTCCGGGTGGCGCGCGGCACCGGCGGCATATCCGGTCGCGGGCGTCAGGCCCCAGCGGGCCACCGCCAGCCCCATCCCGATCAGCCGGTCCGGCCGCACGGGCGACAGCAGCCCGGCCCGCACCAGCACCTTCGCGCCCTCGAGGTCCACCTGAACACCCTGCCACGCCACGGCCGGCCCGGTCACAGCGCCCGGAATCGGCTCGGCCCCCCGCGCGTTGAGCAGTAGGCTGGACACGAAACACGAAAGGGGGCGACAGGTCTCGACTCCGGATGTTGGGACAGGTGAAGCGGGCCGAGGAAGCCGACGATGATCTCGTTAACCACGAAACGTCGGAAAACAAATCAAGCGCCGACAACAGTCCGCGCGCGTACACCCTCGCTGCCTAAGCAGTAGGAGTGTCGCTGTCAGCCCAGGAGAGCCTCCGGCCTGGGACCTGGCATCGCTAGGAGGAACACCAGGCTCATGGGCCGCTCGGGGGCCTGGTGATCTAGAGCGGCTGGGCCTGTTCCCTCCTCGCTGGCATGAGAGGGAGGGCCGAGAAAAGCGACGCCAGCTGCGCCCGGAGAAGCCCTGAACTGGTACCGGAGGACGCGGGTTCGATTCCCGCCGCCTCCAAGAGCGCTCAACGCCTACGGGCTCGTGAGCGTTGTTGGAGGTGGACCTGCCTCCACATAGCGCGCGAGGATCTCGCGCGCCCACGTGATCGCGTCGGAGACGCGGATGCCGCTCGGCTGCGGACGCGTCCAGAGCTCCAGGTTCTCGGGCCGGTTGTCATCGCGGACCCCGTTGCGGTGGTGCACGGTCTCGTCTGGCAGCAGGTACCGACCGAGCTCGGCCTCGGCGACCAGGATGTGCTCGAACACGTACCCGCTCTTGGCTCCGCGCGGGTGGTCTCGGTCCTTGATCATCACGTAGCCCTTCTTGTGACGGACGCGCCCGCCACGCCAGTTCCCGTTGCTCGAGCCGACCCTCGTCGCGCATCGCGTGCAGACCTGGGAGCTCGCCTGCTTCGGCAAGCCGCAGCCACACACCGCCTTGCTGCGGCAGGTGGGACAGCTCAGGTGTCGACTGGAGGGGACGAAGACGCGTTGGCAGTCACGGCAGGTCCTGGTCGTCATGAGACGACCGTAGGAAGGAGCTGCGACGATCCGGGACGCGCGTCCACAGCCTCAGGGGTCAGCCGGTGTTGCCCGGCAGGACCACGAGGTGCCGGTCGCCGTCGGCGCGCGGCAGCGGGATGCCGGCGAGCTGGCCGGACAGCAGGGTGCGGAGCGTCTCGGCGGGCATCGGCCGGCCGAGGTGGTAGCCCTGCGCGACGTCGCAGCCGAGCGACTGCAGGGCGACCTGCAGCGCCTGGGACTCGACCCCCTCGGCGACAGCCCGGGCGCCGAGGGAGTGCGCCAGGGAGACCGTGGCGCGGACCAGCGCGAGGTCGTTGTCGTTGACGAGCATCCCGCTGACGAAGGAGCGGTCGACCTTCAGCTCGTGCACGGCGGTGCGCTGCAGGAACGCCAGTGAGGAGTAGCCGGTGCCGAAGTCGTCGACGGAGATCTCGACGCCGAGCCGGCGGAGCTGACCGAGGACGACCTCGACGACCTCCAGCTCCGAGGCCGCGGTCGTCTCGGTGATCTCCAGCACCAGTGACTGCGGGGGCAGGCCGTGCTTCGACAGCAGGCCGGCGATGTCGTCCGGGAAGCCGCGGTCGAGCAGGGTGCGGGCGCCGAGGTTCACGGCCACGGAGATCGAGCGGCCGGGGCGCTGCCAGCGGACGCACTCGGCGATGGCCAGCTCCAGGACGCGCAGGGTGAACGGCCGCACCAGCCCGGACTGCTCGGCGACGCCGATGAACTCCGCCGGCTGCAGCAGCCCGCGCTCCGGGTGCTCCCAGCGCACCAGCGCCTCGGCGCCGACGATGGTCCCGGTGGCCAGGTCGACCTGCGGCTGGAAGTGCACGACGATCTGCTCGTCGAGCGCGGCGCGGAGCTCGCCGACGAGCGCCAGCCGCTGCACCGAGGTGTCGTCGCGCAGCGGGTCGTAGCGCAGCCAGGCGCCACGGTCGAGCTTCGCCTGGTACATGGCGACGTCGCAGCGCCGGAACAGCTCCTCCGCCGAGTCGGCGTCGTGCGGGTGGCAGGCGATGCCGATCGAGCCGTCGACGGACAGGTGCAGCCCCTCGTACTCGACCGGCTCGCTGAGGGTCGCGAGCAGCTGCGTGGCGACCGGTTCGGCCTGCTCCGGGTCCGCCAGTCCCGTGAGCAGGACAGCGAACTCGTCACCGCCGAGCCGGGCCACCAGGTCGCTGCCGCGGACCGCCCGGCGCAGCCGCCGGGCCACCTCGACCAGGACGAGGTCGCCGGCGGCGTGGCCCAGGGTGTCGTTGATCTCCTTGAAGTGGTCGAGGTCGAGCAGCAGCAGCGCCGTGGTGCCGTCCGCGGCCGCCAGCGCGTCGGCGATGACCGTGTTCAGCAGGGTGCGGTTCGCCAGCCCGGTGAGCGGGTCGTGCGAGGCCTCGTAGGCCTGCTTCGCCGCCTCCGAGCGCGCATCGGCGTAGAGGTGGGCGTTGAGCAGCGAGGTGGACACGGTGTTCGCGTAGGTCGAGAGCACCCGGCGCTCTCGGCGGCTGAGCCGCACGGGCACGTCGAAGGACAGCCGCAGCGCGCCGAGCTCACCGGTGGGGCTGGTCAGCGCGGCCTCGGTGCAGGTGCTCGCAGGGACGAGCCGCCGGGTGATGTCCAACCGAGGACGTACGACGTCGGGGCTGGCCGGCTCGACGGCGCTGAGCAGCCCGCCGTCCGGCGCCAGCGAGTAGACCCGGTCGCGCCCGTTGCGCGCGTGCAGCGCGAGCACCACGTCCTCGGTGCGGAACAGCTGCACCGCCCTCGTCAGCGCGGCGCGCGCGAGCTGCTCCTCGTCCAGCACGTTGAGCTCGCGTCCCGCGGCCTCCAGCTGCTGCCAGGCATCGCGGTCCTCGCCGGTGAGCAGGTACGCCCGGTAGCCGCCGAGCAGCATGACGATGACCGGCGGGACCAGGTACAGCGCGGCGCTGTGGCGGGCGGTGAGCTCCAGCAGGCCGAGCGCGGCGGTCAGGTTCCCGACGGAGACCAGCAGCGAGGCGCGGGCGCCCTCGCGCAGCACGAGCTGCAGGCGCTTGCCGGTCGCGGCACTGATCGCGAGCGCTGTCAGCACGTTGCTGATCACACTGAAGGCCAGGCCCGCTAGCACCAGCACGCCGGCAGCCCGCAACGACCGGACGTCGACCGGGCTGGCCGTCCCCACAGTGACGAGCAGGTCGGCCACCGCCACCGCGATCGTGAAGGTGGCTCCGTTGAAGACCGACTTCAGCAACCCGCGCCGCTTGAGGAGGTGAACACCCGTGACCAGCGGTGCGGCGAGCACGACGGACCAGGCGGGCGAGGCGAGGACGAAGCAGAGGACCATGCTCGCCTCGCCGCAGTTGAAGGCGAGGTTGCCGCCCCGGAACCGCAGGTGCAGCAGGCCCAGCTCCGACAGCGGCAGCGCGACGAGGAGGACGGCGAGCTGCCAGGGCTGGAGCGACACCGCGGCGGCTTGCCGGCCCGCGATCAGTCCGGCGGCCACGGCGGCGAGGACCGTCGTCGTCACGACCACCTGGAGCCGGGTCGGGCGCAGTGACCTCGGTGTCACGTCAGCTCCCCTCGCTGCCCGTCCGTCCTCTCACCTCAGCCGAGGCCGGGGACGTACACGGGGAGGGCGGCGCTGATCTCGCCCGGCAGGATCCGGCCGTACTTCGGCTGGTCCCCGTAGAAGGCGGTGAGGAAGCCGCCGGAGAACGCCGTCCCCGCGGACCCGTCGGCGGCGGTCGGGGTGTTGGCCTGGGTGCCGTCGTAGTCGTTGCTGGTCCACGCGTTGCTGGTCCACGCGTTGGAGGTCCAGGCGTTGCTCGTCCACGCGTTGCTGGTCCAGGCGTTGGAGGTCCAGCCGTTGCCGGTCCAGGTCGTGCCGGTCCAGGCGTTGGAGGTCCAGGCGTTGGAGGTCCACGTGCTGCCGGTCCACGCGTTGCTGGTCCAGGCGTTGGAGGACCAGGTGTCGCCCGTCCACGCGTTGCTCGTCCAGGCGTTGCTGGTGTAGCCGACCGTCGTCCAGGCGTTGCTGGTCCAGACGTTGCCGGTCCAGACCGTGCCGGTCCAGCTCGGGTCGGTCCACTGGCCGCAGTAGTTGCCACGGTCGTCGGTCAGCAGCCACGTGACGTCTCCGCAGCTGGTCGACAGGGTGGCCGCCGCACCGCGGGAGGCCTCGAGCGAGCCGCCGCCGACCGCGACCGGCAGCTGCGGCAGGACGAGGCTGACGTTGGCGTTCACCGCGGCCCTCGTCTGCAGCCGGCCGGCACCCTGAAGGGTCGCCCCGACACCGGAGATCGGCACCGCTGTGGACATCAGCGCGTACTTCACCTGGTCCGGGGTCCAGCTGGGGTGCGCGGCCAGCAGCAGGGCGGCCGCGCCCGACGTGACAGCCGTCGCCTCCGACGTACCGCTGCCCTTGATGTAGCTGTTGCCCACCAGCGCCTGCGGGTTGGCGAACTCGATCGCCGAACCGGGCGCGCGGGTGGCGACCAGGGTGCGGCCGGGCGCGACGAGGTCCGGCTTCATGCGGGCCTGGGCGGTGGGCCCCTGCGACGACCAGGCGGGCACGGTGTCGTTCAGCAGGCTGCTGTCGGCCTTGTCGTCGTACGCGCCGACCGTCACGACCAGCGGGTCGTCCCCGGGCTTGAGGATCGTGCCCGCGTTCGGCCCCGAGTTGCCGGCGGCCGCGATCACGGTGATGCCCATGGTCCAGAGCCGCTCGACCGCGTAGTTGAGCGGGTCGATGACCGGGTCCTGCGTGGAGGGGACGCCCCACGACAGGTTGAGGACCCGGATGTTGTAGGTGTCCTTGAACGAGCCGACCCACGTCAGCGCCGTGAGGATCGTCGAGACGTCGGTGGCGCCGTTCCGCCCCGCGGCCTTGACGCCGATGATGTTGACCGCCGGCGCCACCCCTGTGCGCGGGTGGCCGTTCCCGGCCGCGACCCCGCTGCCGCCGATGATGCCCGCCATCACGGTGCCGTGGCCGAAGCTGTCGACCGCGTTGTTGTTCTCCCCGGAGAAGTCCGGACCGTGCACGACGCGGCCGCTGAGGTCCGTCACGTCGGAGACGCCGGTGTCGAGGACCGCGACGCCGATGCCGGCGCCCCTGCTCCCGGTCTGCGCCCACGTCGCGGTCGCCTGCGACGTCCACGCGTAGGGCGACGCCGAGACGCTGTCGTCCCAGCCGAGCCCGGCCAGCGAGATGCTGCGGTCGGCCGTCACCGCGATCACGCCGGCGGCGCGGGCGAGACCTGCCAGCCGGTCGGCGGGTACGTCGGCGGCGACGCCGTGCACGATCGGCAGCGCCCGCACACGGGTGCCGCCGGCCCTCCTGACCGCGGAGCTGACCGCCGCGTCGGCGCCGGGACGACCGGACACGACCACGGCCGCGCTGCCGTGGCCGTGGGTGGCCAGGCCGCGGTCGAGGCCGGCCGGGCGGGTCGTGGCTTCCGCCGCGCCGCCTGCGACCAGCCCCCCGCCCAGCAGCGTGAGGGAGACGGCCAGGCCGACGGCGGCGCGGACTCGGCGGGCGGAGCGGGAGGTGCGGAGGCTGGAGCTCATGTGTCAGGTGTCCCTCGGGGGGCGGGTGACGGTGGGTGAGCGGGACATGGCTCTCTGCACACAACGATCTAGTGCCCCAGGTCAGGGCGACATGGCCTGATGGGACCATTCACTGACAGTGAGTGAGCAGCCGACTACAGACCGCTTCCACCTCGGGAGGATCAGGGGGAAAGCAGGACACGCGCTCCGTTGTCGTGCAGCACAGCCCGCAACCAGGAGTCACCGAGACCCAGGCGCTGCAGCGACTCGACCTGATGCGCGTAGGCATAAGGGGTGTTCGGGAAGTCACTTCCGAGCAGCACCTTGTGCTCCAGGTGGAGCAGTCGGGACTGCAACCTTCGGGGGAACGGCGCCAACCGCTCCGCGAAGTCGGTGAACGCCATCGTCGTGTCGAGGTGCGTGTGGGGGTAGCGCTCGGCGAGCGCCAGGAAGTCCTCGTACTCCGGCATGCCCATGTGCGCGATCACGGCGACCAGCGTCGGGTGCCGCTGCAGCACCTCCCCGAAGGGTCCCGGGCCGGTGAACGGCCCCGGCGCTGGGCCGCTGCCGCAGTGCACGACGACCGGCGTCCCGGCGTCGGCCAGCAGCCCCCACAACTCGTCGAGCAGCGGGTCCCGGGGGTCGTAGCCGCCGACCTGCAGGTGCGCCTTGCCGATCCGGGCACCCGCGCGCAGCTGCTCCTCCACGTCCCGGCGCGCGCCGGGCTCGGGGAAGAACGTGAAGGTGTGCAGCACGTCGGAGTGCCGGGCGGCGAAGTCGGCGGCCCACGCGTTCAGCCAGGCCGACATCCCCGGCTTGTGGGCGTAGACGAGCGAGGGGAAGGCCCGGACCCCGAGGGCGCGGAGCCGCGCCAGCCGGTCCTCCTCCTCGGTGCGGTAGGCGATCGGCCAGGGCATGCCGGTCAGCGGACCGGCAGCGTCGAAGTACGCCCAGACCTTGTCCATGACGTTGCGCGGCATGAAGTGGACGTGCGCGTCGACCAGCCCTGGCAGACCCAGCTGCTGCCAGACGGCAGGGACGTCAGCGTCGTCCACGGGGGTTCTGGGTGCGGCCCTTGAGCCCGCGGCCGAGGGCGCGCTGGATCTCGCGCTTGGAGTCGCGCTCCGAGATGGCCTGCCGCTTGTCGTGGGCCTTGCGACCACGGGCGAGGGCGATCTCGACCTTCGCATGGCCGTCGCTGAAGTACAGCTGGAGCGGCACGAGCGCCAGGCCGGTCTCCTTGGTCTTGCCGAGCAGCCGCTCGATCTCCGCCTTGTGCAGCAGCAGCTTGCGCTGCCGGCGCGGGGCGTGGTTGTTCCACGTGCCCTCGGTGTACTCCGGGATGTGGGCGCCCATCAGCCAGGCCTCGCCGTCCTGGATCACGCCGTAGGCGTCGACGAGGGACGCCCGACCCTGGCGCAACGACTTGACCTCGGTGCCGGTCAGCACGATCCCCGCCTCGTGCGTCTCGAGGATCTCGTAGTCGTGCCGGGCCTTCTTGTTCTGGGCGACCAGCTTGCCGCGTCCGGTCTCGCGCCCGCTCGGCTTGCGCTCCATCAGCCCCGGCCCCCGGTGTCGGCCTGCAGGCCGGTGAGGACCTCCATCGCCCGCCGCAGCGCCACCCTGCTGTCGTTGCTGACGACCTCGATGTCCGGCTCCAGGCCGACGCCGTCGACCGACCTGCCGGACGGCAGCGCGTAGCGCGCGACCGTCAGCGCCAGCGACGATCCGTCCGACAGCCGCTTCGGCTCCTGGACGGTGCCCTTGCCGAAGGTGCGCGAGCCGACGACGACGGCGCGGCCGCGGTCCTGCAGCGCACCGGTGACCACCTCGGCGGCACTCGCCGTACCACCGTCGACGAGCACGACCAGCGGGATCGCGGTGTTGCCGTCGCCCTCCGCGTCGAGCCGGGTCGGCACGTCGCCGCGGCGGGTGTAGGTGACGACCGTGCCCCCGTCGAGGAAGGCGCTCGCGGTCTCCACCGCCTCCGTCAGCAGCCCGCCCGGGTCGCCGCGCAGGTCGAGGACGACGCCCTGGGCGTGCTTCGCGACCAGGGCGGCCAGCGCGTCACGGACCTGCCGGCCGGTGCCGCGGGAGAAGCTCGGGACGGTGATCCGGCCGATGCTCGTCGAGAGCATCGCGGACGTCACCTCGAGGGCCGGCAGCTCGGCCCGGCGCAGGGTGAGCGCGCGGTCGGTGCCGTCGTGCCGCACCACGAGTCGGACCGTCGTGCCGGGAGTGCCGCGGAGCGCGCCGGCCACGTCCGCCGGTGACAGCCCGGCCGTGCTCCGCCCGTCGACCTCCCGCAGCACGTCACCGACCGCCACCCCGCTGCGGTGCGCGGGGCTGTCGGCAGCGACCTGGCTCACGACCAGGTCGGCGCCCGACCGCCGCAGCCAGATGCCCACACCGGCGTAGGCGCCGTTGCCGGAGTCGCCCTCCGCCCAGCTCCCCCACTGGTCCCCGGCGGTCGCGAGCATCGCCTTGATGGCGGCCGCGTCGAGGGCGTCCTTGTCCACGGGGAGCAGCGAGGAGCCGGCGATCTGGTCGGCGGCGTCGTCCAGGACGCCGCTCGCGGGTGGGCTCTCGCGCTCCGGGGTGCTGCCGGCACCGGCCACCACGCCGAGGGTGAAGGCGGCCGTCAGCGCGCAGGCAGCCCCGAGCCCGATCGCCGTGCGGCGGATCGCGGTGCGGTGCTCCCTGAGCCTGGCCATCGGTCCAGTCTAGGGACCCGGGTCAGACGCGCAGGTGGCGCTGGATCGCGAAGTACGACGACACCGTCGACAGCAGGATGCCGACGAGGAACAGCGACGGGAACACGCTCCACGTGTCCGACCAGCTCACCCAGCGGGCGAACTTGAGGTTGGGCGCCAGCACGTTGTCGACGAGGAAGGCCTTCAGCAGCGCCACCAGGCCCGAGGCGATGGCTGCCCCGATCAGGCCGGCGAGGGCACCCTCGAGCAGGAACGGCAGCCGGATGTAGAGGTTGCTGGCCCCGACCAGGCGCATGATGCCGGTCTCGCGGCGGCGGCTGAACGCCGCCACCCGGATGGCGTTGAAGATCAGCAGCACCGACGCGATGAGCGTGATCCCCGCCGCGAAGAACGCTGCGGTCCCGATGCCGTTGAAGAGCTTGAAGACCGGCTTCAGGCCCTTGCTGACGTCGGTGACCGCGTCGACGCCGGGCATGTCCTGGAACTCGCTCTGGATGACGTCGAACTTCTTCGGGTCCTTCAGCTTCACGCGGAACGACGGCGGCAGCGCGTCAGGGCTGACGTTCTTGGTGAGGTCCGGCGAGTCCTTGAACAGCTGCACGAAGTGCTTGTAGGCGTCGGTCTTGGACTCGTAGTAGACCTTCTGGACCACCGGGCTGGCGAGGAGCGCGGTCTGGATCGCGTCCTGCTGGCCTGGCGACACGGGGGCCTTGTGGCAGGCCGCGGTGTCGCTGATCGGGTCGCACAGGAAGATCGTGACCTCGATCTTGCCGTACCAGAAGTCCTTCATCTCGCTCACCTGCTTGCGCATCAGCAGCGCCGACCCGACGAGCCCGAGGCTCAGCGCGGTCGTGATGATGAGGGCGATGGTCATCGTGAGGTTGCGACGGAGACCGATGAACATCTCGCTGACGACGAACTGCGCGCGCACTGTGGTTCCTTCGGCGGTCAGGCGCCGTAGCCGTAGACGCCGCGGGACTGGTCTCGGATGACCTTCCCCTGCGACAGCTCCACGACCCGACGGCGCATGGAGTCGACGATGGCGGAGTCGTGCGTCGCCATGACGACCGTGGTCCCGGTGCGGTTGATCCGGTCGAGCAGCTTCATGATGCCCACCGAGGTCTGCGGGTCCAGGTTCCCCGTGGGCTCGTCGGCGATGAGGATCATCGGCCGGTTGACGAAGGCACGCGCGACGGCGACGCGCTGCTGCTCGCCGCCCGAGAGCTCGTCCGGCATCCGCTGGCCCTTGCCCTCGAGGCCGACGAGGTCGAGCACCTCCGGCACCACCTTGGCGATGGTGGCCTGCGGCTTGCCGATGACCTCCAGCGCGAACGCGACGTTCTCGAAGACGGTCTTGTTCGGCAGCAGCCGGAAGTCCTGGAACACGCACCCGATGGAGCGGCGCAGCGCCGGCACCTTCCAGCTCGACAGCGTCGAGAGGTCCTTGCCGGCGACGTGGACGCGACCCGAGGTCGGCACCTCCTCCTTGAGGATGAGGCGCAGGAAGGTCGACTTGCCGGAGCCGCTCGAGCCCACGAGGAAGACGAACTCCCCCTTGTCGATGTCGACGTCGACCCCGTCGAGGGCGGGTCGCGTGCTCGTCGGGTAGCTCTTGACCACCCTCTCCATCCGGATCACCCGGTCAGTCTAGGTACCGCGGGCTTCAGCCCCGGGAACCCCGAGCCGACAGGTAACGTCATGGGCGTGAGCGGTGACCTGGTCTGCGCGAACTGCTCCGGGCTCGTCGAGCTCGGCCGCTGCGCCGTGTGCCGGGCGTCCCGCCAGCGCCTCCAGCGCACGCTGCCCGCCGGCTGGCTGCTCGCCGCCGCGGGCCTGGTGGGCCTGCTCGCCCTCCTCGCCCGCTGACCCTCCCACTTCCCTGATTCTGTGCGCGCCAGGGGCCACCTCACCAGGGGCGCTTGAGCGTGCGTGAGCGTGTGACGGCCCCCGGACCTGCACGTGAGATCAGGGAAGTGGGTCGTCCTTGGTGCGGCGCCAGCGGATCGCGGCCTCGATGAGCTCGTCGATGTCGCCGTCGAGCACGCCCTGCGTGTTGGAGGTCTCCACGCCGGTCCGGAGGTCCTTGACCATCTGGTAGGGGTGCAGCACGTAGTTGCGGATCTGGCTGCCCATCGCGTTGGCCTGCTTGCCGCCGCGGATGGCGTCCATCTCGGCGAGCTCGGCCTCGCGCTGCTTCTCCAGCAGCTTGGTCTGCAGCACGACCATCGCGGCGGCCCGGTTCTGGATCTGGGACCGCTCGTTCTGGCAGGACACGACGATGTTGGTCGGCAGGTGCGTGATGCGGACCGCGGAGTCGGTCGTGTTGACGCCCTGGCCACCGGGCCCGGAGCTGCGGAACACGTCCACCCGCAGGTCCTTCTCGTCGATCTCGACGAAGTCGGTGGTCTCGACGACGGGCGTCACGTCGACCGCGGCGAAGGTGGTCTGCCGGCGGTTCTGGTTGTCGAAGGGGCTGATCCGCACCAGCCGGTGCACGCCGTGCTCACCCGCGAGCGTGCCGTAGGCGTAGGGGACCTTCACCTCGAACACCACGCTCTTGACGCCGGCCTCCTCGGCCTCCTGCCACTCGTAGACGTCGAGCGGGTAGCCGTGCCGCTCGGCCCAGCGGTAGTACATCCGCCACAGCATCAGCGCCCAGTCCTGCGCCTCCGTGCCGCCCTGGCCGGGGCTGATCTGCACGAGGGCGTGCCGCACGTCGTACTCGCCCGAGAGCAGGGTGCGCACCTCGAAGGAGCTGATCTCCTTGGTGAGCGCCGCCAGCTCGTTGTCCGCCTCGATCTCGGTGCCCTCGTCGGACTCCTCGGCAGCCATCTCGTAGAGCACGGCGAGGTCGTCGAGGCGGGAGCGGTAGGAGTCGACCCGCTTGAGATCGGCCTGCACGGCCGACAGCTGCCCGGTGATCCGCTGGGCCTTCTCCTGGTCGTCCCACAGGCCGGGCATCGCCGCCTGCTCCTCGAGGTCGACGACCTCCTGGCGGAGCTTGGGGATGTCGAGCACCTTCTCGATGCTCGTCAGGGTGGCGTCGAGGGCCTTGAGGTCGGAGGAACGGTCGGCTGCCACGATCGGTCAGCCTAGACGGCGGCTGCCGTGGTGCCGTGCGGGCTCGGGGCCGGCCGGTGGTCGTCCGCGGCGATGCCCACCCCGGCCATCACGACCGCGCCCGCCAGCAGGCCGGCCGCCACGGCGAGCGGGCGGCGGCCGCCACCGTCCACCGCGGTCAGCAGGAACCAGGCGCCGGCCAGCGCGAGCAGCGGCACCATGAGGAACGCTGCCGAGGCCACGCCGGCGAGCCTAGGCGTCGGCAGCTGCGGAGGCCGCCTCGACCGACCGTGGGCGCGGGATCGAGCGCACCTGGTGCAGCCGGGTCGTGTCGAGCCAGGCGATCAGCTCCGCCTCCCGCATCGGTCGCGCGAGGTGGTAGCCCTGCAGCTGGTCGCACCCCAGCGCCCGCAGCCGCTCCTGGGTCGGCTCGTCCTCCACGCCCTCGGCGACGACGTCGAGGCGCAGCGTGTGCGCCAGCGTGATGATGGCCTCCACGATCGCCGAGTCGTCGGCGTCGACCGCCAGGTTGCGGACGAAGGACTTGTCGACCTTCACCTCGGAGACGGGGAGCTGCTTGAGGTAGGCGAGCGAGGAGTAGCCGGTGCCGAAGTCGTCGATGGACAGCCGCAGCCCGAGGGCCGACAGCCCACGCAGCACCTCCGCCGTGCGGGCCGGGTCGCTCATCAGGTGGCTCTCGGTGATCTCCAGGGTCAGCAGGGTCGCCGGGACCGCGTGCCGCTCCAGCAGACCGCGTACCGAGGACACCAGGTCGGGCTCCATGAGGTTGCGCACGGAGAGGTTGACGGAGACGGCCAGCTCGCGGCCCTGCGCCATCCAGGAGGCGCACCTCTCCAGGGCGGCGTTGAGCACCCACGCCGTGAGCTCGCGGATCTGGCCGGTCTGCTCGGCGATGCTGATGAAGTCGTCCGGGGGCACGGTCCCGTAGGTCGGGTGCTCCCAGCGGACGAGCACCTCGACGCCGAGGATCTCGCCGTCGCGCAGCCGGGCCTGCGGCTGGAAGCGCAGGCTCATCTGGCCCTGCTCGATGGCCGCGCGCAGCCCGCTGGCCAGGGCCAGCCGTCGCGGCGAGTAGCCGTCGAGCTCGTCGCGGTAGAGGTGCACTCCGGTGTAGTGCTTCTTGGCGGCGTACATGGCGACGTCCGCGCGCTGCAGGACCAGGCTGGCGTCCTGCTCGTGGCCGGACGGGCCGGCCGGGATGTGCACGACGCCGATGCTGGCGTTGACCTCCATCTCGACGCCGTGCAGCAGCATCGGCTCGGACAGGGCGTGCAGCAGCCGCTCGCCGACAGCGACCGCGCTCGTCTCGTCGTGACCGGACATGAGGACCGCGAACTCGTCGCCGCCCAACCGGGCGAGCAGGTCGTCCTGGCGCATCTGCCGGCTGAGCCGGACGCCGATCTCCTGCAGCAGCAGGTCGCCGTGGTGGTGCCCGAGCGTGTCGTTGACCTCCTTGAACCGGTCGAGGTCCATGAGCAGCACGGCGACGCCCTTGTCGGTACGACGCAGGGCGCGCCCGAGCCGGTCGAGGAACAGGGCGCGGTTGGCCAGGCCGGTCAGCGAGTCGTGCAGTGACTCGTGGTCGAGGCGCTCGACGAGCCGCGAGTTGGCGAGCGCCGTCACGGCGTGGCTGGTCAGCGTCTGGAGCAGCAGGCCGTCGTCCTTGGTGAAGGTGTTCACCTCACCGAGGCGGTCGGCGAGGACGAGCACGCCCCGCAGCCCCTGCTCGCCGGACAGCGGGGCGAGGACGGCGTCCTTGGCGGCGTACTGGTCGAGGAACTCCTGGCCGACGAGGTCGCGGGTGCCGGAGCGGACGACCAGCGGCTCCTGCCGGTCGAGCGCCGACAGCAGCAGCGGCGCCACGTCCTGCGCGGCCAGCGTCGTGGTGTGCCCGAGCCCCTCCTCGCTGCGGGTGGTGAGCTCGAAGCGGCCGGTGTCGGCGTCCTGCAGGTACAGCGCGGCCCGCTCCGCGCGGAGCAGCTCGGCGACCCGGCGCAGCACGATCCCGATCACCTGCTCGCTGTGCGGCGTGGTGCCGAGCTCGGCGGCGAAGTCGTACATCACCTTGACGTTGGTGTGCTGGGCCCGCAGCGAGCCGAAGTTGTGGAAGCCGAAGAGGTAGAGCGCGACCATCAGCACGACGGGCAGCAGCAGCCACGGCGAGTGCGCCATCGCGCCCACGCACACCAGGGCGCCGATGGCACAGCCGAGGCCGCCCAGCATGCAGGTCTCGAGGAAGCGCAGGGCGCGGGGCAGGTCGAGCTCGAAGCTGGTGGCCGCGATGACCGCGTTGACCGCGACGCTGTCGACGAACGCCGCGCCCAGCGCGGCGGCCAGCGCGGGCACGACCATGGCCATGGTCCCCGCGTCGAGCGAGCCGCCCAGCTCACGGAAGATGAGCGAGGCGACGGCGACGTCCATGAACCACAGCGACATGTTGAACGCGAGCTTCATCGGCCGCTGCCGGCGGATGAGCAGCAGGACCGCGCCACCGCCGAGCAGACGGGCCAGCAGCAGCTGGTTCGGCGGGACGAAGAACAGCGAGACGGTCAGGCTGAGCTCGGCGAGCGACACCGAGTGCGCGTTCTTGCCGAGCTCGACGTGCATGACCACGGCTTCGGTGACCGCGAACGCGAGGACCGCGAGGCCGAAGGCGATGCCGATCGATCCGGGTGAGGGGAGCTGCAGGTGCAGCACCATGAGGTCGATCAGCACGCCGCCCAGCAGGGAGGCGACGATGAGCAGCCCGACGGGCCGCGAGCGCTGACGACCAGGGGAGCTCACGGCATCGCTGCCGGATCGTCGTCCACTGGGAGCACCCCTTACCCAAAGTAGTCACGCGTTGACTCTGTGCAGCATCGGCGACGGGGCCATGCGCCGACATGGTCATTCGGGGTGGTTTCGCGCCTGAGCGGGCGGGCTACGGGACGACGGGCGACCTGGCGCGGGCCGTGGCGTGCAGGTCGACGTCCGCGACGCCGAGCCAGCCGACGAACGGCAACCGGACCGTGCGGCGCGCCTCCACCACTGCCGTGCCGGGGTCCGCGGGGTCCACGCTCCCGGCGAGCTGCACGCCCGGCTGCTCCCCCCGGGACTCGTCCTGGTAGTCGGCGACGACGTCCGCCACGGCGGCCGGGTCGAGGGGCACCCGGTCACCCAGGCCGTTCGCCACGATGCTCGCCCGGTCGGCCTGCTGGGCGGCAGCGACGGCCGCACCGTCCGCCGCCGCGGCGAGAGCGCGCTTGGCGAGCACGACCTTGCTGACGTCCACGACGACCGCCACCAGCAGCAGCAGCACGGCGCAGAGACCGATCGTGAGCAGCAGGATCGTGCCCTCGTCGTCGCGGCGCCTCATCGGCTCGCGTACCTGTCGGCGAACTCCACGTGACTGGCCTGGACCTTGATGGCCCCCCGGCGCGCGTCACCGAACACCGCCCCGAGCACGGGCAGCTTCACCCAGGACGTCACGGTGACCCGCACCCGCCCGCCGGGCCCGAAGCACGGACGGTCCCCGCAGTCGACGCCGATCTGCGGGGCGTCCGAGACGCCCTGGTCCTTCAGCGCGAGCGCGATCGCGTCCCGGGCGCGCTGCTGCCCCAGGTCCTCGGCACCCGCCCGCTCGAAGGCTCGGGCGCCCTCCCGGGCGGCCTCCGTGGTGCCGAAGGCGGCGCGCTGGACCTGGAAGGCGGCCAGCAGGACGTACACCAGCGGGACGAGCAGCAGGATCGCGACGTAGACGAACTCGACGAGCGCGTTGCCCTCGTCCCCGCGCGCCCTCACCGGCTCTCCTCGAGCGCGTGCCCGTGCACCGTGAGGGAGAGCGCACCGACGGGCAGGAAGACGATCGGCATCGGCCCCGAGCACGACACGTCCACGACGACCTGACCGTCCAGCTCCTCCCCCTCCACCGGCACGCAGCGGATCGCGGCCGCCACGCGCTGACCCAGGGCGTCGGCGATGACCTGCCGGGCGCGGTCGGCCCCCTCCTCCGGGGTGCGGTCGGCGTTCGCGCCGTAGCGGGCCCCCTCGGCCGCCGACGCCACGAGCACGTTCCGCACGTGCAGCACGACACCGACCTGGAAGACCAGGAGGAACAGGGAGACGAGGAGCACGCTGACCAGCACGAAGTCGACGACGGCGGCCCCGTCATCGCGCCGGCTCATGTCAGGGCGACGTGACCGAGTTCAGGGCCGACTTGAGGATGCTCGACAGCTGGTCGCTCGCGACGCCCCACACCAGCGTCACCAGCCCCGCGGTCATGATCGTGATGAGCACCCAGCCCGGGATGTCGCCCCTCTCGCGGTCGCCGTCGTGAGCCAGGGCGCGGGCCTGCAGACGCACGGCCAGCTTCGACAGCGTCATGGGTTCCTCCTCGTGAGACGGAGGGCATTGTGCCCGACAACGTCCTGGTCCGTCCGGGTGAGACGGGGGTCACTCATCCCGCCACCAGGCGCAGGCCGTAGAAGCCGGGGAACAGCGCGAACAGCACCGTCACCGGCAGCACGAGGAACACGACCGGGACCATCATGGCGATCTCCCGGCGGCCGGCGGACTCGAGCAGCTGCCGCTTGCCGGCCTCCCGGACGTCCACGGCCTGCGCCCGCAGCACGTCCGCCAGCGGCGTCCCCCGCTCCACCGCGATGGCGACGCCGTCCACGAACCGGGCGAGGGGCGCGAGCGAGGTCCGCTGCGCGATCCCCTCCAGCGACTGCACCAGGGACGCACCGGCGCGCGCGTCGGCCAGCGCCCGCCCGAGCTCCTTGGCCAGCTCACCGCCCGAGATCCTCGTGACGCGCTCGAGAGCGCCCACGGCTCCCTCCCCGGCCGTCACGGCGAGCGCCAGCAGCTCGGCGATCGTCGGGAACTCCTCGAGCATGCGCTCCTCGCGGCGCTGCACCTCCCGCGTGAGCCAGCGGTCCCGCCCCAGCACACCGAGAGCGGTGAACATCGCGGCACTGACGAGCAGGGCGACCGGGTTGGTCCCCGAGCCGGAGAGCACGGACAGCAGCGCGAGGGCGAAGGCACCGGCCAGCCCGAGGAACCCCCACAGCACCTGCTCGGCGCGGAACTGCTCGACGGTCATCCCGCCGCCGGCCTGCTCGAGCCGCCGCCGCACCGACGTCAGTCCCCCGACCCAGCGCTCGATGCCGCGGATGAGGTCGCCGAGCACCGGCCCGAGCAGCCGCTCGAAGGTCGGGAAGGGCGTCAGGGTCGGTCGCTCGGTGAGCAGCCGGGAGGGCCGCGGGGTGTCCCGGAGGTACGGCGAGAGCCGGTCGTCCAGCCGGGGCTTGCGCGTCAGGGGCGTACCGGTCAGGGCCAGGAACAGCCCGCTCCCGGCGACGAGTCCCAGGCCGGTGCCCGCCAGCGCCGCGCTCACCGCAGCACCCGCCGCTCGGTCGGCAGCTTGGCGATCCTGATCATCACGCGGTAGGCCACGAAGCTCACGCCACCGCCCACGACCAGCACCAGCACCCCCGCGCCGGTGTTGTAGGCGGCGACGGCGCTCGGCTGGGTCGACAGCAGCAGGAGCAGCACCCACGGGGCGGCCAGGGCGAGCCGCGCCGCGTTCACCGTCCAGCCCTGCCTCGTCTCGAGCTCGGCCCGGGTGCGGGCGTCCTCGCGCAGGAAGCTGCTCAGGGTCCGCAGCAGCCGGCCGAGATCCGTGCCGCCGACCTCCCGCGCCATCCGCAGCGCCTCGACGACGCGGTCGCCGACCGGGTCGGCGAGGTTGGCCTTGAGCCGGTCGAGCGACTCGGCGAACCGGCCCGTCGCGCGGTAGTCCTCGCCGAAGCGCCGGAAGGGACCGCGCAGCTGCTCCGGCCCGCGCACCCCGAGCTGGGTCAGCGCCTCCGGCAGCGACAGCCCCGCCCGGACCCCGCTGGCCAGGTTGTCGACCGCCTCGGGCCAGACCTCCCGCAGCTCCACGGAGCGCTGCGCCCGCCGCCGGCGGACCAGGGTGAGCGGCAGCAGCGCGGCGAGCACGCCGAGCGCCAGGCCGATGACGAGCACCCGGCTGGTGCCGACGACGAGGACGAACACGACCAGGCCGAGCGCGACGGACGCGCCGACCAGCTGGCCGGGCGACACGCCCTCGATGCCGGCCTGCACCAGCAGCTCTCGAGTGCGCTCCTGCCACCCGGTGCCGGCCCGCTTCGGCGGGCGCGGCGTCGTGCGGGCCCGGACGACCAGGAGCAGGCCGATGCCGAGCAGCAGTCCGAGGAACCCACCCACGTCAGGGGTCCTGGGCGAGCAGCGCCGGCAGCTCGATGCCGGCCCACTCGAACCGCTCGGGGTGCGGCGGGTAGCCGTCCGCCCGGCTGAGCCGGCCGTGCCGGGTGAGGAACAGGTCGGCCACCTCGACGACGTCGCCCTCGACCCGGCCGGGCACGGCGACGATCTCGCGCACCCGACGGTGCCCCTGGCCGTCCTTCGCGACGTGCACGACGATGTCGACGGAGCTGGCGACCGTCGGCACCACGAAGTTGTGTCCGACGTTCTCCCCCGCCAGCAGGGGCAGGGTGCACAGCTTGACGATGGCCTCCCGCGCGCTGTTGGCGTGGATGCTGCACATCCCCGGCAGGCCCGAGTTGAGGGCGATGAGCAGGTCGAGCGCCTCGCTCTGGCGGACCTCGCCGACGATGATCCGGTCGGGCCGCATCCGCAGCGCTTCCTTGACGAGCCGCCGCAGCTCGATCTCGCCGGTGCCCTCCAGGTTGGCCTGCCGGGTCTGCATGGCCACGACGTCGGGCAGGCCCAGCTGGAGCTCGAACACCTCCTCGCAGGTGATCACGCGCTCCCGACCCGGGATCGCACCGGCGAGGCAGTTCAGCAGCGTGGTCTTGCCGGCCTGGGTACCCCCCGCCACGATGATGTTGAGCCCGGCCACCACCGCTGCCTCGAGGAAGCGGGCGGCCTGCGGCGTGATCGTCTGGAGCGCCACCAGCTCGTCCAGGCTGTTGGCCGTGAGGATGAACTTGCGGATGTTGACGCTCATGTGCTGCCGGGTGATGTCCGGGATGACGACGTGCAGCCGGCTGCCGTCCGGGAGCATCGCGTCGACGA
>CAMLIA010000023.1 GCA_946479905.1 uncultured Frankiales bacterium | reverse complement strand
ACGTACTCGTAGCCCTCACCGGGCCGGAAGATGAAGAAGCCGTTCTTGCGGTGGTTGGTGACCCACGCGACCGCCATCACCCCGACCACCATCGCGCCGGCGAGCGGGGTGAACAGCCCCAGGACCAGCAGCGCACCGGCGCCGAGCTCGGTCAGCGACGCCGTCCACGCGTGCAGCCAGCCCGGCTTCATGCCGAGGCTCTCGAACCACCGGCCGGTTCCGGCGATCTTGCCGCCGCCCCAGATGTGGTTGTAGCCGTGCGCCACCATCACGATCCCGACCGCGAGCCGGAAGACCAGCAGCGACAGATCGACCGGGTGCACGGCTCAGCGACCCTTCCAGACCGGCGGGCGCTTCTCGGCGAACGCCGTCGCGCCCTCGCGCGCGTCCTCGCTGACGAAGACCGGAGCCATCAGCTCGCTCTGCTGCCGCCAGCCCTCGGCGATGGTCCAGTCGAAGGTCGACCGGGCGATCTTCTTGGTGACGGCCACGGCCAGCGGGCCGTTGGCCGCGATGACCTCGGCCAGGGCGACCGCCGCCTCGAGCGCACCGCCCTCCGGGGCCAGCCGGTTGACCAGGCCGACCTCGGCGGCGCGCTGCGCGGACATCGGCTCGCCGGTCAGCAGCATCTCGAGCGCGATGGCCTGCGGGACCCGCCGGGCCAGCAGGAAGGCGGCACCGGCACCGGCGACCAGGGCGCGCTTGACCTCGGGAACGCCGAAGCGGGCGGTCTCGGCGGCGACGACCATGTCGCAGGCGAGCAGCAGCTCGAAGCCGCCGGCGAGGGCCCAGCCCTCCACGGCGGCGATGAGCGGCTTGGCGGGTGGGGCCTCGGTGATGCCGCCGAGCCCACGGCCCTCGACGACGGGCAGCTCACCGGTCAGGAAGGCCTTCAGGTCCATGCCGGACGAGAAGGTCCCGCCGGCGCCGGTGAGGACGCCGACCCGCAGGGTGTCGTCCTCCTCCAGCTCGTCGATCGCGGCGGCGATGCCCTGTGCCACGGCAGCGTTGAGGGCGTTCTTCGCCTGCGGCCTGTTGATGGTGATGACCTGGACGCCACCTCGGCGCTCCACCAGCACTTCGTCGCTCACTGCGACCTCCTCACGTCGGCGGAACCCTAACGTGTGCGGACTAGCCTGGGAGCATGCCGCTGCTCAGCCCGGACCGGAGCGGCGCCTTCGACATCCGTGACCACATCTCCGGTCTCGGTGCGAACGCCGCAGGCGTCTCCAACGTGGTCATGCAGCTGAGCTGGCCGGCCGTGGGGTACGGCGTCAAGGACAGCAAGGTCGAGTCCGGCAGCGCGATGAAGCACCCCGTGAAGCGGGCCCGGACGACGTTCACCTTCCTCGCGGTCGCCCTGCTGGGCGACGAGCGCGACCGGCAGGTCTTCCGCAAGGCGGTCAACGGCCAGCACGCCCAGGTCCGCTCCGGCCCCGACTCCCCCGTGCCGTACAACGCCATGGACCCGCGGCTGCAGCTGTGGGTCGCGGCCTGCCTGTACTACGGCACGGTCGACGTCAACGAGCGGCTGCGCGGACCGATGGACGACGCGACCGCCGACGCGCTCTACCAGCACTGCGCCCGGTTCGGCACGTCGCTGCAGGTCCGGCCCGAGATGTGGCCGCCGGACCGCGCGGCCTTCGCGGCCTACTGGGAGGAGTCGCTGCAGCAGGTGCACGTCGACGACGCCGTCCGCGAGTACCTGCTGGCCCTCATCCGGTACGAGAACGCGCCTCGCTGGGTCGGACGGCTGCTCGCCGAGCGCAACGAGCTGCTCACCGCCGGGTTCCTGCCGCCGGTGTTCCGCGAGCAGCTGGGTCTCACGTGGGACGACGAGCAGGAGCAGCGGTTCTCCCGCTACCTCCGGCGGCTCGCCGCCGTCGACCGCGTGCTGCCACGACCGCTGCGGCTGTTCCCCTTCAACTGGCTGCTCCACGACATGCGCCGCCGGCACCGCAAGGGCATCCCCCTCGTCTAGCGATCCTGCAGCGATCTTTGCGCCCTCGGCACGCTCAGCACGGGCGTGGCAGCCGCAAAGATCGTCAGCGGGCCTGCGGGAGCAGGGAGGTCGGCGGTCGAGGCGAGCGCGCGGGGAAGGCGGCCCGGGCGACGAGCAGCAGGCTGAGGAAGGCGAGCAGCAACCGGCCCGGCCACGCCGCTGGGGCACCGGGGTCACCGGCCCGCGGCGCCGCCGTGCCCGACACCGCGACCGGTTCGGGCACCGCCGGCGACGGCAGGGCGACCGGCCGCCGCGGCAGGTCGGGGGCCGCGATCGCGTCAACGAGCGCCGCGGCGGCGGGTGCCGTCGTTGCGGGCGCTGACGGCACCGGTGCCTCGGGGAGCGGAGGCACGGCGCGGCGCGGTGCCGGCACGGTGAACGAGTCCACCGTGGGGGCACCGAAGGACAGGGAGTACGCGCTGCTGTCGGTCGGTGCCGGAACGAGGACCACGTCGACAGGGCCACCGAGGCCGCTGGTGCGCCAGGTCATCCGGTCAGCGGCCGCCACCCCGACGACGTGCCGGGTGCAGTCCACGTGCGGTCGGTACGACCAGGGCTGGCGGTCCCCGGCGCGCCAGGTCGTCGCCGGGCAGGCCCAGACCTGCGGGGTCGAGGCGGCGGCCGTCGTGTCGGTCCGCGCCAGGGTCAGGTCCGCCGGATGCCCCCACCGGACCGCGGAGAACGCGATGACGCCCGCGGGACCGTTCTCGACCGGGAGCGCCGGTCCGTCCTGCGACTGCAGGTCAGGGCTGTCCCCGAGCGGCGTCGTCACGCGCAGCTGCGTCCACGAACCGGTGACCGGGACGTCGGTGCCGGCTGCCGGCGCAACCGGACCCGCGGCCACCAGCAGCAGCCCGGCCAGCAGCGGAACCCCCCTCACGACGTGCTCGCCAGCGCGCCGCGGGAGCGGGCGATCGTCGTGTCGTCGGTGCCGAGGTAGGACGCCACCACCAGCGGGTCCGCCAGCACGGCCGCGGGAGCGCCCTGCGCGACGACCTGGCCGAGGTGCAGGCAGACGAGGGTGTCCGAGATCGCCGACAGCAGCGGGATGTCGTGCTCGATGACCGCGAGCGACGACAGGGTCTCCGCTCGCACCCGCAGCAGCACGTCACGAAGTCCCTCCACCTCGCGCTGCGCGATGCCCGCCGCGGGCTCGTCGAGCAGCAGCACGCTGGGCGCATGGGCGAGCGCGCAGGCCAGCTCGACGATCCGGCGAGTGCCGGTGGACAGGTCGGAGACGAACGCGTCCTGGTAGCGACCGAGGCCCATCAGCTCGATGGTCTCGTCGACGGTGAGAGCGACGTCGGCCTCGCTGCGCACGGCGGCGCCGAGACGGAAGGCGTAGGCCATCGGCTCGCGCACCTCGAGGTGCCGGTCCAGGGCGGTGGCGAGCACCTCCCGCACCGTCATGGAGGGGAACAGCCGCGCGTCCTGGAAGGTGCGGCCCAGCCCGGCGGTGGCACGTCTCGACGCGGAGTGCCCGGTGACGTCGACGCCGTGCAGCAGCACCTGGCCGGCGTCCGGGACGAGGAACCCGGACACGCAGTCGAGGGCGCACGTCTTGCCTGCGCCGTTGCTGCCGAAGATGCCGACGATGGCGCCCTCGGGCACCGAGAGGTCGACGCCGTCCAGCGCCTTGACGCCGCCGAACGCCTTCGACAGGCCGCGCGCCGCGAGCGCCAGCGGAGCGTCGGCGGCCACCGGTGCGGAGCGCTCCTGCACCTGGCCGGTGAGGAACACGGCCCGCACGATGTCGTCGCGCTCGATGAGCTCGGCGGCCGGGCCGCTGAAGCGGGTCTGCCCCTTCTCGAGGAAGACAGCGTCCTCGGCGATGCTCGCTGCGAGGTCGAGGGACTGCTCGACCAGCACGACCGTCGTGCCCTGGGCGTTGAGCCGGCGCACGACCGCGAGGATCTCCGCGACGACCGCCGGTGCGAGCCCGAGGGACAGCTCGTCGAGGAGCAGCAGCCGCGGGTTGCACAGCAGCGCCTGCCCGAGGACGAGCATCTGCTGCTGGCCTCCGGACAGCTCGCCCGCCGCGACGTCGAGCCGATGCTCGAGCACCGGGAACAGCTGCAGCACGCGGGCCGTCGCCTGCTCGACCTCGGCCTTGTCACGGCGTACCAGCCAGGCGGCGAGCCGCAGGTTGTCGCGCACCGACAGCGATCCGAACACGCCGCGACCGCCGGGGACGAGGACGATGCCGGCCTTGAGACGGGCGACGGGGTCGAGCCCGGCGAGGTCCTGGCCGTCGAAGAGCACCCGCCCTGCGGTGAGCGGGAGCAGCCCGCACACCGCCCTCAGTGCCGAGCTCTTGCCGGCGCCGTTGGTCCCGAGCAGGGCGAGGATGCCGCCCTCCCGGACGGCGAACCCGGTGCCGAACAGCACCGGGCTCCGGCCGTACGACGCGTGGATGCCGTCGACGACGAGGAGCCCGTCCTGCGGGGTGGCGACGGCCGCGACGGGCTCGACCAGCTCCTCCAGCGACGGCACCGACAGGCCGTGCCGGCGGGCGAGCCCCCGCAGCCAGCGGTCGCGCAGCGCGAAGACCAGCTGCCCGAGGCCACCGGGGAAGAACAGCAGCAGGAGCAGCAGCCCCGCACCGGTGGCCAGCAGCTGCGCCGAGCCGGTGAGGAAGTACGTCACGCCCTCGACGTACACCGCGCCGAGCACCGCACCCGGCAGCGAGGCCGCCCCGCCGATCACGACCATCGTGAAGACCACGAGGCTCTGGACCGGGTCGAAGCCGGAGAACGGGACACCGCGCAGGGCGACGACGTAGAGACCGCCCGCAACCCCTGCAAGGGCTCCGCTGAAGGCGAAGGCGGTGAGCTTCGCGCGGACCGGCTCGATGCCGAACGCGGCCGCTGCGCGCTCGTTGTCGCGCACCGCGACGATGGCGCGCCCCGCCCGTCCCGCGCGCAGGTTGCGGGCCAGCACCACGGTCGCGACGGCGGCGAGCACGCAGAGGTAGTCGAAGGTGAGCGGGTCGTCGAGGGAGAACCTGCCCAGCAGGACCGGCCGGTTCAGGCTGGACGGCGTGAGCCAGGGCACGTGCGCGGAGCTCAGCAGGTAGGTCGAGACGGGAGCGCCGAAGGCCAGTGTGGTGACCGCCAGGAACAGCCCTCGGATGCGCAGCGCCGGGACACCCACGACCACGGCGACGAGGGCCCCGACGACCGCCGATGCGAGCAGTGCCACCAGCAGGTCGGCGTGCCGGTGCACCAGCAGGCCGGCCGTCGTTCCCGCACCGAGCCCCACGAACGCGAACTGGCCGAGGCTGATCTGCCCCGACCACCCGGTGACCACCACCAGCGACACCGCGATGACGCAGTAGATGGCGGTGTAGGCGTAGAGGCCCTGGTGCGGCACCGAGAGCACGAGCGGCAGGCCCAGCACGACCGCGGTCCCGACGGCCAGCCCGCCTCGCCCGGCCCATCGGACCTCGCGGAGCCGGGCCAGCTGCTGGGGCACCGGCCGGACCTCGCGCAGCGCGACGTGCTCGCCGAGGGCGCCCTCGTCCTGCCGGGTCTGCCTGCGGCGCTGCAGGAGGAGCGCCCCGAGGACGAGGAGGAACAGCGCGATGTCGACCGTCGAGCTCTGCGGGTAGCTCCAGAACACCGCCTGCTGCGCCACGCCGATGCCCACTCCGGCGAAGAAGGCGACGGGCAGGCTGTCCATCCGCGCGACGACGGCGGCCGCGAGCGGAGGGAGCAGCAGCACCGGACCGCCGGGGATCCCGAGCTGCGGCCCGAGCACCGGCGCCGCGAGCAGCGACCCGATCCCGGACAGCCCTGCCGCGAGCACCCAGGCGAGCAGCGACAGCCGGCGCACGGGGATGCCGAGCAGCAGCGCCCGCTCCGCGGACTCGGCGCTGGCCCGGATCGCCACGCCCGTGTCGCTGCGGACGAGGAACAGCGCCAGGGCCACGAGCACGAGGGGTACGACGACGAGGACCGCCACGTGGTCACTGGTGAAGACGATGGGTCCTGCCGTGAAGCGCACCGGGAGGTCGAGGTGGAAGGTCGTGGCGGGACGCAGCTGTGCGTAGACCGTGGGCAGGAAGATCTCGCCGGCCGCGATGACCTGGGCGAGCCCGATGGTGGCGACGGTGAGGATGAGGCGCGGTGCCGTGAACAGCCGCCGCACCACGAGCTCGTGCGCGAGCGCGCCGGTGAGCAGCGCGGCGAGCAGCCCGAGCAGCATGCCCGCCCACAGCGGCAGGCCGGACCCGGTGGTGAGCACCACAGCGCAGGTGGTGGCCAGACCGCCCAGCTCGGCCTGCGCGAAGCTGACGACCCGGCTCGCGCGGTAGACGAGCACCAGCCCCATCGCGGTCAGCGCGGTGAGCGACCCCAGCGTCGCGCCGAGCAGGACGACCCCGAGCGGCAGCCCGTGCGGGAGCACGGCGCGCGCGACCAGCCAGGCCACCAGGCAGCCCGGCAGCCAGCCGGCGCGGCGCACCGAGGTCATCTCCCGAAGCAGTGCAGCTGGACGTGCGGCCCGCCCCAGGTGCGGGGGTCGGTGAACAGGTGGGTCCGGCCGTTGTCGCAGTCGCGGTAGGCACCCGGCAGGTCGTCGAACGGGCTGGTGCGATGGGGGTCGAACCAGCCCACCGGCGCGCTCGCGACGGGCGTGTAGGCGTGGCCGTGCGCGAACTGCAGGGTGCCCAGCCACCCGGTCATCGGCTCGAGCGCGAGCGAGCCACGCGCGAGGTTCACCGGGGTCAGCGTGGGCCCTGCCACCTGCAGCCCGGTGAAGACCTGCAGCAGGGTCCCGTAGGCCGACGCGTAGTAGAGCTCGGCGGGCTCCTTGCCGCCGCTTGCCAGCTTGAAGACCCGGTAGGCCTCGTTGTGCTGGTCGTCCGGCCACGCACCGGCGTCGGTCATCAGGCCCTGCCAGTTGCCGCCGTACGGCTGCTGCGCCTGGCCGTCGCCCCAGTAGGGCTGGACCCACTCGGGCTGGTAGTCCTGCGACTGCGCGCTGTTGCCGAGGAAGATGGGGACGACGGGGTCGCAGTAGCAGAGCACGGTGGTGACCCCGGACGACTGCATCTGGGCCACGATGCTCTGCGACTGCGTCTGGAACTGGGCGACGTTGATGGAGTACGTCGCCTCCCGGGTGATCCTGGCCCCGCAGCGGCCCATCAGGCCCTTGATGACGTCGGCGACCGCCGCGTACTCGGGGTTGTCGGGATGGACCAGCCCGAAGGCGCGCTGCTTGGCGGCCAGCGTCGGGTCCGGGGCGAAGATCGCCTTCATGCCGGCCATCCGCTGACACGCGAGGTTGCCCATCCAGCTGCCGACGCCGGTGCCCGAGGGCGTGATGGACCACCAGTAGGGCGCGTGCCGCTGGTAGTAGCTGTCGGGGAAGCCCAGCGGCCCCCACGCCACGACCCGCTGCTGCGCCAGCGAGCTCCAGTAGGGGTTGGACCCGCGCAGCTGGAAGGTGACGTCACCGAAGGCGCCCAGCGACCGTGCCGTCGCCGCGTCGGCCTGGGCACGGTCCGCGGCCTGGCCCTGGTCCTCCTGGATGTAGTCACCCTTGCCCTGGAAGCTCTTGATGACGACCTTGCGGCCGTAGGTCTCGAACTGCCTGTTGAAGAACGCGGCGTAGGTGTTGAGGTCCTGCAGGTACTTCGCGTCGCTGGGCGGCGCAGCAGCCCCCGTCGCTGCGGCGATCGCGGCGTCGCTGGCGGAGTTGCCGAGCCGGTAGGACAGCGTGATGGTCGTCCCGGTCACGCCGAACGAGGACGCGCCGCCGTTGGACCCCCGGTAGGCCGCGACGCAGGGCGGGGCGTAGACCGTGAACGAGACCTGCTTGGCCCCGGGTCTGCAAGGGACGCCGCCCCGGGAGACGCCCGCGTCGGTGACCGGTGGGGTGACCGCCCCGGTGCTGACCGGGCCGGTGCCGGCGACACCGCCCGCGGTGCCGCCGCGGGCGGTCGTGACCGCCGCCCCGGCGGAGCCCGGCGGGGCGGCCCCGGAGCCGGTCGTGGGGACCGCCGCTCCCGTGCTGCCGTCCACACGGGGGCCTGCCTCCTGCTGGGCCGGCCCGAGCGACGTGCTGGTCGACGACGGCGACGTGCTGGGGGTGAGGCTGACGACGAGGACGAGCGCGACGACCGCGGCGGCGACGGGCGCGTACCGCACGGCGAGCCTGCCGAGGTAGCGGCGCACGACAGCCTCGATCTCGGCCTGGGGCACGTGCCCGTCACTCATGTGATCTCCCTCACCGCCTTGGGTGCAGCCTTTCGCCGTCGCAGCCGTCACTCCTGCATGGCCCCGGCGTTGGAGGGGGAAAGGTGCCACGGCGCGGCAACAGCTCTCCCACCGCGCCCGGCCCTCATCCCCCCGTGTGAAGGACCCCCCGTGACCCTCAGCCCCCGCCGCGCTGCCCTGCTCGGCCTCGGCGCCGCCCTCTCCTGCGTGGGCGTCGCCACCACTGCCGCCCTGGCCACCGGCACACCGGTGCAGCCGGGGCTGGCCGGGTGGCTGACGACCCACGCCGGCAGCAGCCAGACCGCCACGACCAGCACCAGGGTTCCCGCCGCGACGCCGCGCGCCCACTGCGGCCCCGGTTCGCAGCCCGAGACCGGCCGCCAGGGCCGGGTGCCACTCACCGACTACGCGACCGGCAGGGCCGCCAAGGGCTACACCTGCAACGCCGTCCAGGCCGGGCACATCGGCCAGACCGGGGGCTTCAAGACCTTCCGGTACGTCGACCGCACCGGCCGGGTCTGCGCCTTCTACGACGGCACCCTGCTGTTCCCGACCGCCGCCGCGCACGACGAGGCCGGCGGCGTGCACGTGCTCGACATGAGCGACCCGAGCCGGCCGATCGAGACCGCCCGGCTGGTCACGCCGGCCATGGACAGCCCGCACGAGTCGCTCGCGCTCAACGCCACCCGCGGCCTGCTCGCCGCCGGGATGGGCTCTCCTGGCACCGCGCCCGGCGTGGTGGACGTGTACGACGTGTCGCAGGACTGCCGTCACCCGGCGTGGCAGTCGACGACCCCGCTCGGCATCCTCGGCCACGAGAGCGGCTTCTCACCCGACGGCCGCACCCTGTGGATCTCCACCACCGCAGGGCCGGGCGTCACGGCCATCGACGTCAGCAACCCGCAGCTGCCCTCGATCGTCTGGCACTCCTTCACCTACACCTTCCACGGCATGAGCCTCAGCGCCGACGGCAACCGGCTGTACGGCGCGGACCTCGGCGCGGTGCACGGCCTGTCGGTGCTCGACGTCAGCCAGGTCCAGCGCCGCGTGCCGAACCCGGTCGTCCGGCAGCTGTCGCACCTGACGTGGCCGGAGGTGTCGATCCCCCAGAACACGATCCCGGTGACCATCCGCGGTCACAAGTACCTCGTCGAGTTCGACGAGTACGCCCGCAACGCCGCGTCCTACTCCGCCACCGACCCCGTCGGGGCAGCCCGGCTCATCAACATCGACGACGAGCGCAGGCCGCACGTCACGTCGACGATGCGGCTCGAGGTCAACCAGCCCGCGGCGCGGGCGGGCAGCCAGCAGGACGACCCCGGCGCGCAGTACGGCGTCCAGGGGTACGCCGCGCACTACTGCGGCGTCCCCCGCGCCGTGGACCCCGGCATCGTCGCCTGCAGCTTCATCCTGTCCGGGCTGCGGGTGTTCGACGTCCACGACCCGGCGCACCCGCGCGAGGTGGCCTACTTCAACAAGCCCGCGCCGAACACGCTCCCGCTCAAGAGCGGCTCCTACGCGATGTCGGCGCCCACCTTCGACCTCGCGCACCACCAGGTCTGGTACGCCGACGGCGACTCCGGCTTCTACGCCGTCCGGCTCACCAACGGCGCCTGGCCCCGCGGCCTGTAGGTACCGTGCGCCCCATGTCGACGGGGCGGATGGAAGCGTTCAGCGACGGCGTGATCGCCATCCTCATCACCGTGATGGTGCTGGAGCTGCACGCGCCGGAGGGCACCTCGTGGTCGGACCTGGGCGAGAAGAAGTCCGTCCTGCTCACCTACGTGCTCAGCTTCGTCATCCTCGGGATCTACTGGAACAACCACCACCACCTGCTGCACGCCACCGAGCGGGTGACCGGCGGGATGCTGTGGGCCAACCTGCACCTGCTGTTCTGGCTGTCGCTCATGCCCTTCACGACCGCGTGGATGGGTGAGCACCACTTCGCGACGGTCCCGACGGCCGTCTACGGGATCGACCTGCTCGCCGCCGCGCTCGCCTACTACCTGCTGCAGACCGTCATCATCCGCGCCCACGGGCCGGACTCCCTGCTGCGCAAGGCGATCGGCGCGGACTGGAAGGGCAAGTCGAGTCCCGGGCTCTACGTCACAGGCATCGTGCTGTCGTTCGTGAACCACTGGCTCGGGCTGGCGCTCTACGTCGTCGTGGCCCTGATCTGGTTCATCCCGGACCGTCGGGTCGAGCACCAGCTCGAGCCCGACCCTCGCTGACTCAGGACCGGGCGCGCAGCACGAAGGGCAGGATCGCGAGGGCAGCGCCACCCGAGACGAGCAAGGGCAGCACGCCGTTGCCGTTCCACGCCAGGCCCGCCCAGAGCCCCGCGACGAGGACGGCGCCGCCGCTCAGCGCCTGGTAGAGCCCCTGCGCCGATCCCTGCCGGCCCTCCGGGGCGAGGCTGCTGACCCACGCCTTGCCGACGCCGTCCGTGCAGGCCGCGAAACCGCCGTACAGCGGCAGGATCACGAACACCAGCCAGGGCGCGCCGATCAGCCCCAGGCCCAGGTAGCCCACCGCGAAGAGCACCAGGCCCAGGGCGAAGACCCGGTTGCGGGGCAGCCGGTCCGACAGCGCCCCGGCCGGGTAGGCGCCGGCGGCGTAGACCACGTTGTAGACGATGTACGCCGCGATCACCCCGCCGGTCGACAGGCCCAGGTCGTGGGCGCGCAGCAGCAGCAGCGCGTCCGGGAAGTTGACCAGCCCGAACAGCGTCAGCAGCAGGAGCAGTCGCCGCAGCTCGGGGCTCAGCTCCCCCGGTGCGGCGACCTCCACCCGCGGCCGGGCGCCGTCCCTCGGCGCCTCGCGCACCAGCGCGACGAGCAGGACCGACAGCACCGCGGGGATGACCGCGATGACCAGCAGCGGGCGGATCCGGTGGTCCATCAGCTCGTACAGCCCGAGCCCGAGCGCGGGGCCCACGACCGCGCCGGCGGTGTCCGCCGCCCGGTGGAACCCGAAGACGCGGCCGCGCTGCGGCACCGGGACGTCCACCATGAGCAGCGCGTCCCGCGGGGCCCCGCGCACGCCCTTGCCGACGCGGTCGACGCCCCGCCCGGCGAGGACCAGCGGCCACGCCGCCGCCACCGCGATGAGCACCTTGCCCACGGCTGCGAGGCCGTAGCCCACCGCGATGAACGGGCGCTTCGCGCGACCGTCCGACAACCGCCCCAGCAGCAGCTTCGCCAGGGCCGAGACGCCCTCGGCGACGCCCTCGACGGTGCCCACCACCGCGGCAGGGGCGCCGAGGGTGACCGTGAGGAAGATCGGGAGCACCGGGTACAGCAGCTCGCTGGCGGCGTCCTGCAGGAAGCTCACCCCGGACAGCGTCTTGACGTTCGGGGTCAGCCAGCTCCGGTCGGTCACCGTGGCCAGGGTAGAGGTGGGCCCTCAGCCCCGGTGGGCGAGCCCCAGCGCGAGGGCGTCCTCGCGCAGCCCCGGCCGCGCGTCGGGGTGCGCGACCTGCTCGATGAGGGCGCGGGCCTGCTCCTCCAGGGGCTGCGACCACACCGCCGCCCGGCCGTACTCCGAGACGATCCAGGAGTGCTGGAAGCTGCTCGCCGGACCGTCCAGCCGGCCGACCACGGTCGACTGCTGGGCCTTCGGGTGCCAGGCGGACAGCGCCATGACCGCCTGGCCGCCGCGGCTGTGCAGGGCGCCGACGACGAAGTCGCTCTGGCCGCCGAGGCCGGAGTAGATGCGCCGGTTGATCCACGAGGCGTTGGCCTGGCCGAACAGGTCCACCTGCAGCGCGGTGTTGAGCGACGTCATCTGCGGCTGCCGGGCGATGTTCGCGGGGTCGTTGGTCTTCTCGGTGCGCAGCATCCGGACGCGCGGGTTGTCGTGCACCCAGGCCAGCAGCTCGGGCGAGCCGAAGAGGAACGACGCGACGAGCGGGTGGTCCGGGTCGAGTGCGCCGGAGCGCTCGAGGTCGAGCACCCCGTCGCTGAACATCTCGGTGTAGACCCGCATCCCCCGCCGGGCCCGCAGCTCCGACAGCACGGCGTCCGGGATGGCGCCGATGCCGGCTTGCAGCGTCGCGCCGTCCGGGACGAGCGGTGCGACGTGCTCCGCGATGCCCCGGGCGACGTCGGACACCGGCCCCGGGGTGTGCGTCGACAGCGGCTCCGGCACCGTCAGGGCGTAGTCGATCTGCTCGGCGCGCACGAGCGCATCGCCCTCGGTCCAGGGCATCTGCTCGTTGACCTGAGCGACGACGATGCCGCCGCGGCTGCGGACCGCCTCGATGGCGGCCGGCAGGATGTTGACCTCGACGCCCAGCGAGACGACCCCCCTGCGGGGAGGGGTCGTGTGCACCAGCACCACGTCCGGTGGCAGCGAGGTGCGGAACATCTGAGGTACGAGGCTGAGCCGGGCCGGCAGGTAGACCAGCCGCGCGCTCTTGCGAACCCCCGCTCCGACGAACGGGGTCTCGTGCACGACGCCCTCGCGGTCGGGGACACCGGTCGCCGCGTTCAGGGTCATCAGCCGGTATCGGGGCAGCACGCTGTCGACGAGCCGGAGCAGGTGCCCCGGAGTGGCGTGGTTGCCGGCGACGACGACCCTCGGCTCCGCGTCGACGAGCCCCTGCAGCGCGCGCCCGAGCTCGCTCTCGGTCAGCTCGCGCACGACGCCGCCGCTGTCACGTGACCTCCAGCACCTGGTCGACGGGTCGCCGCCGCGTCGTCTCCCGCCCGTGACCGTAGCCGAGCCGCAGCACGACCTGAGGCACTCCCATCAGGCCGAGCTCGCGGCGCAGCTGCTGTCGGATCCGCTCCACCTCGACGACCTGGGTCATGGGCGAGGCCACCAGCCCCTCGACCGTGGCGCGCGTCAGGAGCGCGCCCAGCGCGAGGCCGGCGCGCACCCAGTCGCGCTGCGTGTCGTCCTGCGTCCAGACCACCACGCCCAACGGGTGCTCGGGCACCGGCGGCTCGTGCGAGGGGTCCGCCGGTCGTGGCCTGCCGGCGTCGAAGTCGCGCAGGGCGTAGTCGGAGCCGCGCGCCGGCTGGTGCGGGTCGAGCGCTGCGTCGGGGATGCCCTGCTGCGCCAGGTCCCGCGTCCGCCAGGCCTGCAGCTCCGCCTGGTACTCCGGATCGCCGCTCTGTGCCTGCTCGGCGTGGCTGAGCAGCACCGACAGCGCGATGCGGTCCTCCTCCTGCTCGACCGCCTGCATCCAGGCCCCCTCGGCCTCGACGGCGGCGCGCAGCCGCGCCACGACCTCCGGTGGCACGACGCGGTCGTCGAAGGCTCCCCGCTCGGTGTGGCGCTCGGCGACGGCTCGCGCGAGGAGCAGCTCGTCGTCGGTCGCGGCCACCGCCTCGCCCGGCAGCAGCCGGGCGAGCAGCGCCGGCTGGGCGGGGTCGGGCAGCAGCTCGACCGCGCAGGACCGGCCCGCGGCGCGCAGGGCGGTGCGGGCGTTCAGCACGGCCGCGCCGCAGCTGATGAGCCGCTCGCGGCCGACGGGGTCGATGACCGGTACTGACCGCGTGGGGTCCTCGAGCACGCTGAGCGCGGTGCCGTCCCAGCGGAACCGCCACGGCTGGCTGTTGTGCACCGACGGGGCGAGCGTCGCGGCACGGACGACCTGCTCGACCGCGTCCTGCGTGAGCTCCTGCATCGGTCCTCCTGGCTGGCGACTCGGTCCCTTCGGCACTCACGAGCCAAGCACGGGTGCCCTCGCTAGCTGACAGCGGCAGGGTCGACGTCGAACCGCTCCGCGCACCCGACCGAGCAGAACAGGTACGTCGTGCCGGCCCGGACGCGGGTCGCCGCGGCCGTCGCCGGGTCGACGGTCATGCCGCAGATCGGGTCGGTGGAGCCCGTCGCGGCTGCCGTCGCCGTACCGGCGTAGTGCTCAGGTCGGTCGGTGAACCTGGACTTGCAGTGGTCGGAGCAGAAGTAGACCGTGCTGTCCCCGTGCCGCGCCGTGGCTCCCGGGTGGGCCCGCTCCACCTGCATGCCGCAGACCGGGTCCTTCGCGTAGCCGCGACCCCCGCCGAGGCGCTCGCGGTTGCGGTAGGTCCAGTAGACGACCGCGGCGACAAGGAGGAACACGATGTTGAGGACCGTCGTGTAGTTCCAGGCGAAGCGGGTCTCGGCGATCTCGGCCTTGCGCCCCGGGAAGTCGATGCCGACCCCGCGGAAGAGCAGGTCGACGAGCAGCCCTGCCGCGCTCATGACGGCCCAGAAGCTGAGGAACAGCCGGACGGCCAGCCGGCGCCCGTAGAGCTTGCCGTAGATGACGACCAGTGGCAGCGCGATGAGGTCGGCGAACACGAAGGCCACCGTGCCGCCGAAGCTGATGCCGCCCTCGTAGAGCGCGGCGGCCAGCGGCACGTTGCCGATGGAGCAGACGAAGCTGATGAAGGCGATGAGCGGGCCGATGACGACGTTCTCGAGGTCGGTCCACACGCCGTGCCCGGAGACGAACACGGCGTCGAAGACGCTCGGCGACACCGCGGCGGCGATGACCCCCGCGACGACGTAGCCGATGACGAGCTCGCGACGCAGCATGGTCACGTCCGACACGGTGTAGCCCGCGGCGTCCGCCCAGCCCGCCTTGCTGCGCAGCCGCTGCCGGAACGGCAGGTCCGTCGCCGGCTGCTCGCCGTGTCCCTCGTGCCCCTCGTGACCCTCGTGCCGCTCGCTGTCGAGGCGCTGTCGGGCTGCCTGGAGCTCGGCTGCCGGGAAGACCTTCGGGGCGAGCAGCGCGAACAGCACGATCATGATGGCGCCGCCGACGAACTCGGCGAGGGCGAACTGCCACCCCAGCAGCAGCCAGAGCACGATGCCGAGCTCGATGACCAGGTTGGTGCTGGCGAACATGAACACCATCGAGCTGGTGAAGTCCGCACCGCGTTGGAACAGCGACTTGGCCAACGCGCTGGCGGCATAGGAGCACGAGCTGCTCGCCATGCCGAACAGGCTCGACTTCACCAGCGTGCGCGGCCGGTGGTCGCCGAGCGAGCGCTCCATCTCGGCGCGCGACACGAAGGACTGCACCGCACCGGAGAGCGTGAACCCGAGCACCAGGGCCCACAGCGTCTCCCAGAACATGAAGAACGCCATCTGCAGGCTCTCGGCGACGGTGCTCATGACTTCACCAGCCGCTCGATGGCCGCGCTCGCCTCGCGGATCTTGGCGGTGGCCTCGTCACCACCCGCGACGACCGCCTCGGCGACGCAGTGACCCAGGTGGTCCTCCAGCAGCTCGAGCGCGACCGCCTGCAGCGCCTTCGTCGCCGCGGACACCTGGGTCAGGACGTCGATGCAGTAGTCGTCGTTCTCGACCATCCGCTGCAGGCCCCGCACCTGCCCCTCGACGCGCCGCAACCGGGCGAGCACCTTGTCCTTGTCCTTCGCGTATCCGACCATGGCGCGGAGTATACCCCTAGGGGGTATGGAGCGCCAGGGGGTCAGCCCGGGTGCTGGACCGTCACCCCGGACGTCGGGAAGAACAGGCCCTCCCGGTCGGCGGACTCCCACTTGACGACGTAGGGCGGTGCCCCGTCGCGGCCCCTGACCTCGAGGACCTCCCCGCGACGTTCCGCGTCCCCGACCTTGCGTCCGTGCACCACCAAGACGTCCCCGACCTCGGCCAGCATGGGCCTCTCCTCTCGCAGGTGTCGTGCTCTCAGGTGTACCGCTCCTCGATCGGCGGCGGAACCCCCTGCAGGGCGAAGGTCCCCAGCCGATGGGCCGTTGGCCGCTGCCCGCACGCGCTCGAGCGCGCTGTGATCGGTGCGGAGGAGAAGCGGGATGACCAAGACCCACGCGCTGCGCGCGGCGGCCGGGTGCCTGGTGCTGCTCACCGCCGCCTGCGGCGCGGGCAACGAGCGCGCGCTCCCGACGCCCACGCCGTCGGCCGCCCCGTCGGTCACCAGCAGTCCCACGGCCAGCGCTCCGGCGAGCCCCTCGGTCACCCCGTCGGCCACCCCGCCGGCCACCCCGTCGCTGACCGCATCCCCGACCCCCTCGGCCCGCCCGACTCGGACGGTCACCCCCACGAGGTCGCCGACCGCTCGGCCGACGACATCGCCGACGACAGCCGCGGCCCGGCTGGTGTGGAAGGGCTCGACCAGCAGGCGGGTCGTGGCGCTCACCTTCGACGCCGGCTCGGACGTGGGCCGCACCTCGGACATCCTCGACCTGCTGGCCCGTCAAGGGATCCGCGCCACGTTCGGGCTGACCGGGACGTGGATGCGGGACAACCCCGAGCTCACCCGGCGCATCGTGCGGGAGGGCCACATGGTCGTGAACCACACCGACCGGCACCTGTCCTTCACCGGCGCCTCGACGCGGACCGCGCCGCTCACCCGGCAGCAGCGATGGACGGCACTGGACGGTGCGGAGGCCACCCTGCGCTCGGTCGCAGGAGTCGCCTTCCCGCCGTGGTTCCGCCCGCCCTACGGCGACCGCGACGCCGGCGTCGACCGCGACGTCGCCGCGGCCGGCTACCGGTACGAGCTGATGTGGACCGTGGACACCCTCGGCTGGCGCGGCGTGCCGCCGTCAGAGGTCACCTCCCGGGTCCTCGCTGCCGCCGGGCCCGGCGAGATCGTGCTGATGCACGTCGGTGCCGCCTCGACCGACGCGGCCGCCCTGCCGGACGTCATCTCGCGGCTGCGCGCCCGCGGGCTCTCCTTCGTCAGGGCCGACGGGTTCTGAGCACTCGAGCATGCAGCAGGATGGGCCGCATGACTGCTGACACTGCCGTGCCCACCACCGCCGCCGCCCTGCCCAGCGGCGGCACGATGCCGCTGCTCGGGTTCGGGACCTGGCAGATCAAGGGTCCCGATGCGGAGCGCGCGACCAGCGCGGCACTGCGCGCGGGATACCGCCACGTGGACACCGCCACGATGTACGGCAACGAGGCCGAGGTCGGCGCCGCCATCGCCGCCAGCGGGATCGACCGGGCCGAGCTGTTCGTCACCACGAAGCTGCCGGGCAACGACGCGGGCGACCCGAGGAAGACGCTCGAGGACAGCCTTCGCAAGCTGCGCACTCCCTACCTCGACCTCTGGCTGATCCACTGGCCGACCGGCGACGACGAGCGGGTGTGGGAGCACCTGGTCGAGGCGCAGCAGGCCGGCCTGGTGCGCGACATCGGGGTCAGCAACTTCTCGCTGGACCAGCTCGACGCGCTCGCGAAGAACGGGCCGCTGCCGGCCGTCAACCAGGTGCACCTCAGCCCGCTGGTGTTCGACCGCGAGGCCGTGGCCGGGCACCGCGAGCGCGGGGTCGTCGTGGAGGGCTACAGCGCCCTGCGCGGTGGCACCCTCGACGACCCGGTCATCGGCGAGATCGCCGACCGGCTCGGCCGGACCCCTGCACAGGTCATCATCCGCTGGCACCTGCAGCACGAGATCGTCGTGATCCCGAAGTCGTCCAACGAGGACCGCATCCTCAGCAACGCCCAGGTGGCCGACTTCGCGCTGTCCGCCGAGGACATGGCCGCGATCGACGGTCTGAGCGGCTGACCTGCCGCTACGCCGCGGCGGACAGCGCGACGATCTCCGCCTTGCGGGTCTCCCGCAGCGACTGCAGGTTGATGCGCGCAGCGGGTACGACGTCCAGCAGCCGCGCGAACTCGCAGGTGCTCATGACGAGCATGACCACATCGTCGAGAGCGACGGCGGTGGCGGTCCGGCGCTGACCGTCGAGGACGGCGAGCTCACCGACGACGTCACCGGCGCCCAGCACACCGAGGGGTCGGCCGTCGCGGGAGACGGCCACGTCACCCTCGACGAGCAGGAACACCTCGTGCGCCTCCTCGCCCTGCGAGCAGAGCACGGCGCCGGCCGGCAGCCGCACCTCTGTCGTGAGCGAGCACGCCTGGTCGAGCTGACGAGGACGGGCACCGGCGAGGATGCCGATCTGGGAAAGGGTGGCGACTCTCGGGTCAGTTCGGCGGATCATGGCGTCTCCGGAGGGCTCTGGTCGGGTCCTCTGATGTTCGCCCGCGGAGCGCGACGTGGATCCTGCACGCCAGCGAGACGTGGGTCACGCAGGGCCCGTCACCGCTCAGGGTGCGACGAGGATCACGCCCCGCTGCGGCGACCTAGGCGGAGCGGATCCGGTCGCGCCCCAGCCGCTTGGCGTCGTACATCAGGTCGTCGGCCCGGCGCCACGCCTCGGGACCGTCGTCCCCGCTGACCGCGGCAACGCCCGCAGAGAAGCTGCACGGCAGTGGCGCGGCATTCGACCACTCCTCGCGCAGGCGCTCCAACGCCGGCAGGACGACCTCGAGCCCCCGTCCGTGGAAGACACCGAGGAACTCCTCACCGCCGGTGCGCAGGTAGATGTCCGCGACGCGGCTGTGGTCGTGCAGCAGCTCGCCGAACGCACTGAGGACCATGTCCCCCGCGGCGTGCCCGTGCTCGTCGTTGATGCGCTTGAAGTGGTCGAGGTCGATGACGCACACGACGTCGCCGCTGCGCAGCCGCGGGATGATGCGATTCGCAGCACGGCGGTTCGGCAGCCCGGTGAGCGGATCGATGTCAGCCTGCTGCGCCAGCCGGGCGAGTCGGAGGCTGGCGCGTGCGTCCGCGACGACCGTCGGGAGGTGACGTCGCAACCGCTGCAGGGTGGCGGCATCGGGGGCGGTGGCGACGAGCTCGTGGCCCTCGGGCCCGTCCAGGTGCAGGCTGACCTGGATCGGTGAGCTCGCCGCAGCCGCGTCCTCGACGACCGTGCCACCGAGCTGGGTGACGAGGGCGGTGAGGATCTCCACCACGTCGTCGCGGTCCCCGACGTACAGCAGCTCCCGGGTCGCCTGGTGCACCGCCGGGAGGTCCTGGTCGACGGTCTGGTCACCCTCGCCCGGGAGCACCAGCAGGGTGTCCGGGTCAGCCGCCCGCCGCCCGGTTGCCGAGACCTCACCCGACCTCATGCCTGCATTGTCCCCCTCCGACGGCACCGCGCACCGGGGGCCGACCGACGTGCTCATCATGCGCTCGCGCGCCAGGCGTCGCGGACCGAGACGCGGCCGCCGACGCGGAGCAGCGCGCCCGAGTAGACCCTGCCCGCGACGCGGACGAGCGCCACCGCCGTCGCCGCCGTCAGCACCGCCGAGGCGATGGCCTGCCACAGCGGCGCCGACTCCAGCGCGATCCGCACCGGCATCGTCAGCGGCGCCGACACCGGCAGGAAGGACAGTGCGACGGCCGCGCCTCCCCCGGGGTCGCCCGCCGCGAACAGGGTCGCCCAGAAGGCCGCGATCAGCAGGAAGCTCAACGGCATCGCCGCCGACTGCGCGTCCTCCAGCCGAGAGGTGAGCGCACCCACCGCCGCGTAGACGACCGCGTAGAACGCGAACCCCAGCACGAACCAGACGACCAGCCATGCGAGCGTCCCCGCCGCGATCTCCGGAGCGTCGGCGGCTCCCACCGCCTCCACACTCGCCCCGGCCGCCGCCGCGACCAGCACGAACTGGCCCAGTCCGAGAGCGCCGATGCCGAGGACCTTCCCGGCCAGGATCTCGCGCGCCGGCATCCTGGACAGCAGGACCTCGGCGACCCGGTTCGACTTCTCCTGGACGACGCCCGTGAGGATGAACGAGCCGTAGACGCTGAGCGCCATGAGCAGCGCCACCCCCAGCAGCGTCGCGACGGCCTGGGTCTCCTCGTCCGGCTGCGCAGTGGTGTCGAGCTGTCGCGTCGTGAGCCGTACCGGAGCGAGCATCGTCGCGAGCTGCTGCGCGGAGAGCCCGAGTGCGGTCGCCTCCGCACGCACGTGCTCGACCTGAAGGGCGCTGGTCAGCAGCCTGGTCAGCTCGGCATCGGCACTCCGGCGCCAGACCAGCTGAGCCCCATCGACGACGAGCACGTCCGCAGCGCCGTCGCGCACCGCCCGCTCACCTCGAGCGACGGTGGGGTACGTCGTGGCCTTGATGGGGCGGTCCGCCGCCTCGCCCTGCGCCTCCAGGGCCGCGACGATGCCGGGTGAGGAGGCGCCCGCGAGCCCGACGTCGTAGCTGTCTGCCCCGCCCAGCTTCGCAGGCAGCACGATCGCTGCGACGACGAGGACGAGGACGGCGAGCGTGGAGTACTGGAAGCCCTTCGTGCCGCCGCGCTCGCGGATCTCACGCGCGGCGACGGTCCGCACCCGGAGACCGCTGGCAGCGTGCTCAGCCCACGACATCAGCGACCTCCGCGGAGTCTGTGCCTGAGACGGCCATGCGGAACAGCTCCGAGAGCGGCGGCGGCTCGAAGGACAGGCGTACGACGTCGGTCCCAAGATCGGTGAGCAGCTCGACCGGCTTGGTGGACCGAGGGACGCGCAGGCGCAGGCGGTTGCCCTCGTGCTCCACGACCGTCGTGCCGGGCAGCGCGAGCAGGCGCTCCGGCCGTTCGCTGACGGTCACGTCGACGTACCAGGCAGGGGCCTCGTCGCGGAGCGCGTCGAGCGGGCCGGCAAGGACGACGTGACCGCCGTCCACGACGACGACGTCCTCGCACAGGTGCTGCACGGCGTCGAGCTGGTGGCTGGAGAACAGCACCGCTGCTCCCCCGCGGGCGGCGTCCGTGAGCAGCACCGACATCGACTCCATCGCGAACGGGTCGAGTCCCGAGAAGGGCTCGTCGAGCACGAGCAGCTCCGGCGAGTGCAGCAGGGCAGCCGCGAACTGCACCCGCTGCTGGTTGCCGTGCGAGAGGTCGTCGAGCCGGGAGCCGGCCCGCTCCGTCAGTCCGAGCGCGTCGAGCCAGCGGTCGGTGGCTGCCGTCGCGGCGGCCGGAGCCAGACCGGACAACCGACCCAGGAAGACCAGCTGCTCGCGGACGCGCATGCGAGGGTAGAGCCCGCGCTCCTCCGGCATGTACCCGAACCTGCGACGCACGGTGGCGTCGATCGAGCGCCCCTGCCACGTGACATTGCCGCTGTCGGGCAGCGCGAGACCGAAGACGACCCGCATGGCCGTGGTCTTGCCGGCGCCGTTCGGACCGACGAACCCGGTGAGGCGGCCCGGCCGGACGTGGAAGCTGCAGGCGTCGAGCGCGCGCACCTCGTCGTACGACTTCGACACGTCCTGCAGCTCGAGCACGTCGGCTCCCTGTGCGCGGTACGAGCCATCCTGCTCAGGAGCTGGCCTCTGGCACCAGAGCCGGAGGTCCCGCGCGCTGCCGTCGGCCATGAGGTCAAGGGCCTCGGGCCGGCGCTGGGGGCGGCTGGTTGCGCGCGATCGCTGTCCTCGCCGCGACGACGGCCGGACGGTGGCACGGCAGCGCCGCGTTCTCGAGGTCGGTCAGCACCTCGTCCAGCCGCCGTCGGACCTGCGGGGCCTCCGCCCCGTACAGGGCGATCTCGCCGAAGGCCAGGTCGAGCAGGCCCGGCATCCCGATCGTCGGGACGACGAGCCGGAGCCTGCCCTCGGCGTCCGCCCAGCGGCCCTCCGGGAGGAGCCGCGTCACCAGCCGGCGCAGCATGTCGTGCAGCTCGTCGAGGGCCTGCACCGCCGTCGTGGGGTCGTTCACACCGGGCGACAGTGCCCGTTCCGCGATGTCCACGAGCTGCCGTAAGCCGAACGCGACGTCCTGCTCCATCGTCCGGTCCTTCGCGATCACGACGGCCTCGCGCACGGCGTTGATGCAGCGCTCGTCCAGTCCGCCTGAGCCGTGCACCTCGGCGAGGGCGGCACCGACCGGCACGAACTCGCCGATCATGGGCCGCAGCACCAGCAGTACGTCCTGCTGGCACGCAAGGCGCACGAGCGCTGCCTCGTCGACTGTCGTCACCACCCCGAACCCGGTGGTCGTGAGGAGCGACGAGTCCGCTGGCAGCCGGCTCATCGGCACCTCCGACGCGTCCGGGGCTGCGGGCATGCGGCGCTCGATCACACCACGTGTCTCGTTGCCCACGGCACGGATCAGGGACGACACCTGGATCGCTGTCGCGATGTGGTGGATGTAGGAGATGAACATGCCGACGCTGACCAGCAGCAGCCCGACGGCGACGGTGGTCGCCACGGCGGGGACGAAGGCCGAGCTCGGCGTGCTGTCGACGCTGCGCAGGACCAGCACGGCGTAGACGAAGGTCGCGACGAAGACGCCCAGCGAGAGCTGGGTGTGCCGATCACGCAGGAAGGTGCGGAGCACCCGGGGTGAGAACTGGCTGCTCGTCAGCTGCAGCACGAGGACGGTGATCGAGAAGACCAGGCCGGTGAAGGTGATCATCGAGGTCGTGATCGCCGAGAGGACCTCGCGCGCCCCGTCCGGGCCGGAGCCGAACGCGAGCCCCCCTGGCGCGCCACCCCGGACCCGATCGACCTCCGTCAGCCCGATGGCCAGGCCGACCGCAAGCAGCACGGCGGCAGTCGGGATCGCCCAGAAGCCCGTCCGCAGCACCTCGACCAGGTGCCGGAGCCGGCTCCTCACGTGAGCGTCACGACGGAGGACCCATGGCCACTGCTCTACCCGCCGGCGGTGGGATGTCACGGATGGGCGGGAAGCTTTCCGTGCATGCAACGCCTCCCGCGATCGCCGGACCGCGTCGCGACGTCCGAAGGTCCACGTTGTCACGGCACTGACATGCGTTCGCGTGTCCTCTGACACGAACCGCCGCTATCAAGGAGTGATGGACGGACGAGCGGAGATGCAGCCAGTCAGGACGGTCATGTCTCGCGGCAGGCAGGGCACGAGAGGCATGAAGCCGGCCACCCAGGAGCCGCACCTGCCACGGACTGACCCTCATCGTCCCGGATGCCAGGGCGTTCGCTGATGACCACGTACGCGACCTCAGCCTCTGCGGCACGCATGCCCGCCTCCCCTCAGCAGGCACTGCTCGTGGTGGACAGCTCCTTCAAGCACCTCGACGTGTGGGCGCTCGAAGCAGCGCTCCGCGCCGAGGCAGCCCATGGCGTCGTTCTGCTCTACCTCACCGACGGTCCACCCATCATGCCGACACCCCACATCACGCAGGTGATGCGGTGGCTTCGGGAGCTCGAGCTCCGGATGGGACCGCCCAGTCTGTGCGTGACGACCTTCAAGGCCCGGAGCGCGGATTCCTGCCTGGACCTGGCGGACGTCGCTCGTGAGCTGGGGTGCGGCAAGGTCCTGCTCAGCCCCATGCTGGAACGCCTGAGCAGGATCGGCGCCAGGTAGCCCCGCGCGGCACCCGTACGAAGCAGCGCTCAGGAAGGCTCTTGTGCCCGCGAACACCAGCACGCTGCGAGTACTCACCGCACTCGCCACCCCACTCGTCCTGGCAGCGTGCTCAGGACACGACACCTCGGCCGGCCGTGCAACACCGACACCTGCAGCGGGGTCCCGGACGACCGCCCCCGTTGGCGCCACCCCGACAGTCGGCCCAGGCCCGACGAGCACCGCCCCGTGCCCGTACTCCGCGCTGAGAGCATCAGGGCAGAGCGCGGGTGGGGCAGCCGGCTCGGTGCTGTTCGACTTCACGCTCACCAACACCTCGACGAGCGCCTGCACGGTCACTGGATACCCCGGGGTGACATGGGTGGCCGGCGCCGACGGCCATCCGGTCGGGTCGCCGGCGACCAGGAGCGGCGATCAGCCCCAGACCGTGACGCTGCAACCCCGCAGCACCGCCGTCAGCCACGCGAGGTTCGCCCGCGCGGCCAACTACCCGGCCGACCGGTGCCGCCCGGTCCATGCCGAGGGCTTCCGCGTCTCCGCTCCCGGACTGGCTCGCGGCTACTTCGTCCCGCATCCCGGCACCGCCTGCTCGTCCACGCAGGTCCGTCAGCTCGCGGTGCGGCCCTTCGGCACCAGGTGATCGCAGTCGGCTACCGCACACCGCAGCGGCTTGCGCTTGCAGCGGGGCTTGGTTCCGGAGCAACACCCATGCCGTGCGGGGGTCGCCGGTTGCGCCGGCGACCCGCGGATGCGCCTCCGTCTCCGCCCTCTGCGGGCTTGACCCGCAGACCGCCCCCGCCGGCGTGCCACGGGCACCACGTCCTCATCCGCGAAGCGACTGCCCATGACCGATCAAGCCGGACTGGGCCTGGGCTGCGGTCAGGCTGCTCCGCCGGGCGTGACCAGGCCGGTCTCGTAGGCGTAGACGACGGCTTGGACGCGGTCGCGGAGGGCGAGCTTGGCGAGGACGTTGCCGACGTGGGTCTTGATCGTGGCTTCGCCGAGGAACAGCTCGGCGGCGATCTCGGTGTTCGACATCCCGCGGCCGAGCCGGAGCAGGATGTCGCGCTCGCGGTCTGTCAGAGATGCGAGGGCCCGGCCGGCGTCGACCGGTTGCGGCCGCCGGGCAAACTCGCTGAGCAGGCGGCGGGTGACGGACGGGGAGATGAGCGCGTCGCCCGTGGCGGCGGCGTGCACGCCGGCGATCATCTGCTCGGGCGGGGCGTCCTTGAGCAGGAACCCGGAGGCTCCGGCTCGTAGTGCGTCGTAGACGTACTCGTCGAGGTCGAAGGTCGTGAGGATGACCACGTGCGTCGAGCCGGCAGCCGTGATCCGCCGGGTTGCCTCGATGCCGTCCATGTTGGGCATGCGGATGTCTGCGAGTGCGACGTGCGGTCGCACCTCGTTCACGAGGTGGACGAGCTGGGCGCCGTCGCCGGCCTCGCCGACGACGTCGATGTCGGGCTCGGCCTCGAGCAGTCGGCGGAAGCCCGCGCGCACCATCGCCTGGTCGTCGGCGAGGACCACGGTGATCGTCATGCCGGCAGCGGCAAGCGCGCGCGAACCTGGAACCCGCCGTGGGCTGCGGGTGCGGCCTGCAGAGTGCCGCCGAACAGGGAGACCCGTTCCTGCATGCCGACCAGGCCGTGCCCGCCGCTGGGAAGCGGCCTGCGTGTGGGGTCGGGGTGCCCGTCGTCGGTGATGTCGATGTCGAGCGCGCCGGCGGTGTAGTGGATGGTGGCTGTCACGGTCGCGCCGGCGGCGTGCTTGGCGGCGTTGGTCAGCGATTCCTGCACGATGCGGTAGGCGGCGATGTCGAGCCCGGCCGGGAGCGCGACCGGATCGCCGTGAACGACGAGGCGAACGGGCAGTCCGGCGGCGCGAGCCTGCTCAACCAGATCCGGCAGCTGCGCGAGCCCCGGCTGGGGGCTCAGCGGCGCGTCATCGGTCTTGCGCAGCACACCGAGCATCCGCCGCAGCTCTGCCAGCGCTTCGCGCCCGGTGGACTCGATGTTGGCGAGCGTCTGCATCGTCGAGTCGTCGCCTGCGTGCACGCGCCGCTCGACTGAGGCTTGAAGCACCATCAGCGAGACGTCGTGCGAGATGACGTCGTGCAGCTCCCGGGCGATCCGAGCGCGTTCCTCCGCGGCTGCCCGGGCGACCGCCTCGAGCCGGTCCTGCTCCGCGAGGCTCGCGCGCTGCTCCTGGGCGTCGGCCCGGCGACGCATGCGGGCGAACCCCAGTCCGACGCTGAACGCCAGCAGCAGGCTGAGGTCGGGCCCGGCCACGTCGCCCAGCGGCTTGCCGATCGCAAGCGTCGGGATGTCGGTGCCGATCCCGACAGCGATGACGAACCAGGCGGCCTGTGCGGCACGACCGTCGGAGTACGCCGCGGCGGTGTAGACGACGACCAGCAGCTGCAGGAACGGCACCAGCGGTGGCTGCTGGTCCAGCGGATAGAGCCCGTAGATCCATGCCGACTGCGACACGGCGAGGGCGATCAGCGCGCCCAGCGGCCAGCGGCGACGGAACGCCACTGGCAGCGAGGTCAGCACGACGAACGGCAGATGCGCCCAGATGCCGTGCGGGTAGACGCCGCCCAGGGCGGCGGTGAACAGGTCGGCGAGGCTGGCGATGAGCAGCACCACCGCGAGCGCGGCGTCGAAGGCCTCGTGCCGCGGCTCCCCGGTCGAAACGCGCATGGCCGTGACGGTAGAACCCCGAGCGGGCTTCCGGCATCCACTTGTCGGGGGAGGCGATGCAGGTGCCGCTCCCCCTCGAGGAGGAGAACGTCGCGCTCGCCGGCTGAAGACCCGCTCGCACGCCGCCCCTAGCGTTCACGCCGCTCGGTCGCCAGGCCGGCAAGCGCCGAAGGGACGGACCCTGATGCTCAGCCGAACCCACGCCGCCGCGGTCCTCGCGACGGCCAGCACGATCAGCCTGGCCATGCCGGCAAAGGCGTTCGCAGGCGACGACATGACCGCCGGACGTCAGACGATGCAGCTCGATCGCGGCGCTGGGACAGGTCACGATCGAGACGACACCGACGGTGGTGCACGACAGCTGGAACACCGCGCAGATCGTCGGCGGCGGGCACGTCGTCCAGGCCGCGTTCACCTACGTCGCCTACGACGACAACCAGCAGGCCACGACCACCTGCGTCACCTCGCAGACCGTGCTGCTCGGCGACCTCGTGCCTGCCGACGCACCGATGCCGCCGGGAACTGAGCGGTCCGACACCGCCACGTTGTCCTTCATCGCCACCGTCATCCCCAAGCCGTGACCCGGTCCACTCACCCACTCGACCCACTGAAGGAGATCACCGATGACCACCACCGCTGCCGCTGCGGCCAACCCCACCTCGAAGCCGACGACGTTCGCAGCGATCGGGCTGACCCTCGCCGCCGTCGTCATCGTCGCGGGCAACTACCACGTCGCCCCAGGTGAGAACGGCGGGACGGGCCCCGCCATCTTCACGGCGATCCTGTGCGTACTCCTGACAGCCGCGGTGTTCGGCGTCGTCGTCCCCCGGGTGCGCCGGCTGGAACGATCGACACTCGTCCTCGGGATACTGGCGGTGGTCAGTCTGGCCGCGTTCTGGTCGGGCATCACCCCGGTGCTCGCCACGAGCGCCTTTGCCGTCGCCGCGCGAGGAAGCGACCTCGACAGGAAGGCGGCCATCGGACAGGCGATGGCCGCCGGAGCCGCTCTCCTCGCCGTCGGATGGACGCTGGCGAACAGCCACCTGTTCTGACACTCACCCTGGTCTGGTGCTGCATCCGCCTCATACCGCGTCCACCACGCACCGGCCATGAAGTGATCGATGTCGTGTGCGCGAAGGGCGTCGCAGGCACCCCCGGGACCTCGTTGCGCAATGCAGAAGGCCCGTCACAGTCGAGACTGTGACGGGCCTTCTGACCTGAGTAGCGGGGTCAGGATGTGAACCTGCGACCTCTGGGTTATGAGCGCGGCTCCGTGGACGGCCACGCACCCAGACGGACCCAGGTGGACGTCGGGAGGGACCGCTTGCACGCTCCGTTCGGCCACCGCAGTCCACATGCGTCCGGCGTCGTCCGCCCCAGCTTGGTTGACAAATTCTTGACACGTCTCACCCTGGCCACCTGGCAGGCATCCTCCGCGACCCACCGGGTTGGACTCCCCGAGTCCGCTGGGTCAGCGACCACGAAGTCCGTAGTTGCCCCCCCGTCTGGCTGTGCGCGTCGATGAAGGCCGTCATCTGGTCCCGGCTGATGTAACGGCGGCTTCCGACAACGACGTGCGCGATCTCGCCTTGGTTCAGCATGTCGTAGACGGTGCTGTAGGACAGGCCGAGGTACTTCGCCGCTGCCTTGGTCGTGAGCAGGAAACCGCCGTCCGCCTGGTTGATCTGTTGAGGCGGTCCATCCAGCGGGTTGACGGCCTCGACGATGTCCATGTCGGCCTCGACCGTCTGCCAGCCACCGATGAACCCATAGGGCTTCTCGAGCTCGGCCTGAACCTTGGCCAGCGCTTCGGCCTCACTCGGCGCTCGCACATGCCGCTCCGCTGTTTGGACGCGACTGACAATGACCTTGTAACGCATCGAGATCGGCTCCAACCGGGTGCTCGAGGTGACCTTCTTGCGAGCAGCGCGTAGGGGCACTGGCGTCGGCTCCGGACTGGGTCGGCCGCTCGCGATCCGCTTCGCTTGCCGTTGAAGCGAGCACTCCGTCGGCGATACCGCGACGGTCCTAACGGATGCAGCCTCGAGCTGAGTCGAGTCGGGCGGGGGCTCCGGGTAACGGCCGTGCTCAAAGTAGTGCCGTCCTTCGTCGGTGCAAACGCCGCCTCGCTCACGGGTCCGCCGGTTGGGAGATCTTCCCAGCGTTCATGGGAGTCCTTGCTCTCGTCGGTGGGAAGGCCCGGCACGCAGGCTGCTTGGCGTCACTGACGACATCGACCAGAGAGGCACGAAATGATGCGTACCGTCAGCCGAGCCGCGAGCTTGCTGATCACCACTGCCACCGCCACCATCACGGCGAGCCTGTTCGCCGGATCCGCGTTCGCCGATCAGGCCTACCCAGCCCCTGGCTTCCCGAGCAGCAGCAGCTCCTGCGTCGGGGCCGCGATGAACTTCCAGGCCCACTACGGAGGAGAAGACAGCAGCTTCCCCGACATCACGCACGGGACGGTCGGGCCCACAATGTCGGGTCACGCCACCTCGGACATCCCGGGTGCGGTAGGGAGTTTCGAGTCGATGCTGGCGCACAGCAGCGGCCCTATCTGGGTGTGCCTGCCGTGACCGCGCAGACCCGCCGGCTGTGGCTGGCCGAGGGCTGGCTGCTGGTCGGCTTCATCGTGCTCACCTTCGCGGGCGCCGCGTTCGGCCCGAGCGCCACGCTCGGTGACACTGCGAGCAACGTGAGCAAGTCGCTGGTCACGTCCTCGCTGTCGAAGACCCTCGCCAGCGGATACGTCGAGTTCCTCGCCGGACTCGTTTTCCTCGTCGCCGCGCTGCTGCTCGCGCGCCTCCTTCGAGGCAGCGACGAACTGACCGGCTGGCTGTCCTCGGTGCTGAGTGCGTCAGCGGTTGTCTACACGGCAGTGAGCATCGCCGCGGGGCTCGCCGCCGGCGCCGCTGCGGTGTACGACGGTCATCATGGCGCCCCGCTCGCCACGGTCACGACCGTCAACGACATCAGGAACGTCGCGTTCTCCCTCAGCGGCGGCGTCGCCGGAGTGATTGCCCTCGCTGCTGGCGCAGCCGGCCGCACGACGGGCCTGCTGCCGCGGTGGCTGTGCAACGCGGGCTACCTCGTCGGCATCATCATGATCGCGGCCGTACCGGCAGCGAAGGCCGGCGCTCCGCAAACCCTGCTGTGGTTCGTGTGGCTGCTCGTCCTCGGGGTCACCGCGCTGCGCCTCCCGCAGCGTCAGACCGCCACCGACCTCGGCCCTGCGGCGATGAGCGTCTGAACTCCCTACCCCCGGGCGGACGCGCGCCATCATGACGGGCATGCAGGAACCGTCGAAGGCACTCACGGCTACGGCAATCGCCGCAGCCGTGAGCGCCGTGGCCACCGGCACCGCCGTATCCCTGTGGACGGTGGCAACGGACGACAGGTCCGTCGCCTCCGCCGCATTCACCTCAGCGTTCGCCGTCGTCGCCGTCGTCGTCGGCGCGGTCGTGGCAGCAGCCCGGCCCCGCAACGGGGTGGGCTGGTTCATGCTGGCCGGCGCAGCCCTGTCTGCCGTCGGGGGCGCGGGTGCCGACCTCGCCTACCACGGCATCGTGCACGACCCGGGCAGTGTCCCAGGTGTGAGCGCGATCGCCATCGCTGGGTCCGCTACGCGGTCGGTCGGCTGGTACCTGCTCACCCTCGGCGTCCCCATGTTCTTCCCGGACGGAGCGGTGCTGCCCTCCCGGCGCAACTGGCTGCCTCGTGCCTTTGTCGTCGTGCTGGTCACCGCCGTCCTCGACCCGCTCACCGACAAACAGGCCGACCTCACCGATCTCGGCTCGTGGCAGAACCCCCTTGGCCTGCCGCGGCCCTGGGACCTGCTCGGTGGTGTGGCGTTCCTCGGCCACGTCCCGCTCGCGATCGTCGTGACCTTCGGGATCGTGTCTCAGCTACGCCGCCGCTACCGGACCGGCACACCCCTGCAACGGCAGCAGCTGCGCCTGTTCCTCGCCGCCGCAGTCCTGCCCGTGGTCGCCGCGCCCATCGTGTTCACCGTCGGCTTCGACCTCGGACCGTGGGTATTCGGCGCGACCGTGCTCCCGCTCCCGTTCGCGATCGGCTTCGCCGTCCTCGCACGCGGCCTGTACGACCTGCGCACGGCGGCGAACCGCACGCTGGTCTGGCTGACGTTGTCTGCCGTTGTCGTTGCCGTCTACGCCCTGGTCATCGCCGGCATCGGCAATCGGCTCGAGGTGCGTGGCGCCTCGTGGCTGCCCTGGGTCGCCGCGGCCACCGTCGCGATGACCTTCGCGCCCCTTCGCGACGTTCTGCAGCGCGGCGTCAACCGGCTCACATACGGAAGGTGGGACCAGCCCTATGACGTCCTCGCCGCCCTTGGACAGCGCCTCGAGGCCTCCGCCGACATCACCAGACTCCTCGCACGCGTGGTCGACGAGCTACACAGCCTCGGCCTCGCAGACGTCGCCATCCATGACGCCGATGGCCGCCTCGTCGCCGGCGACACCGTGACCGACAACCTGACCGACGCCGCGAACGGCAGGGTCGTCCCCGCGACCGGCGCACAACACCTCGCGTTGCCCCTCGCCGCGTACGGGAACCGGGTCGGGACGCTGCTGTGCACACTGCCGTCCGACGCACTTCGCCGACGGGACCGGCAGCTCCTTGACGACCTTGCCGGTCACCTCGGCGGCGTCCTCCACGCCCGCGCCCTGACAGGCGACCTTCAGGCCGCCCGCGAACGTCTCGTGCTCGCCCGGGAAGAAGAACGCCGGCGGCTGCGACGCGACCTGCACGATGGACTCGGACCGGCGCTCGCTGGGCACCTGCTCCGGCTCGACCTACTCGCGGCCAAGGCCGGGCACGACCTGACTCCGGACCTCGTCGCCCTCCGCGCCGACCTCGGCGCGACCATGCTCGACGTGCGTCGGGTCGTCGAGGGACTGAGACCGCCAGCGCTCGACGAGCTCGGGCTCGCCGGAGCGGTCGAGCAGGCCACGCACCGACTGACCGCTCCGAGCTCCTTGCGCCTGATACTGGTCATGAACGTCACGCACCCCCTGCCCGCGGCCGTTGAGGTCGCTGCGTACCGCATCATCACCGAAGCCGTGACCAACGTGGTCCGCCACGCCGCAGCCAAGGAGTGCCACATCGCCATCGAGAGCACCGACACAGCGCTGTTCCTGAGAGTCCGCGACGACGGCAAGGGCACGGCTTCGGGTCCAACGCCGGGCGGGAACGGCCTGACAACCATGCGTGAGCGGGCCGAGGAGCTCGGGGGAACGTTCTCGTTCAGCGTCGACGGCCCCACGCGTGTCACGGCGAGCCTGCCCCTCACGACGACAGTTGCTCACGAGGGAGGAGTCTCATGACCCGGCTCCTCATCGTCGACGACCACCCCGTGTTCAGCGACGGCCTCGCAGCCCTGCTCGGCTCCCTCCCGGACATGGACGTCATCGCCGTCGCGGGGGACGCTCGCGAAGCCCTCGCCGCGCTCGCGACCCACGAGGTCGATGTCGTACTCATGGATCTCAACCTCCCGAGCGGCTCTGGCGTCGACGTCACGGCCGAGGTCATGCGTGGCCCGCACCCGCCTGCGGTGCTCGTCATAACGATGGTCGATGACGACGACTCCGTCGTGGCTGCGCTGCGAGCCGGCGCCCGCGGCTACGTCCTCAAGGGCGCGACCGGCGATGACATCGCCTCTGCCGTGCGCACTGTAGCGGCAGGTGGTGCGGTCTTCGGGCCCGGCGTGGCCACGCTCGTCCTCGCGCTCAACCGCCAGTACAGCCCGGAACCACGCGTCGACGACACCGCCCTCACCGACCGGGAGAAGGACGTGCTGAGCCTCATCGCCAAGGGATCCAGCAACGCTCAGATCGCCAGGTCGCTCGGCCTGTCCCTGAAGACGGTCCAGAACTACGTCTCGCGCATCCTCGACAAGCTGCAGGTCGCAGACCGCACGCAAGCGGCCATGCACGTGTGGAATGCCGAGCACGGCAGCTGATCGCGCCAGTACGGAAACCCTCAGCAACCGTCGATCGCCGGCGCGACCGCCCGGGCGCTCGCTGATGAACGGAGGATCAGAGTGGTCGCGAGCACGAGAACATGACGGTGCGGATACGCCGTTCGGCGAGGTTGGCCACCTGGTTGGCAGTCATCTGTCCGATCGCGTCCCCGAGGAAGGCCGCGAAGGAGACTGGGGGCGGTCCGTCGCGCTCGAGTCGGGCACGCATTTCCTGGAACCACACAAGACTCTCGTCCGATGAGTCGACTTCCGAAATGATCTCGAAACCGGCCGCTGGGAGCAGCGCGCGCATGTCTTCTGGGGTGGCGAGAAAGCTGGTCGACGGGTCTGTGGCCCACGGCACCGGATAGTGGACGTCACCCCCTTCGCCTTGCAGCACGTCGTAGACGACGAACCTGCCGCCGGGTCGGAGCACCCGGAAGGCTTCGGCGTAGAGCGCTGGCTTGTTGGAGATGTTCATCGCCGCGTGCACGGTCAGGGCCGCGTCAACAGTCGCGTCCGGGAGGCCCGTGGCGGTTGCGTCCCCGACGCCGAAGCGAGTGTGGTCGGACATGCCCGTCCACTCGGAGAGTGCCGTCGCCACTTCGCAGAACTCTGGTGTCAGGTCAACGCCGGTGACCGTGCATCCGGTCACCTCGGCGAGGGTCCGCGCAGGACCGCCGAGTCCGCTGCCGAGGTCGAGCACCTGAGACTCGCCGGTGAGACCAAGTACCTCGACAAGCTCCAAAGACGCAGCACGTCCTCGGATGTGGAACTCGTCGACCGGAGCAAGATCGGCCGGTCGCAAGCTTGCGCGGTCCAGACCGACCGCGTCAAGGGCAGTGCTTATGGCCGCCACAAGACCACCGGGGCCGCTGTAGAAACCCGAAACATCGTTCATCGGGCCATCGTGGCACCCGGTACGTCGACGACGAGAGACCGACTACCCGCGGGATGAGTCTATGTCCGTTGTCGAAGGATAGGTGAGGGGTCCATTCGCGAACTCGTGGCGAGATGCGGATGTCGAAGAAGCTTCACTGCCTATCGCACTCGCAGGGCTGGGCGGACGTGGATGAACGGCCCTGACGCCACAAAAGCCATGGCGGCGTCAGGACTTCTAGCGAGGAAACCAATCGGGCACTACGGGCTTACTCCGGGCCGACGCACGTGACCTGGTCGCCGTGTTCGTGCGCCCACGCGGTCATCAGGCCACTGACTGTGCCGGGGTCGCTCATGGCGAATCCGGAAGTGATAGTGCCGACGTTGCCGACGAAGTGGGTGAGCAGCGCGTGGGCGGTGCCGTCGCAGCCGGCGTTGACGCTGACGAAGCCCGGTTCCTTCACCACCTGGCCGGCGAAGGCGGGACTGCTAGTCGTTGCCGCCACGGCAAGCATGACCGTGGTGACGATGACGGCGCGACGTGCTGTGTTCATGACGTTTCTCCAGTGGATGTCAGCCGGCTCGGCCGGACCGTCAGCGCGATGCCGGCGGCGACCGCCCAGACGTAGAAGAGCAGGAAGGCAAGGAAGCCGAGCGGTGTGACGTGCATGATCGCGAGCACCAGTGCGGACCAAGCCAGCCAGCGTGGCAAGGCGCGCGCGAGGATGCCGGCGGAGGCGATGGCAAGCAGGAACACGATCGAGTCGGCGCCGACGCCACCGGCCGAACCGGTGATGTGCCAGGCTTGGACCGCCTGCGGCGACGTCGTCGACTTCGCGCCGATCTGCCCGAGCGTGTAGTAGGTGTTGGAGCTGGTGATCATGTCGACCGCGACCAACGCGACGCCGAGCAAGACTCCGCCAGCGATGACCGGCGCGGCGGCACTACAACGAACTCGCGACCACAACGCGATCCCGAACATCGCGAAGAAGACCACTGAGTAGCCCAGCAGGGTCCCGCCGCGACCCAGACCTGCATGGTGACTTGCGTAGTACGTCGTGAGCTTGCCGACGGGCGTGTCGGTGTCGGGGAAGTCACCGATGGTCAGGTTGCCGGCCATCGCGACAACCGCGAAGACGACGCCGCTTAACGGGAGCCAGCGCGTCCATCCGGACTTCATGCTGCCGACGTGGGTTCTCTCGCTTGTCGTTGTTTGCGTGGCGTTTGTTGCAGTGGTCATGGCGTTGCCCCTCCGTCGATGTCGGCCATGTCTCACAAGGACGGGTGTGACGGTAGGAAGCGAGGGTGGCAGCCGTCGTCGGTGCAGCGGCTGAACTTCGTGTCAGCCGCCAGAGGGACGTTGCCGGCACTTTGGATCAGTCGCGCGAATGATGCCGCGATCGGGCTGCGCGCCTTACCGTCACCTCA
>CAMLIA010000022.1 GCA_946479905.1 uncultured Frankiales bacterium | reverse complement strand
CGGCATCGTCCAAGCCTGGTTCGCAGGTGAGGAGGGTGCGGCAGCGATCGCCGGTGTCCTCTATGGCGAGGTCAACCCCTCGGGGCGCCTCGCGGTCAGCCTCCCGCGGCATCCCGGCGCCCTCCCCGCCCACTACCAGGTGGACACGTCGCGCGCCGCGTACTTCGACGCATCGCTGGGTGCTCTGTACCCGTTCGGGCACGGCCTCAGCTACACGACGTTCGAGTACTCGGACATGGCCCTCGACACCGAGGCGATCACGACGAGCGGGAACGTCGAGGTGAGCTGCACCGTCACGAACACCGGTGACCGCGCAGGCGCCGAGGTCGTGCAGCTCTACCTGCACGACCCGTTCGCCCGCACGTCCCGGCCGGTCCGCGAGCTGAAGGGGTTCCAACGGGTGGAGCTCGAGGCCGGCGCGTGGGCGCGAGTCACCTTCGAGCTCTCGGCCGACCGGGTCGCGCTCTACGACCCGCGCGACGGCTGGGTGACCGAGCCCGGCCGGATCGACGTCATGGTCGGCGCATCGTCCGACGACATCCGGCTCCAGGGGTTCTTCACGATCGAAGGCGAACCGCTGCGGTGCGGCAACGCTCGCGCCCTCACGACCCCCGTCCGCGTCGAGCTGGGGCATGTGCATGCGTAAGCGCCTGAACCGCCGCGGGCGGGTCATCGTCGCGGTGGTCGTTGCCGTCGCCGTGGCCCTGGCGGGCGTGATCGTCGCGACCGCGGAGGGGAGCTCCAACGGCAAGCTCGAGCTGCTGTCCGCCGTACCCGCGGGTTATGTGCCCGACCCGGCGTCGACCGGCCGTCTGTCGCGTGATGCTGCTGCAGCGAGCACGGTGATCGCGGCGGACACGCTGCGACCGCGGCTCGAGGGGTTCCGCACCGGGCAGGTCAAGCAGTGGCAGTCGGGCGAGCGCTACATCAAGATCGCCGCCTACCGCTTCGGGTCCGCAGGGGAGGCCAGACGGCTGATGCAGCTGCAGCTCGACTACGCGCGCTCGCTCGCGGTCGGCGGCGCACGGGTCACGGGTGAGGTGAAGGGTGCCCCTGGGGCGAGCAGCTTCTACGTCCAGGGCGACGAGGACTCCGACGGCACCATGCTGTTCATCTGGGGCTCGTGGTTCACCCGGGGCAACGTCGCCTACCTGGTGGAGCTCGGCGGGTCGCAGCCCGCGTCGACCGCCCTGCTCGTCGAGCTCACCAGGCGCCAGTACCGCCTGGTCGACTAGGACCACGAGGGCCACTAGTTGGTACGGTCACCTTACAAAACACGCTAAGGTGCGGGCCATGGCGCACACCGCGGTAGTCGACCAGACCTTCATGGCCACCCGCGACGGCACGCAGCTGGCGACCGAGCTCTGGCTGCCCGGGGATGGCGAGCCGCGTCCCGTCGTCCTGGTCCGGACGCCGTACAACATCCCGTCGGCGCGCATCTCCAACGACCCGCTCGCCCTCCTCCAGAGCGGCTTCGCGGTCGTGCTGCAGGACGTGCGCGGGCGATGGGGGTCGCAAGGCCGCTTCGACCCCTTCCACCAGGAGGTCCGGGACGGGCGCGACGCGATCACGTGGGCAGCGAAGCAGCCCTGGTGCGACGGGAACGTCGTCACCGCTGGGGCGTCGTACCTCGGAGCCACGCAGTGGCTCGCCGCCTCGACGTCACCAAAGCCGCTGCGGGCCATCTCTCCCGTCGTGAGCGCTCCGAACGTCCATGAGGGATGGACCTACGTCAACGGCTCTTTCCAGCAGGGCTTCGTCAACCAGTGGTCGCTCGACATCGCCGGTACGACGGCAGGCAGCACGCCGGAGCAGCTGCAGCGCATCGGCGAGCTGCGCTCGGACCTGGTCGAGCTCGCCCGGCGGCGCCCGCAGGACAACGGCGTGGCCGGCGTCTTCCCGGCGTACGCGAGGTTCACCGACTACCGCGACGCGACCTACTGGCGCCGCCTCGACGTACGACGGAAGTTCCCCGTCCTCGACGTCGCCGGCTACCACGTGGCGGGCTGGTACGACATCTTCTGCGAGGGCGCGATCGCCGGCTACCAGGGCCTGCGCACCTCGGCAGCCAGTGCGTACGCGCGCCGAAGCCAGCGGCTGGTGATCGGGCCGTGGGCGCACGTGAACGTGTACCTGCCGGTGACGGGCTCGCACAGCTTCGGGCCCGAGGCGAACGGCTTCGCCAAGGGCTTCCCGCAGGAGGCGAACCAGTTGCTCGCGGCCTCGATCACGCGTGACGAGACCCCCACCGGGGTGAGCGCGTTCGTCATGGGGGCGGACCGCTGGATGCACCTCCCCGACTGGCCGCCCCGGGCGAAGGCGACGGAGCTGTTCCTCGACGCGCGTCTGAGCGCGCGCAGCTCGGCGGGCGACGGCCGGCTCACCCGCAAGGCACCGGAGCCGACCGGCGCGGATCGGTGGACCCACGACGCCGGTGACCCCGTGCCCAACTGCGGCGGACGCACCCTCGGCGAGGCGACGCCCCTGTTCGGGCCGTGCGACCAGCGCGACGTCGAGGCACGGCCGGACGTCCTCGTCTACACCACCGAGGCGCTCAGGACCGAGCAGTGGGTTGTCGGCGAGATCACCGCGGACATCTGGTTCGCGACGACGGCGACCGAGGCCGACGTCGTCGTCAAGGTCGTGGACGTCCACCCCGACGGCCGGCCGCTCAACGTCGTGGACGGCGTGCGCCGCGTGGTCGGCAGCCCGCGGCCGAGGAAGGTCTCGTTCAGCGTCGGTTCGACGGCCCACGCCTTCCGGCCAGGTCACCGGATCCGGATCGAGATCGCCTCGGCGAACTTCCCGCGGATCGCGCTGGCTCCCAGTGGCGAGCAGGCCGTGCACCGCGGCGGCCGCACCCCGTCGTCGGTGACCCTCCCGATGGTGCGCCCCCTGCCTTAGCCCCGGTCGGCCAGGTCGTACTCGGCCATGAAGTAGGGGTGGTCGGGGTCGTAGGTCGTGAGCGTCGTGGGGTTGGCGACCTCGCCCACAGGCCGGTTGCCTGACCCCTTGATGCCCAGCCGCGCGTCACCGAGCTCGGCCCGCATCCGGTCCGCGTGCGCGGAGAGCTCGCGCACGACCTGGGGCTCGCTCGCGAAGAGGTCGTCGGTCTCCGACGGGTCGGCCTCCAGGTCGTAGAGCTCCTCGACGGCTTCGCCCCAGCGCGCCAGGTGCAGCTTCCAGCGCCCCGCGCGGACCGCCTCGAGGTCGTTGCCGCGGTAGTAGAAGAACGCGTCGTGCGGCGAGCGGTCCGACGCACCCGTCAGCAGCCCGGAGATGTCGCGCCCGTCGATGACGCGGTCCGTCGGCACGTCGGCACCGGCGAGCGCGGCCAGCGTCGGGTAGAGGTCCATCGCCGTGGCGACCGCCGAGCAGCGGCCGCCTGCCGGCACGTGACCCGGCCAGCGCACGAGGAAGGGCACGCGCATCCCGCCCTCCCACGTCCACGCCTTCGCCCCTCGCAGCGGGGCGTTGCTCCCGCCGTCCACGCCGCGGGATCCGTTGTCGCTCGTGAAGATGACGAGGGTGTCGTCCTCCAGGCCGAGTCGCCGCAGCTCGGCGAGCAGGACCCCGGCCGCCCAGTCGATGGCGGCCACGGCTCCGCCGTACCTGCCGTTCCGGGAGTCGCGCACGAACTTCTCCGGCACGTACAGCGGGATGTGCACGTAGATGTGCGCGAGGTAGAGGAACCACGGGCGGTCGGCGTTGCTCCTGATGAACCGCACGCTCTCGTCCACGAAGCGGGCCGTGAGCGTCGCCTGGTCCGGCTGCTGCTCGATGACCTCCTCGTCGAGCAGGAGGGGCAGCGGCGGCCGCTCCCACACGTCGACCTCGATGCCCTGCTCGGCGAGCTCCTCCTTGGACGGCCACCCGGCCGGCCGCACCTGACGGCCCATGTCGTTGCTGTACGGGATGCCGTAGTAGCTGTCGAACCCGTGCCGGTTGGGGAGGAACTCCGGCTGGTCGCCGCAGTGCCACTTCCCCACCGCCTTCGTGGCGTAGCCGCTCTGGTGGAGCACCTTGGCGAGGGTGGACTCCTCGGGGTTGAGCCCCATGGGGAAGCCGGGGAACAGCACCGACATCCCGTTGAAGTCGCCGAAGCCGATCCGCGGCGGGTAGCAGCCGGTGAGCAGCGCCGCGCGCGAGGGCGAGCACACGGGCGAGGCCATGTAGAAGTCCGTGAAGAGCGTGCCCTGGTCGGCGAGCGCGTCGAGGTGGGGGGTTTCGTTGAGCGTGGAGCCGTAGCAGCCGAGGTCGCCGTACCCGAGGTCGTCGCAGTTGATGAGCAGGATGTTGGGCCGACGCATGATCTTGGTATACCACTCTGGGAAGGAACCCGCTCAGACCGGTTTGAAACGTGGTATTACTAACATCGTGACGGAGCTGAGATCCCCTGCCTGGTTCAGCGGCCAGAGCCGGGACGCGTTCATCCACCGGAGCTGGATGAAGCGGGGCCTGCCGGACGACGCGTTCGACGGGCGCCCGGTGATCGGCATCCTGACCAGCTGGTCGGAGGCCGCGCCCTGCAACCTGCACCTGGACACCGTGGCCGAGCACGTCAAGCGGGGCGTCTGGGAGGCGGGGGCCCTCCCCCTGGTCATCCCCACCATGTCCCTGGGCGAGAGCCTGGTCCGCCCCACGGCGATGCTCTACCGCAACCTCATGAGCATGTCGGTCGAGGAGTCGATCCGGATGAACCCCCTCGACGGGGTCGTGCTGCTCTGCGGTTGCGACAAGACGACGGCGTCGATGCTGCTGGGTGCGGCCAGCGCCGACCTGCCGACGATGGTCGTCACCAGCGGCCCGATGCTCAACGGCAGCTACCGAGGCCGGCCCCTCGGCTCAGGTACCGACGTCTGGAAGTTCAGCGAGGACGTCGGTGCGGGGACCATGACGCCCGAGGAGTTCACCGCGGCCGAGTCGTGCATGACGCGCAGCACGGGCTTCTGCAACACCATGGGCACCGCGTCGACGCTGTCCTGCCTCGTCGAGGCCCTCGGCCTGTCGCTGCCCGAGCTCGGGGCGCTTCCCGGCCCGGACACCCGACGGCTGCGGGGCGCTCACCTGACCGGCCGACGCATCGTCGAGCTGGTCAAGCAGGACGTCACCTTCAGCTCGATCGTCACCCGCGGCTCGCTGGAGAACGCCGTCCGGGTCACCGCGGCGCTCGGCGGCTCGACCAACGCCGTGGTGCACCTGCTGGCCCTCGCCGGCCGCCTCAACATCCCGTTCTCCCTCGACGACTTCGACGAGCTCGGCGCCGACATCCCGCTGCTGGTCGACCTCAAGCCCTCGGGCCGGTTCCTCATGGAGGACTTCTTCGAGGCCGGCGGCCTGGCCGCCGTGCTCGGCGAGCTCGGCGACCGCCTCGACACCAAGGCGCTAACGGTCTCGGGGGAAACGATCGGTGATGCTGCGGCCCGGGGTCAGATCTGGAACGACGAGGTCATCCGCGAGGTCGAGCCGAACGCCGGGATCCGCGTGCTGCGCGGGAACCTCGCGCCCAACGGCGCGGTGATCAAGCCGTCCGCCGCGACGCCCGAGCTGCTCACGCACCGCGGCCGGGCCGTGGTCTTCGACTCGGTCGAGGACCTGCACGACCGGATCGACACCGAGGACATCTCCCCCGACGACGTGCTCGTCCTGCGCGGCTGCGGGCCGAAGGGCTACCCGGGCATGCCCGAGGTCGGCAACTTCGCGCTACCCAAGGCCATCCTTTCGCAGGGCGTGCGCGACATGGTGCGCATCTCCGACGCCCGGATGAGCGGAACGGCCTACGGCACGGTCGTCCTGCATGTCGCCCCCGAGGCCGCCGCCGGTGGTCCGCTGGCCGCGGTACGCACCGGCGACATGATCAGCCTCGACGTCCCGAACGGCTCGCTGCACCTCGAGGTCGACGACGCGGAGATCGCGAAGCGGCTGGGCGAGAGCGTCACGCCCACCTGGCCGGCGACCCGCGGCTACGAGCGGATGTACGTCGACCACGTGCTTCAGGCCGACCTCGGCGCCGACCTCGACTTCCTCGTCGGCGGCGAGCGGGCGGGGATCCCCCGCGAGTCGCACTAGACCCAGGAGCCTTGATGACACTCGCGTTCCCCGACGATTTCCTGTGGGGCACGGCGACAGCTGCCCACCAGACCGAGGGCAACAACTCCCTCAACGACGCCTGGCTCGCCGAGCGGCTGCCGGGATCGCCCTTCAAGGAGCCGAGCGGCGACGCCTGCGACTCCTTCCACCGTTACCCCGAGGACATCGCGATCGTCGCGGACCTCGGCCTTCAGTCGTACCGGTTCAGCCTGGACTGGGGCCGCATCGAGCCGTTCGAGGGCGAGACGTCGCGGGCCGCGCTGGCGCACTACCGGCGGATGGTCGACACCTGCCTCGACGCGGGGATCAAGCCCGTCGTGACGCTGCACCACTTCACCAGCCCGCAGTGGTTCACCCGGGAGGGCAGCTTCACCAACCCCAAGTCGATCGACTGGTTCGGCCGCTTCACCGAGATCGCGCTGCCCGTCCTCAAGGACGTCGACATCGTCTGCACGATCAACGAGCCGAACATCCTGCTCGAGCTCTTCAACCTCTTCCTGACGCCCCCTCAGCGCGCCGACGTCCACGAGGCCCGCGCGATCATGCTCGACGCCCACCGCCGGTCGGTGCAGGTGCTCAAGGACGCCGGTACGCCGGAGGTGGGGCTCACCATGGCCATCTCCGGCCTGGACGTGCAGCCGGGCGGCGAGCAGGCGGCCAAGGAGTACACCCGCGGCACGGACGTCTACCTCGAGGCGACGACTGACGACGACTTCATCGGCGTGCAGACCTACACGGACACCGTCATCGGGCCCGACGGCCCGGTCGCAGGGGGACCGGACGAGGTGGTCCTGCCGATGATCGGCTGGCTCTACCGGCCGGAGGCCGTGGGGCGCGCGGTCCGACGTACCGCTGCTGTGACGGGCAAGCCCGTCTACATCACCGAGAACGGCATCGCCACCGCGGACGACGCGCAGCGCCTGGACTACGTGCGACGTGCCTTGACGAGCGTGCACGAGGCCATCAGCGACGGCATCGACGTGCGCGGCTACTTCTACTGGTCGCTGCTCGACAACTTCGAGTGGACGCTCGGCTACGAGCCCACCTTCGGTCTGGTGGGGGTGGACCTGCGCACCTTCGAGCGCACGGTCCGCCCGAGCGCCCGCTGGTACGGCGACGTCGCCCGCGCCAATGCGCTGCCTTGACGCTGTCGCAGCATTGGTATACCACTTGCCTTCTCGCCTTCCGTGAAGGGACCGCTCGCTGTGCCGGGTGCTGCTCAATCGAATGACTTCGTCGCCAAGGTCGCTCTCGTCACGGGCGCCGGCAAGGGCATCGGCGCCGCGGCCGCCCAGGCGTTCGCCACGCGCGGCGCCGCTGTCGGGGTCGTCGACTTTGACGCCGAGGCGGCGGAGTCGGTGGTCAAGGAGATCACCACCGCCGGCGGCTCTGCCGTCGCCCTGACCGGTGACGTGCGCTCCAGCGACGCCGCCCGCGGCTTCGTCGAGCAGGTCGTGGGGCACTTCGGCGGGCTCGACATCCTGGTGAACAACGCCGGCATCATCCGCTACGGCGAGGTGCCCGACTTCTCCGAGGACGACTGGGACGCCGTTCTCGACACGAACCTCAAAGCGCCGTACCTGCTCGCCAAGCACGCCATTCCGGCGATGCGGCAGCGAGGCGGCGGCTCGATCGTGAACACCGCGTCGGTGCAAGCCTTCGCGACCCAGCAGACGGTGGCGGCCTACGCGGCGTCCAAGGGCGGCGTCGTGTCGCTGACCAAGACGATGGCGCTCGACCACGCGAAGGACGGCATCCGGGTCAACTGCATCGCGCCCGGTTCGGTGCGCACCCCGATGCTCGAGGCGGGGGCGCGCGAGTTCTTCCCCGACGACCCGCAGGCCGGGATGGAGGAGTGGGGCCGGATGCACCCGATCGGCTTCCTCACCGAGCCCGAGGACGTCGCCGAGCTGATCCTGTTCCTGTCCAGTGGGAAGGCCCGCGTGATCACCGGTGCCTGCTACCAGGTCGACGGCGGCCTGCTCGCCCGGCTCGGCGTATGAAGCTCGGCCTGGGCCTCTACCGGCACATGCTCACGGAGGACAACCTGCGCTTCGCCAAGCAGGCCGGCGCGACCCACATCGTGGCCCACCTCGTCGACTACTTCAGCGGTGGTCCGCAGATCCCCTCCTCGGTCTCCAAGAGCGCCGGCTGGGGACCCACGCACCGGGTCGGCAAGCCGTGGACGCTCGAGGAGATCGAGGGCGTCAAGAAGCTGGTCGAGGACCAGGGCCTGGTCCTGCACGCGGTCGAGAACATCGACCCGGGCCACTGGCACGACATCCTGCTGGCCGGGCCGAAGCGCGAGGAGCAGATCGAGGGCGTGCTCGAGTCGATCCGGCTGCTCGGCGAGGCCGGCATCCCGCGACTGGGCTACAACTTCAGCCTCGCCGGCGTGTGGGGTCACCTCCGCGGGCCGTACGCCCGAGGTGGTGCCGAGTCGATCGGGTTCGACGCCGAGGCTGTCGGCGAGCAGCCGGAGATCCCCGTCGGCCAGGTCTGGAACATGACCTACGGCAACCCCGACGAGACGACCACGATCGGCCCTGTCGAGGTCGAGGAGATGTGGGAGCGCATCAGCGTGTTCCTGAATGCCGCCGTACCTGTCGCGGAGCAGGCAGGTGTGCGCCTGTGCGCGCACCCTGACGACCCGCCGTTGCCGCGGCTGCGCAACACCGCGCGGCTGCTCACCGACCAGAAGTCCCTGCAGCGACTGGTCGACCTGGTGCCCAGCCCCAGCAACAGCCTGGAGTTCTGCCAGGGCACGGTCTCGGAGATGCACGACGTCGACGTGTACGACGCCATCGCGGCGTTCTCCCAGCAGGACCGCATCGGCTACGTGCACTTCCGCAACGTCGTCGGGCGCTCGCCGACCTACCACGAGGTCTTCGTCGACGAGGGGTACGTCGACATGTTCCGCGCGCTCCACACGTACCTCGCCAACGGGTACGACGGGGTGTTCATCCCCGACCACACCCCGCAGATGACCTGCGACGCCTCCTGGCACGCAGGCATGGCCTACGCCCTCGGCTACATGAGAGCTGCCATGCGCGCCGCCCACGAGAACGAGCCCGCACCCGCCCACTGAAGGGAAAGCACCATGGGAGACGTCACCGTCCTGCCCGCACCCGACGTCGTCGTCCGGGCCCGCGCCTTGGTCGGCGAGGGACCGGTCTTCGACGCGCGAACCGACCGACTGGTCTGGGTCGACATCATGGAGGGTCAGCTCTTCGAGAACGACCTGGGCACCGGCGCCCAGGCGGTCACCCAGCTGCCGATGATGCTCGGCGCCGCCGTACCGCGGGCCGACGCTGCGGGCTTCGCGGTCGCCGTCGCGGACGGCTTCGGCCTCGTGACCGACGGCAAGCTCGACGTCGTCGACCCGGTGCTGCCCGAGGCACACCGACGCATGAACGACGCCAAGTGCGACTCGGCCGGTCGGCTGTGGGCGGGGAGCAACCACATGGAGTTCGTGCCCGGCGTCGGCACCCTGCACGTGTGGGACGGCAGCGGTCCCAGCCGGGTCGCGACCGACGGGCTGATCCTCCCCAACGGGCTCGGGTGGAGCCCGGACGACCGGACGATGTACCTCGTCGACAGCTTCGCCAACACCCTCATGTCGGCCAGCTTCGACGCGACCGACGGGACGGTCGGCGGCTTCGAGGTGCTCGCCAAGATCGAGTCCGGCCTGCCCGACGGCCTCGCCGTCGACATCGACGGCTTCATCTGGGTCGCGGTCTGGGGTGGTTGGGAGGTGCTCCGCATCAGTCCTGCCGGCGAGGTCGTCGCGAGAGTGGAGATGTCTGTGGCCCAGCCGTCCAGCTGCGCGTTCGCCGCGGACGGCACGCTCTACATCACGTCGGCGTCGCACGGCCTGGACGAACAGGCCCTCGCGGAGCAGCCGCACGCCGGCTCGGTCTTCGCGCTCGCCTCGGGCACGCTCGGCGTCCCCGTCAGCGCTTTCGCGGGCTGAGCGATGAGCCGGCTCCTCACACTCTCCAACGAGCAGCTCGACGTCGTCGTCGACCCCCGACGGGGCGGCGACGTCCTGCACCTGACCCACCGCGTCAGCGGCGTCGACGTGCTGGCCGCGACCCCCTGGCACGAGCGAGCCGAGGCGATCCGCTCGGGCGCGATGCCGACGTGGAGCACCGACGTGACGGCGGGAGCCCTCGAGGGGTACGCCGGCGGCTGGAACATCCTGTGCCCCAGCGGCGGCCCGTCGCGAGAGGTCGCCGGCTCGCAGCAGCCCTTCCACGGCGAGGCGTGGGCTGTGCCGTGGACCGTTGTCGGCGCGTCGAGCACCACCGCAACCCTGCGGGTGGAGCTCTACTCCGTGCCCCTCGCCATCGAGCGCAGCGTCTCGCTCCAGGGCGGCACCGTCTCACTGGTGGACGTGCTGACCAACCTCAGCCCCGTCACGCTCGACGTCGACTACGTCTCGCACCCGGCGCTGAGCACGGCGTTCCTCGACGGCAAGTGCACGATCGAGACCGGGGCTCGCAGCTTCACCGCAGACCCCGACTACCCGAGCCCGCTCACCGCGGGATCGACCAGCGACTGGCCGTTGGCGGCAGCGGCCGAGGGCGGCTCACTCGACCTGAGCGACGTCCCTGCCCCAGGTACGTCGCACACGGTCTTCGGCTGGCTCTCGGACTTCGCCGAGCACCGCGCCTCCGTCACCAACCACGACCTCGGCCTCACCGTCACCGTGGAGTGGGACGGCACCCATCTGCCCTACGCCTGGTGGTGGCAGGAGCTGAACGCGACCCCGGCGTTCCCGTGGTTCCAGCGCGCGCGGGTGATGGCCATCGAGCCGGCCAGCACCCCGACCGGCGGACCGGGCCTCCCCTCCCTGCGCATCGACGGCAACGCGAGCCTGTCCGTCGAGTCCCGCCTGTCCGTCTCAAGCTCCATCGGGTGATCGGACCGTCATGGGATCGCTCGCCGATCAGGTCGTCATCGTCACGGGGGCAGCGCGGGGCATCGGCGCGGCCATCGCCGAGCGCATGGGGAGCGCGGGCGCCGCGGTCGTCGGTGTCGACCGTGACCCGGTGTCCGCGGATCTCGCCCACAGCATCCAGGCCGACCTCACCGACCTTTCCGCGGTGGCGAAGGTCGTGCCCGAGGTGGTCGACCAGTTCGGCCGGCTCGACGTGCTCGTGAACAACGCCGGCCGCGCGGCGGTGACGCCGGTGCTGGAGGAGGGCCACGGCTGGGAGCTCACGATGCTCATCAACGTGGGCGTCCCGCTCCGGCTGTCCCAGGCGGCCGTCGAGGTGTTCCGCAAGCAGGAGCCCAACGCCACCGGGTGCCGCGGCCGCATCGTCAACATCACCTCCGGCGCGGCGCACCACGGTCGGCCGCTCCTCGCGGCGTACGGCGCCAGCAAGGCCGCTCTCAACCACCTGACCCAGAGCCTCTCGCACGCCTGCGCTGACGACCTCATCTGCTGCACGGCTGTGTACCCAGGCAACGTGCTCGAAGGCATGTGGTCCGGCCTCGGACCCGGGCTGGCGGCCGCGGAAGGACTGACCCTTCAGGAGTTCGTCGAGCGCCGCCTGGCCGGCGTACCCAGCGGGCGGTTCCAGGAGGCGGCCGAGGTCGCCCAGGCGGTGCACTACGCCGCGACCTGCCCGGGCATGGCACTCAACGGGCGCGGGGTGTGGTCGGAAGCGACGGTACGCGACCTGTGAAGGCGCGACTCGGCATCGCGGGACCCTTGGTCCCGCGCACCCTCGACGGCCTCACGGAGGACAACCTCGGACCGCTGCGAGAGGCGGGCGTCTCGGTGCTGGTCACGCACCTGGAAGCCCAACGACCCACGCCTGCTGCCGAAGCGGCCAGGAAGAGGCTGGCCGACGCAGGTGTGGTGATCGCCCAGGCAGCCGGCGTCAGCGCGAACCTGGTCTGCGCCGACGAGGCGGAGCGGGCGCACGAGCTCGAGCGGCTGCGCGAGGCGCTGCTCACCGCGGCGCAGCTGGGGGCGGAGTCACTCATCACCGGCTGCGGCACCCTGCACCCGACCTTCTTCTACGGCCCGCACCCGGACAACCACGCGCCACAGACGGTCGACCGGCTCGTCGACTCCCTGACCCTCGCGGCCCGTGCGGCCGAGGACGTCGGCGTGCCCGTCCTCATCGAGTGCCACCAGCTCACGACCATGTCGCGCCCCGAAGTCATCCGCGAGGTGCTCGACCGGGTCGACTCGCCATGGGTGCTGGCCAACTTCGACCCGGTGAACCTGCTGGCGAGCCTCGACGACGTCTACGGCAACGCGGCCGCCATGACGCGCATGGTCGACGTGGTCGGGACCAGGTACGCCGCCAGCGCGCACCTCAAGGACGTCACCGTCCGGGCCGACATCGTGCTGCACCTGGACGAGGTCGCGCCCGGCGAGGGCTACCTCGACGTGCAAGCGTTCATGGACAACGCCGCCCGGCTCGATGACCCGATCACGCTGGTCGTCGAGCACCTCCCGCGCGAGGCGTCGATGGCTGCTCTTGCCAGCATCCGGGAGCTTGCTCCCTCCCTCGGCGTGGAGTGGGTGGAGGTGCCATGAGGGTCCTCGTCATGGGCGGCAGCCGGTTCGCCGGCCTGGCCACCGTCGTCGAGCTGCAGCGGCGCGGGCACGAGGTCTGGACCTTCAACCGGGGCCGCACGTCAGGGCCGGTGCCGGCAGGGGTGCACCACCTGGTGGGCGATCGCGACGCACCGGCGGACCTCGTGCAGCTGAGCCGCCTCGACCTCGACGCCGTCGTCGACTTCTCCGCCTACACGACCGCGCAGACGACGAAGCTCCTCGAGCACCTGCCGCCCGTCGGGCGGATCGTGCACTGCTCCACTGGCGCGGTGTACTCCCCCGACAGCGCGCAGCCGTGGCACGAGGACGCCCCGGACGGACCCTGGGCGCTCTGGGGGGACTACGCGGTCGAGAAGCTCGGCTGCGAGCAGGTCCTGCGCGAGGCCGCCAAGGCGCCCGTGGTCAGCCTGCGGTTCCCCTTCGTCCTCGGGCCGCGCAACTACGCCGATCGCGAGGAGTTCGTGCTCAACCGTCTGCTCGACGAGCAGGTGGTGCTGGTCCCCGGCGACGGTCGCGGCCGGCTGCAGCACATCAGCACCGAGGACTCGGCGTACGCCTTCGCGCAGGCACTCGAGCTGGAGGTGTCGGAGCCCTTCACGGCGTACAACCTCGCAGCGCCAGGGACCTTCACGCCGCTGGACCTGATCGAGGTGTGCGCCACGGTGGCGGGCCGCTCCCCCTTGCTCCAGTTCGCACCGGTCGACCCGACCGTGTTCGACAAGGGCGACCTGCTCTTCCCGTTCCCCAACGTCGACTACCTGCTCGACACGACCCGGGCGACGAGCGCGGGGCTCGTGCGTCCCGGTGCGGAGACGCTCGAGGAGGTCGTCACGCGGTCGTTCGAGGCGCTCGTGTCCGACCCGGAGCGGCGGGTGTGGACCCGGTACCCGGCCGAGCGGGCGGTGCTGAACGCGTGAGCGACACCCGACGCGAGCAGCTCCGGGAGCTCGCCCGCGCCGAGGGTGCCCAGGGTGCCCTCGTCTTCTCGTGGCGCCGCGCGACGGTGGCCTGGTTCGCCGGCTACTTCCCGGGCTACCTGTCCAACTGGACCGTCCTCTGGGTCGGGGTCGACGGCTCGGAGCGGCTCGGCGTGCGGTTTCCCTTCGACGTCGACCGGGCGGCAGCGGCGTCGCAACTGCCGGTCTCAGCCGTCGCGAGCCCCCAGCTGCTCGTGCCCGGGAGCGCGCAGCGGATCGTCCTGGTCGCAGGGGATCTCGCCGTGAACGAGACACCGATCGGGCTGTCGCGGTGGGCCCAGGAGTCGGGCGTCGAGCTGCTCGACCGGCAGCCTGTCGTCGACCGGTGGCGGGCCGTCAAGTCACCGGTCGAGATCGACCACCTGCAGAGCGCCACACAGGTCGCCTGGCAGGCGGTCGCGGCGGCGCGCGAGTCCTACCAGGTCGGGGTGAGCGACTTCCAGCTCGCCGCGCAGGTAGAAGGAGCCGCCCGCCGACTGGGTGCCTCGCGGTGCCTGTGCCTCGTGGGCATCGGCCGCGGCGCCGTCATCACCGAGGCCACCGGGCAGGTCGCCGGGCCCGAGGACCCGATCGGCTTCGAGGTCACCCTCACCTGGCGGGGAGCCTGCGTCCACGTCCTCGACACGATCCTGCCCTCCGACGGCGCCCTGGAGGACGTGCACGCCGTGCGACAGGTGCTGCTCGACGCGCTGCGTCCGGGCGTCACCGTGGACGAGGTCGTCGCGGCCGGGGACAAGGAGCTGGCGGCCCGAGGACTGCTGCCGTACAAGGAGTACGACTTCGGCCACGGTGTCGGAGCGGACACTCCCGAGATCCCCCAGCTCATCGCTGGGACGGGCGTGACCGTCGAGGCGGGCATGACGCTCGCGGTCCACGTCGCCGTGCGCCAGCCGGGTGGCAAGACAGGCGCCTGGGGCACCACGGCGGTCGTGACGCGGGCGGGAGGCCGGGACCTGTGCGGTGGTCAGAGTCGGTAGAAGGCGGTGGCGGTCCCGGCCAGCACTGACTCCTGCTCGTCAGCGGTGAGGCCGCCGATGACCTCGCGCGTGGCGTCCAGCACCTGCCGGTAGTCGCCGTTGTACAGGGCGACGGGCCAGTCGGAGCCGAACATCAACCGCTCCGGCCCGAACACCGCCAGGGCGTGGTCGACGTAGGGCTGCAGGTGCTTCGCGGTCCAGCCCTCTCCCGCCGCCGTGTTCAGCCCCGACACCTTGGCGAAGACGCTCGGGTGCGACCCCGCCGCGGCGAGCAGGTCGGCCCACGGTTGCCAGGCCTCGTCCGCGATGGCCGGCTTCGCGAGGTGGTCGATGACGACCCGCAGGCCCGGGGCCTCGTTCACGATCGTCGGCACATGCTCCAGGTGCCGCCGCAGGACGGCGACCACGTCGAACGCGAGCTCGTGCTCCGCAAGCACTCGCAGGGACTCCAGGACGGTCGGCTGGAGCAGCCAGTCGGGGTCGGGTTCGGTGTGGATGAGATGCCGGATCCCTTTGACCACAGGGGGAAGCGTGCCGATCTGCTCGCGCACCGCCGCCGGGTCGGTCAGCGGCAGCCAGGCCACAACACCCTTCACGAAGTCGTGGACGGCGGCGATCCGCAGCATGCTCGCCGTGTCCTCGGCGCTATCCGTGGCCTGCACCAGGACCGTTCCGGAGACGCCGTTCGCCCGCAGCTCCGGCTCGAGATCGGCCGGCCCGTAGTTGCGGTAGAGGACGCCGAGGTCGGGCGTCAGGAACGAGTACTCCACCTCGTCGAGGTTCCAGAAGTGCTGATGCGCGTCGATGATCGCCACAAGTCCCTCGCATCTGTCTCGAAGTTCGGTGAGGCTATCCGCCCCGGAGGGGGCTACCGCGACCGCCACTCCTCGACGGCGGTGTCGCAGAAGACCTCTGCCTCGCCCAAGTAGCTCGCCGGCTCGAGGGAGGCGACCGCCTCCTCGATGCCCTGCTCGCGAAGCTGCCGCACGACGGCGGTCTGGAGAGGGATCGCTTCGACGCGCGCCACCCGCACCGCCTGGTACACGACGTCGTGGGCGACCTCCCGGCCGAGCCGCGGCGCCAGGGCGATCATGTGCGCCTCGGCCATGAGCAGGCCGTGGTCGGCCTCGAGGTTTGCCGCCATCTTCTCGGGACTGACGGTCAGGGTCGTGACGAGCTCGGACGTGCTCAGCAGGGCGCTCGAGGTCAGCAGCAGCACGTTGGGCACGGCGAACCACTCGATCTGCCACTCCCCCGCCGCCCGCTCATGGCCGGCCTCCACTGCGCGCGCCATCGAGCCGGCGAGCGAAGAGGCGCAGCTGGCCAGGCCGATGATCGCCTCGGACAGGATCGGGTTGGCCTTCTGCGGCATGGTCGAGCTCGCCCCACGGTGGTAGCCGGCGGCCTCACTGACCTCGCCGATCTCGGTCCGCGAAAGGTCGATGACCTCACGCGCCAGCCGTGCGCACAGAGCGCTGGCCGACGTACACCACTGCGTGAGCTCGAGCAGCACGTCGCGTGCCACGTGCCACGGGACGCTGACGGGCGCGAGCCCTAGCTCGGCCGCGAAGGCCTCGCGCACCTGCTCGACGCGCTCGCCGAGGGCCGCGGAGGTGCCACCGGCACCGTGCAGCGAGGCAACCAGCAACCGCGGCTTGAGCTCGTCGAGCCGATCGAGCTGGCGGGTGAGCTGGGACAGGAACACGGCCAGCTTGGCCCCGAGCGTGGTGGGCACCGCCTGCTGGGCGTGGGTGCGCGCCGCCATGACCGTGGACCGGTGCTCGGCGGCGAGACCCGCCAGCTGGTCACCGACCGCGCAGGCCAGCGACTCCAACCGCTCGACGGCCCGAGCCAGCTGCAGCACCAGCCCGGTGTCCATGATGTCCTGCGTGGTGGCGCCGTAGTGCATCCGTCCGTCCGGACCAGGAGGCAGGGCGTCGGTGACCTGACGCACGAGCGGGAGGATCGGGTACCCGACGTTGCGCGCGTCGGCGACGAGCCGATCAAGATCCACCGTTGCAGGCTGGGACGCGGCGCAGATAGCCGCCGCGTCGTCGGCACCGAGGTCACCGACCTTCGCCTGCGCCGTCGCCAGCGCCCGCTCTGCTGCGAGCCACGCCGACAGAGTGCTCTCCAGCGAGAGCACCTCGGCCATGGCCGCGTCGCCGTTGAGAGCCAGCAGCAGGCTGAACGCGTGGGTCACGCGTCACGTCCCGCCACGCGGGTGCCCTCGAGGACGAGGGCGCAGTGGATCTCCAGCCGCGGTACGACGACCGCGGTCCACTCGCCCTCGGTCGACGCCTCCACGGGCGCCCCGTCCGGGACGACGCGGACGCTCGTCGGTGGCCTGTGGGTGCGTACCCGCACGGTCACGGGGCCGATCGGCGGGATGGCCTCGACGTGCTTGGTCACGGGGTCCAGCGGGTGCCAGCCCGCCATGTTGATCAGGTGCACGACGGTCGAGCCGTCCTTCTCCCGCACGGTGTGGTGCACCTGCATCGGCGCGTCGAGCTCGACGTCGAACGACGGCTGAGCCAGCCTGGCCAGCTCCGCGATGAGCCGGCGGCTGCCCGGGACGTTGTACGTCGCGTGGTGCGCGAACAGCGGCCCGTGGGCAGCGACGACGCGGCCCGCGCCGTGCTTCCGCTCGGTGATGGCGACGTCGGCCGAGGCGTTGGCGGGCTCCCGGCTGGCGAGCAACGAGGCGACGGGCCGGGCATCGACGGTCTCAACGGGCTGCCACGGCCCCGTCGCGTGGATCGCGATGTCCCCGGCCTTGAGCTCCACCGGGTCCTTGCTCATGGGCCCCGACTCGGTGGTGCCGGCCAGCCTCCCCATCGTGGCCGAGACCCGCGCGCCGGACAGGAGCACCGACCCGCCGTTGGTCGCGTACCGCTCCAGCTCACGCAGCGCGTCGGGCGAGAGGTCCTCCTGCTCCGGTACGACGACGAGCCGGTACTCGCTCGCGCGCTGGGCCAGGTCGGCCTCGGTGACGAGGTCGACGTGGAAGCCAGCGTCGAGCAGCGCGAGGACGGCGCCGCGCACAGGTGTCGTGGCGTCATTCGTCACGAACAGCCCAGGGCTGCGCAGGTAGTGCTGGGTCTCGGACTGCAGCACTGCCACCTGCGGGACGGACCGCGAGCCCTGCACCACGGCCTGCCGCTCCCGGCACCAGGCGATCAGGTCGGCGAGGCGCTGCTGCCGCCACGAGACGAGATGCCCAGTCCGCTCGGGGATGTCGTAGACAGCGGCCCCGCCACCGCACGACAGGCCGATGGCGACCTCCTGGCGGAGGTGGTCGAAGGACTTGTGGTCCATCACGGGGTGGCCCGGGTACGGCGTGATGAAAGCCCAGGTCATCAGCTCGAAGGGCATGCCGCGCCGGTCGAAGGCCCGGGCGTTGAGGATCGGCGACACGGTCGGCGCGACGTCACCGCTGAGCCAGTCGACGGGAGCACCAAGGGCATCTGGCTGGATGAGGCCACCGAGCCAGTTGCTCGCGACAGCAAAGCCGGGCTTGGCCTCGTGCACCGCCTCCGCATACGCCGTGACGTGCGCCTTGACCGCCTGGCGGTGGCTGTCGAGCCACTCGTCCCAGCCGAGCTCGGCAGCGCTCGTCGGAGCCGGCCTGTCGAAAGCAGCACGGCAGCGGTCGCAGTAGCAGGGAGCGGCGCCCCAGTTCTCCGCGTCCACCCAGATGCCGTCGATGTCGTACTCGGTGATGAGCTCCAGCAGCTGCGGGATCATGAGCTCGTCGCGGTAGTCGCTCCGCGGGCAGATGTGGTCCTTCGATGGCGTCCCGTCGGCCGCGACCACGGCCCACTCGGGGTGGAGCTCGATCGCGCGGGCGTCCCAGAGCCCGCAGTAGTGCACAGCGAGCGGCATGCCGCGCTCCGCCGTCACCTCGCGGTGGATGCGCAGGGCGTCCTGGACGATGCCCGGCGACGGGCTTCCGACCTTCGTGACGAAGCTCGTGTAGCCCACGATCCCCTTGGCGTCGCACTGCACCCAGTCGGGGTTCGTCCGGTCCAGCTCCGCGCGCAAGTGGTCGGCAGTGAGCTCCGCCCCGAGCTCGGTGTCGTCGGCCGTCGCGTGCAGGTCGTAGTGGAGCCCGACGAACAGGCCATCGCGCCAGATGCGGGTCACCCGCCCAGCCTCTCGCGGGGTACATCTAGTGTCAATCGATTGAACACCACCCCCGGAAGGCCCTTCTCCATCGGTTGACGGGGCCAGACTGCCTCCGTACGTTGCGGCGCGTGGTCGCCGAGGTCCCGCACGAGTGGCGCGCGCCCGTGGCCATCGTCGGTGCCGGTCTGATCGTCACCGCGAGCCAGCTCCCGGCGTACCGGCTGGCCGGAGTGGACGTCCGCGGCATCTTCGACCTCGACCGCGCGCGAGCGCAGTCGGCGGCTCAGGCGTTCGGGCTTCCCCGGGTCTACGGCTCCCTCGACGAGCTGCTCGACGACGACATCCAGGTCGTCGACATCGCCGTGCCCGGCCCGAGCCAGCCCGAGATCGCCCGGCGCGCCATCGGCGCAGGCACGCACGTGCTCGCCCAGAAGCCGCTCTCCGTCGACAGCGCAACCGCGCTCGAGCTCGTCGAGGCCGCCGAGAAGGCGGGCGTGGCGCTCGTCGTCAACCAGCAGCTGCGGTACGAGGCGACGATGACGTACGTCCGCGAGCTGCTCTCGAGGGGGGGCATCGGCGTTCCGCGCACGCTGAGCTGGCACTGCCGTGGCGCCGGTGACTGGACGGTGTGGCCATGGTTGCGCGAGTCGCCGTACCTGGAGGTCATGTACCACTCGATCCACTACCTGGACACGTTCCGCTCGTGGTTCGGCGAGCCCTCCCAGGTCTTCTGCAGGCTGGGCCGGCGGAAGGGCCAGTTCGCGCGAGCCGAGACCACGACGCAGGCGTTGATCACCTTCCGCGACGAGGTCACCGTCTTGGTCGACGTGGACGTCGAGGCGCTCTACGCAACCCCAGGTACGACGTGGTCGCTGACCGCCACCGAGGGCGGCCTCGAAGGGGTGCTCGACGAGGCGGGCACCGGAGGTGGTTCCGTGGTGCGGACCAGGCGCGCGGGCGACGCCGCCTTCGTCGACTCGGGGATCCGGGGCCGCTGGTCCCCCGACGCCTTCGCAGGGCCGATGCTCGCCCTGCTGCGGCAGGTCGCCACGGGCGAGCCCGCACCCACGACCGGACGGGACAACCTCGGCACGCTGCGCCTGGTCGAGGCGATGTACGCCTCAGCGGACACCGGCCAGGTCGTCGCACTCCCTCAACCGTGATCGGAAGGTTATCTTCCGAAGTCCTTTCGCCGACTGCACGTGCGCGACAGTGCTGCTCGTGAAGCGCTTCGCCACGGTCATCCGGCTGCACGCCGACAAGGAGGCCGAGTACGTCGCCCTGCACGCGGCGGTCTGGCCGCGGGTGCTCGAGGTGCTCAAGCAGGCGCACGTCAGCAACTACTCGATCTTCCTGCGCGACGGTCTCCTCTTCAGCTACCTCGAGTACGACGGCGACGACTTCGAGTCGGACATGGCCATGACTGCGCAGGACGAGACGACGCAGCGCTGGCTCGAGGTCTGCACTCCCTGCCAACGGCCGCTGGAGTCCGCCCGCGACGGCGAGTGGTGGGCGGAGGCGACGGAGATCTTCCACCTCGACTGAAGAGGATTGTTCAATCGATTGACAATCCGAACGGGCGATTTCTAAGGTGCGACTGTGCTGCGCGATGCCTACGAGATGATGCTGCGCTGCCGGGGCTTCGAGGAGCGGGTGCAGACCCTGTTCGCCGAGGGCAAGGTGCGGGGGTCGTGCCACCTTGGCATCGGACAGGAGGCCGTGGCCGTCGGGGCACGCCTGGGCACGCGCGCGGGCGACGTGGTCGCACCGACGTACCGGGGTCACAACTACGCCCTCTCCTGGGGCGTCCCACTCCAGGCCGCCTTCGCCGAGATCCTGGGCAGGGACACGGGCATGGCCCGTGGACGGGCCGGGTCGAAGCACTTCGGCTCCCGCGAGCACCATGTGCTGCCCTCGAACGCGATCGTCGCCGCCAACGTCCCGATCGCCTGCGGCAGCGCCTGGGCGGCCAAGCTCGACGGCACCCAGGCGGTGACCGTCGCCGTGTTCGGTGACGGTGCGACCAACCAGGCCGCCTGGCACGAGGCGATGAACCTGGCGGCCATCTGGTCGCTCCCCCTCATCCTGCTGTGCGAGAACAACGTCTGGTCGGAGATGACGCGCATCGACCGCATGGTCAACGTGACAGACCTCGCCGACCGCGCGGACGCCTACGGCATGGACGCGACCATCGTCGACGGCATGGACCTGGAGGCGGTCACTCACGCTGTGGCCTCCGCTGCCGAGACCGCCCGCGCCGGAAGGGGCCCGACGCTCATCGAGGCCAAGACCTACCGCTTCTGCGGGCACATGACGGGCGACGTCGGGGCCTACCGCGACCCCACCGAGGTCGAGACCTGGCTGCGCCTCGACCCGATCGCCGCGGTCGAGGCCCGACTCCCGGTGCCCGAGGTGGAATCGACCAGGGACCGGGTCGCCGCCGAGCTCGCCGCCGCGGAGGCCGCGGCGTGGGCCGCGCCCCAGCCGGACGTCGCCGACCTGCGCCTCGGCGTCGCGGACTACATGACGAGCACGCGATGAGCCGATCCTCGACGTACCGCGAGGCTCTCCGTGAGGCGCTGCAGGAGGGCATGCGCCGCGACCCGTCGATCCTGCTCGTCGGCGAGGACATCGCCGAGTACGGCGGCGTGTTCAAGGTGACGGAGGGGCTGCTCGCCGAGTTCGGGCTGCAGCGCGTGGTCGACACCCCCATCGCCGAGGCCGGCTTCCTCGGCGCGGCGATCGGCGCGGCCATGTCGGGCAAGCGCCCGGTCGTGGAGCTCATGTTCATGGACTTCGCACTCGTGGCCGCCGACCAGCTCTTCAACCAGGCCGCCAAGATGCGGCTGATGTCCGGCGACCAGTGGCGGGTTCCTCTCGTCGTACGCACGCAGCAGGGCGTCGGCAGCGGCACCGGCGCCCAGCACTCGCAGTCGTTCGAGGCGCTCTTCATGCACCTGCCCGGCTTCGCGGTCGCGGTGCCGTCGACGCCCGCCGATGCGAAGGGGCTGCTCGCCACGGCACTGCGACTGGACGACCCGAGCATCGTCATCGAGCACAAGAAGCTGTACGGCGTGAAGGGCGACCTCCCGGACGGCGAGCACCTCGTGCCCTTCGGGAAGGCCGCGGTCCGGCGTCCCGGCCGTGACCTGACGATCGTCAGCTGGTCGGCGATGGCCGGGTCCTGCGAGGCCGCGGCCACCGAGCTCGCCGCCTCCGGCATCGAGGCCGAGGTCATCGACCCGAGGACGCTCGTCCCCTTCGACTACGAGACGGTGTGCGACTCCGTCGCCCGCACCGGCCGGCTGCTCGTCGTGCACGAGGCCCACCGCAGCACCGGACCGGGCGCGGAGATCGCGGCCACCGTGACCGAGCAGCTGTTCGACCGGCTCAACGCCCCCGTGGCACGGCTCGGCGGGCTCGACATGCCCGTGCCGTACGCCGAGAGCCTCGAGCAGACCTGGCTCCCACAGGTCCCGGACATCGTCGAGGCCGCGACCAAGCTCGTGCGCGCGTGAACGCCGCATGAGCATCCTGATCAGCGAGCTCCTCGACCCCGAGCCCAGCCTCACCTGGCAGCTCGTGAAGCAGGTCGGCGTCGACCACGTCGTCGCGATCCTCCCCGGCGCCGAGCAGCAGGCTCGCTGGCTGCGCGGCGCCTCGACGGGGTCCGCCCCACTCCCCTACCACGTGCCGCCCAAGGGCGAGCGGCCGTGGGAGAAGAAGGCGCTGGCCGCCTTGCAGAACGAGTACGCGAAGGTGGGGCTGACGATCGCGGCCGTCGAGGACACCGCACCCATGGACCTCGTCCGGCTCGGCCTGCCGGGGCGCGACGAGCAGATCGAGCACGTCATCGACCAGATCCACGCGATGGGCGAGTCCGGGATCGGAGTCCTCTGCTACAACTGGATGGCCATCGGGAGCTGGGCCCGCACGGCCACCGAGGTGCCGCTGCGCGGTGGCGCCCTGTCGACCGGGTTCGACCGCTCGGTGAGCGATGCGGCTGGGCGTCTGGTCGAGCCCGGCGACATCACCGACGACCAGCTCTGGGCCGCGCTGGGCTACTTCCTCGAGGCCGTGGTGCCGGCCGCGGAGCAGGCGGGCGTACGCCTCGGGCTGCACCCCGACGACCCGCCGCTCGAGAGCGTCCGCGGGGTGCCTCGCATCATCCGGTCCCTCGACGCCTACCGACGGGTGTTCGACATCGTCGACAGCCCCGCCAACGGCATCACGCTGTGCCAGGGGAACGTGACGCTGATGACCGACGACCTGCCGTCGGTCATCCGCGAGTTCGGTGCCCGCGACCGCATCGCGTTCGTGCACTTCCGCGACGTCGTCGGTGACGCCGACTCCTTCATCGAGGTGTTCCACGACGAGGGCAAGACCGACATGGTCGAGTGCATGCGGGCCTACCGCGAGGTCGGCTTCAGCGGTCCGCTCCGCCCTGACCACGTGCCCACGCTGGCCGGCGAGGACAACGCGCGGCCCGGCTACGCCACCCTGGGCCGTCTCTACGCGTTCGGCTACATCCGCGGCCTGCAGCAGGCCGTCTTCCCGGAGCCCTAGAACAGGTCGTTCGGCCTGCCGGCTGGAAAGACGCGTCAGCCTGAAGCGCGCCTGCGCGCCGCGGTGGGGGGTGGCGCCGTGGAGTCACGGACGATCAGCTCCATCGGCTCGCGGACGACCTCCGTGACGGGCTCGTCGGCGCTGTGGAGAGCTCTCAGGATCTCAACGCCTCGCCGCCCGAGCTCGATGAGGGGCATCCGCACCGAGGTGAGGGCCGGCGTCAGAGACGCCGCCAGTGGAAGGTCGTGGATAGCCACCACGCTGACGTCCTCCGGCACCCGGTGGCCGGCGCGACGAAGGGCAGCCAGGGCACCCACGGCCATGGCGACGTTGGCCACCACGAGGGCGGTGAACCTGGCCCCCAGGGACAGGAGCTCCTCCACGGCTTCGACGCCGCCAGCCACCGTGTACGGACCCGAGGCGATGAGCTCGGGACCGGTCGCGAGCTGATGGCGCTGCAGCGCGCGGGTGTACCCCGTCTTGCGGCGCCGTGCCGTGTCTGCCGTCGGAGGTCCTGCCACACAGGCGATGCGCTGGTGCCCCAGCTCGACGAGGTGGTCCACGGCCATCCGGGCCGCCTTTTCGTCGTCGAGGATCGCGTAGCGCCAGACGGCGCCCACGCGACGGTTGAGGTAGAGCCACGGGCGGCCGGCGCTGGACATCGCCCGGAGCGCCTTCTCCGGGATCGATGGTCCTGCGATGAGCAGCCCGTCGACCCGCTGCTGGTGCAGGAGGTCGAGGAAGCGGCCGGGCTCCTGCGCCCCGTCGCCTGCACTGCCGGTCAGGAGGAACTGGCCGCTCTCGGTGGCGGCGGCCTCGGCGCCCTTGATGATCGCTGCGTACACGGGGTTCTCGAAGTCGGGGATGACCAGCCCGATGATGCCGGACCGGGACGTGCGCAGGCTCCGCGCGTTGGCGTTCGGCTCGTAGCGGAGCTCGGCGACGGCAGCCAGGATGCGTTCCCGGGTCTCCTGCCGGATGGACAGCTTCGGGTCGGCGTTCATGACGCGTGAGACGAGTGCCCGGTCGACTCCGGCGAGCTTCGCCACGTCGAGGATGGTGGGTCGCCGCTCAGGCGTGTACATCGCGCTCGGCACCTCCCCTCGGTCGCGGCGCGCTCGGGCACTGTGCGCATGGTACGGCGACAGACCACCTGGACCTCAGGCGCGCGGGTCGATGTGCACCTTCGGTCCCGGGCCTGCGCCCGCCGGCCGCTGCCCCGCCAGCACCGCGCGGACCTGGTCGAGGCCGACCGTCGCCGCTACCAGCGGTTGGGGGTCGACGATGCCCTTGGCGTACGCGGTGATGGTGTCGTCCAGGGCGGGCGATCCCGACAGGATGCCGACGGCAGTGACGTCCTTGAACGCCATCGCGCGGGTGTCGACGAGGCTCGGAGCGCCCGCCAGCCCGACGTACACGAGCCGGCCGCAGGCTTGGACCCGCTCAAGTGCGTACGCCGGCATCTGCACGCCATTCGACGCCTCGACGACCGCGTCGAACGGCATGTCGGGAAGCGTGTCCGCGGTCCAGGCCTTGCCGAACCCGAGGCTGCGGGCGAACGCGAGCGAGGGCTCCGACTCCCCCAGCAGATGCACCTCCGCACCCTCGGCACGCAGGAACATCGCCACCAGCAGCCCGATGGTGCCGGGGCCGATGACGAGCACCGGGTCGCCAGGCTTCGCCTGGGCCGCCTGGGCGGAGCGGAGGGCGTTGGCGCCGGGCTCGACCAGAGCACCCAGCAGCGGGTCGAGCTCGTCGGGCAGCACGTGCAAGGACACTGCAGGTACGGCGATCTGCTCGGCCAGCGCGCCGTCGCGACCACCACGGACGCCGACCTCGGTGCGGTCCGGACACATGTGGTGGTTGCCCCGCAGGCACTGCCGGCAGGTGCCGTCTCCCAGCATCGTGTCGCCCATGACGCGGCGACCGATCCAGCACTCGTCGACGCCGGGGCCGACCGCCGACACCGTTCCGCACCACTCGTGGCCGAGCCGCATCGGATACCACGCCAGGCCCTGGTCGACGTATGCCATGACACCGGTGAACAGCTCGACGTCCGTGCCGCAGACGCCGACCCGCTCCACGTCCACGACGGCCTCACCGGGCGCCGGGACGGGGGTGGGCACGTCGAGGACCGCGCCCTTCCCCGGGGCCGAGACGACGAAGGCGCGGATCGTGCTCACCGAGGCGCGAGGACGTTCTGCCGCTGTGCGCCGAGGCCGTCGATGCCGAGCTCGATCACGTCGCCCGGCGCGAGGAAGACCGGCGGGGTGAGGCCCATGCCGACGCCGAAGGGCGTGCCGGTGTTGATGAGGTCGCCGGGCTCCAGGATCAGGAACTGGCTCAGGTAGTGCACGATGAAGTACGGGTCGAAGATCATGTCCTTCGTGGTGCTCTCCTGCCGGCGCACCCCGTTGACGTCGAGCCACATGTCGAGGGCGAGGACGTCGTCGACCTCGTCGTGGGTCACCAGCCACGGCCCGGCCGGGTTGAAAGTCTCGCACGACTTGCCCTTGCTCCACTGGCCGCCGCGCTCGATCTGGAAGGCCCGCTCGCTCACGTCGTTCACGACGCAGAAGCCAGCGATGTGGTCGCGTGCGTCATCGACCGAGTCGAGGTAGCTGGTGCGCTTGCCGATGACGATGCCGAGCTCGACCTCCCAGTCGGTCTTGGCCGAGGTGCGAGGGATGCGCACGTCGTCGTACGGGCCGATGAGGGTGTTGGGCGACTTGGTGAACAGGATCGGCTCGTCCGGAACTGCCTGGTTGGTCTCGGCGGCGTGCGCCCGGTAGTTCAGCCCGATGCACAGGATCTGGTGCGGCCGCGCGAAGGGCGCACCGACCCGCTCCCCGGCGAACTGCGCCGTCTGCCCGGCGGATGCCCGCTCGGCGACGATCGGGCGGACGCGATCGATGCCCGCGGACCCGAAGAACGCCTCGTCGAAGTCGGCCACGACGTCGGAGAGGTCGACGTACGTCGTGTCGTCGAGCCGGGCGACGGGCTTCTCCTTGCCGGGCTCGCCGATGCGCATCAGGTGCACGGGTACTCCTTAGGTTGGGTCAGGCAGGGATCTGGGCCAGGTGGCCCAACAGCGACCTGCCCCGACCAGGCGCTCCGTTTCCCCGATTTGTTGCATGACATTCCAAACCGTAAACCATCGCGGCGACAGATGGGAACCCCGCGCACCAGGCTCAGTCCGTCGCGAACTCGAGAGGTTCCACGGGGGCGGCCTCCCCCTCGGCCCTCAGCCAGTGCGCGAACGCCCCGTCGCGCAGCATCAGCTCCTGCGGGTCGCCCTGCTCGGCGATGCGCCCGTTCGCCATCACGACGACGCGGTCGGCGCGCACGGCCGAGGCGACGCGATGGGCGATGACGATGCTGGTGCGACCGGCCAGCAGGTTGTGCAGGGCCTCCTCCACCAGCGCGTCCGTGGCCGGGTCGAGATTCGAGGTGGCCTCGTCGAGGACGAGCACGGTCGGGTCGGCGAGGAACGCGCGGGCGAGGGCGACGAGCTGGCGCTGCCCCGACGACAGCGAACGCCCACCCGCGGTCACCTCCGTGTCGAGGCCTGCGACCAGCGAGGCAGAGAGCCGCTCGAGGATGCCGAGCTGCTCGCACGCGGCCTCCGCGTCGGCCCGGGTCGCCCCCGCGCGGCCCAGCGCGATGTTCTCGGCGATGGTGCCGGTGAACAGGTAGCCCTCCTGCGGGATGAGGGCCAGCCGAGCCCGGAGGCTGTGGCCCTGCACGGTGCGGATGTCCTGCCCGTCGACCCGGATCGACCCGGCGCTGGGGTCGTAGAAGCGGGCAAGCAGCTTCGCCAGGGTCGACTTGCCGGCTCCACTGCTGCCCACCAGCGCGATCCGCTCCGCCGGCGCGACGGTCAGCGACACTCCGTGCAGCACGTCGGGCGCCTGCGGCGAGTAGCGGAAGCTGACGTCCTCCACCTCGATGGCACCCGGCCCCGCCGCGAAGCTGGCCGCGTGGGGTACGTCGTGCACCAACGGCCGCTCGTCGAGGAAGCTGAAGATCTTCGCGAAGGCTGCCGTCGCGGCCTGCATCAGGTTGTTCAGCTCGGCGAGCTGCTGCAGCGGCTCGAAGACGCGTCCGGCGTACAGGAACGAGGCGATGACCACGGCGAGCGAGGCGGCACCGTGCCCGGCGAGGAGGAAGCCCGCGCCGAGGACCGCGGCCAGGGACAGCGGGCCGATCGCGTCGAGCACCACGCCGTAGACGACGTTGGCGCGCGACACCTGCAGCTTGGCCGCGACCGAGCGCGCCAGCAGGTCGCGGTACGTCGAGCGCCGGGCCTCCTCCAGCCCGAAGGCCTGCACCACGCCGATGGCCTGCAACGACTCGGTGAGGTGGGTCAGCAGGTCGGCGTTCGCGTCGCGCACGACCAGCTGCCGAGCGAACGAGCGCCGGCGGTACCAGAGGGTCACGGCCACGATCGGCAGGCAGCAACCAACGACCACGAGCGTGAGGATCCACGACTGCGTGAGCAGCATCGCGATCGAGACGACGATCATCAGCGGCGCCCGCAGGCTCATGGACACGCCGCCCTCGAGGAACTGCTGCAGGCTCTCCACGTCCGAGGTCAGCCGCGCGATGATGCGGCCCGACCGCTCCCGGTCGAAGTAGTCGAGGTCGAGCTGGAAGAGGTGGTCGAGCAGCCTGCCGCGCAGCTGCGCGAGGTAGTTCTGACTGAGCCGGCTCCCGAACCGCTGGATGAGGTACGTCGCCCCGTTGTGCAGCAGCGTCGTCGCGCCGAGGACCGCGCAGCAGACGAGCAGCCGGGTCTGGTCGTGTCGCCGCAAGGCGTCGATGCCGCTGGCGAGCAGCAGCGGACCGGCGGCGTTGAACACGACCTCCGCCACGGTCACCCCGACAGTGCCGAGCACATCGCGACGGTGCGGCCCGAGCTCGTCGAGGATGCGCCGCGTGGAGGGGCGTTCCACCTTCGCTGTCGCCATCACCCCGGCCGCTCGGACGTCAGGGCCAGCGCCTTGCGGTACGCCGCCAGCCGCATCAGCTGCTTGTGCGTGCCGAGGGCCTTGACCCGCCCGTCCTCCACGAGCGCGACCCGCTTGGCCAGCAGCGCCGTCTCCACGGACTGGGCGACGACCAGGGTCGTCGCGCTCAGCATCAGCTCGGCAAGCGACGCCCGCACCCGGTCCGCGGTCTGCGGGTCGAGGGCACTCGTCACGTCGTCGAGGAGCAGCACGTCGGAGTGGCGTACCAGCGACCGGGCCAGCGCCACGCGCTGACGCTGACCACCTGACAGCGACGTGCCCTTCTCGCCGACCTGCGTCTCCAGGCCCTGGTCGAGATCGCCGACGAACTCCGCTGCCGCCGCGGTCATCGCCCGCCGTACCAGCTCGTCGTCGGCACCGGGCCGGCCCACCTGCACGTTCTCCACCACCGACGTCGAGAACAGCTGGGCGTCCTCGAAGACCATGGTGACCCTGGCCCGCAGCTCCTCCAGCGGCACGCGCGACGCGGGCACCCCGTCGAGCAGCACCCGGCCCTGCCACGGGTCGAAGAAGCGCTCGACCAGCCTCAGCGCGGTCGTCTTGCCGGAGCCGCTCATCCCGACCAGGGCGACGGAGCTGCCGGCCGGGACGGTGAGGTCGAAGCCCGCCAGCACGGGGTCGTCCTCGTCGTACCCGAACCAGACGTCCTCGAAGCGCAGCTCGGGCGGCCCGGCGCGCAGCGCCACCGGCGCGGGCGGGTCGACGATCGTGACCGGGGCCTCGAGCACCGCGGCGACCCGCTCCGCCGCGGCGCGCACCTGCGGCCACTGGCCGAGCAGCTGGGCGCCGACGACGATCGGGGTCACGAGCAGACCGAGGTACTGGACGAAGGCGACGATGTCGCCGGGCCGGAGCTGTCCGTGCAGGGCTCGTTCGCCACCGACCAGCAGCACCAGCAGGGTCGCCATGCCGGGGGCGGCGATCATGCACGCGATCAGCCGCGCACGCTGCCGGCCGAGGTGCACACCCACGCTGCGGACGTCCACGGCGAGCCGTCGCCCCTGTCGACGGTGGGCCGGCTCGAAGCCATGGCCCTTGACGACCCGGATGCCCTCGACCTGCTGCTCGACGAAGGTCGTGAAGGCACCGGTCATGTTCTGGACCATGACCGAGGTCGGGTACATCGGCCGTGCGGCCCGGAGCACAAGCCCGCCGACCAGGGCCGTCGCGACGAGCACCACGGTGGCCAGCAGCGGGTCGAGCCACACGAGGAGAGGTACGCCGGCGATGCCTACCAGCAGCGACTGGGTGAAGTAGGGGATGGCTCCGGCGAAGGTCTCGACCAGGGTGACGTCCCCGGCCGCCCGGGACAGCAGCTGCCCCGACCCCATTCGGCCGTGGTACCCGATGTCGAGCACCTGCAGGTGCTCGTAGATCCCGGCACGAAGGTCGGTCCCGACCCGGAACGAGAAGACCCCCGCGTAGTACTTGCGCAGGCCGCCTGCCAACGCCCGCACGACGGCGACGCCCACGAAGCCAATCAGCGCCAGCCGCAACGATCCGCCGTCGCGAGTGGTCAGCGCATCGACACCGGTGCGCGTGAGCAGCGGCACGGCCAGCTGGGTCGTGAGGTAGACGAGCGCGCCGCCCACCGCGATCACGAACGGTCGACGGTTCTTCCCTAGCAGCTGTCGGGCGAGTGCCTTGATGCCGCCGGGTGGCAGGTTCGGCCGGTCCACGGCAGAGATGTCGACACCCCCTGGGCCGGGTTAGTAATGCTGTCCAACGAACAGCCAAACCCTATCGGGCCAGCGGGTGCCGGCGCCCGGCAATACGATTGCCCGGAATCGCTTGACCCGGCTGCCGAACTGGTATACCAATCATCTCTTGTCAGCGGCCCCCACGAAAGAGCCTTGGGATGACGATGGAACTGCTCGGCCAGGTCGACGACGGCTGGGGGAAGGTCGCCGACGTCCTGCAAGAGAACTTCGCCCTCGGCCACGAGATCGGCGCCGGGCTGTGCATCTACGTCGACGGCAAGCCGGTCATGGATGTCTGGGGAGGCACTGCCGACCGCCGCACCGGTCGACCGTGGGACAAGGACACCGTCGTGCTGGTGTTCTCCTGCAGCAAGGGCGCCACGGCCCTGTGCGCCAACATGCTGGTCGAACGCGGCGAGCTCGACCTGGACGCCCCCGTCACGTCGTACTGGCCTGAGTTCGGCGCTGCCGGCAAGGAGGGCATGCCGGTCCGCTGGCTGCTGACTCATCAGGCAGGACTTCCCGTTGTCGACCGCACGCTGACTCTCGACGAGCTCTGCGCATGGGACCCGTTCGTGCGCGCGCTCGAGGAGCAGCAGCCCGTCTTCGCCCCTGGCGGAGAGCACGCCTATCACGCCATCACCTACGGGCACCTGGTAGGCGAGGTCATCCGGCGCATCACCGGTAGGACGGTCGGACAGTACTTGCGTGACGAGATCGCCGAGCCGCTCGGACTGCACGCCTACATCGGGCTGCCGCGCGACATCGAGCTCGATCTGGCGCACGTGACCCCGGGTCCGCCGCCCGGGCCGGACTTCGAGGACGCGGTTGCCAAGCTGGAAGGGCCTGACGCCTACTGGGTGCGGTCGCTGACCCTCGGCGATGCCCTTCCGTTGTCGCTGGTGACCGACGACGGCGGCGGCCTGAACGCGCGCCAGGCACTCGAAGCTGAGATCCCGGCCGGCAACATGGTCGCCGACGCCCGCTCGATGGCCCGGATGTACGCCGCCACCATCGGCTCCGTCGACGGCATCCAGCTGCTGCGACCGGAGACGGTGAAGGCGGCGGCGGCCAGGCAGACCACGTCGGCGTTCGGGATGCCAGCAGGCAATGAAGAGCTCGCCCTGCACTTCGGCCTCGGGTTCCAGGTCCCGTCAGCCTCCACCCCCCTGCTCGGCCCGAACTCGTTCGGGCACGGCGGCGCCAGTGGGTGCCTTGGGCTGGCTAACCCCGACACCGGTCTGGCGATCGGGTACGTCCGCAACAACATGTGGGGAATGCGCGGACCGAACGGAGCAGACACCCGAGCACCTGTGCTGATCGACGCCATCCTGTCCTGTCTCTAGACGCGAAGGGTGCAGCTCGTGGGCACGGGGGGCGTCCAGCTCGAAGTCGGTAACCAGCGGGCTACGATCTCCACTCTGGGCGGGCGTGTCGTGGCCTACGCCGTGGCGGGCCGGGACGTGATCGCCGGTGAGGAGCCGGCGGACCGGCCGTACTACCGCAGCGCGCTGCTCGCCCCGTGGCCGAACCGGGTGGCGGGTGGCGTCTGGGCCTGGGAGGGCGAGACGCACCAGCTCGCGGTGAGCGAGCCCGACCGCGGTACGGCGCTGCACGGCCTGGTCGGCTACGCACCCTTCTCCGTGGTCGAGCAGGGACCTGACCGAGTGGTGCTGCGCCACGACCTGCAGCCCAGTGACGGCTACCCCTTCTCCCTGCAGGTCGACGCCGGGTACTCGCTCGGGCCGACCGGGCTCTCCTGCTCGCTGAGCGCGCGCAACACCGGTCAGCGAGACGCCCCTGTGGGGCTCGGCGTGCACCCGTACGTCGTGACGCGCGGTCCCGTCGACGACGTGACGCTGCAGCTGCCCGCCGGCACCCTCGTTGAGGGTGACCACGCCTGGGAGGAGACCGGGCGCACGCCGCTCACCGGCTCGGAGCTCGACTTCCGGCACGGACGCCGCATCGGCGCTGCCGAGATCGACGCGTGCTGGACCGACGTGCTGCCCGACGTGGACGGCACGGTGCGGTGCGTGGTGGGCTTCCCCGACGGCGACGCCGTGGTGGTGTGGGGGGGCCCCACGACGCGCTACCTCGTCGTCTACAACTCGAGCACGCTGCCGGAGCCGGACCGCCGCCGCAGCCTGGCCGTGGAGCCGTGCACCGCCCCCGCCAACGCCCTGCGGAGCGGCGTCGATCTGACGATCGTCGCGCCCGGACACAGCCTGGAGCTCACCTGGGGGATGCAGCCGTCCTGGCGCTGAGAGGCGGTGTGACAGAGGAGCGCAGCGCGGAGTGCGTCGTAGGCAAGCTTCTGGGAAGATGTTGCCGCGCGGGGCAAGCGACGTCCTCCCTGACGTCTGCAGACCTGCCAGTGGGACGTTGGACTGGTCGAGCCCGGGCGATGCTTCAAGCCGGGATGCTCAGGCCGCGCTCAGCCGTCTCGTCACTGCGGCACCTCCATGGAAGGTGCGCCGGGATACCGCGGAGGCCTGCGCTCCTCGAACGCTGTCCGACCCTCAAGGTGCTCAGCAGACGCAGCGGCACGACCCTGGCTCAGCGCCTCCAGGGCCGCAACCGCGTCGAACGACTCCTGGCCGACTGACGTGAAGATCCGCTTGGTCAAGGCCAGGGCGAGGGCCGGACCTTCCGCCAGCTCGCGGGCCCGCTCATAGGCCCTCGAGGCCAGCTCGTCGTCCGGCACCACCTCGTTGAGCAGGCCGAGAGCGAGCGCCTGCTCTGCCCTCAGCGTGCGGCCCGTCGCGGCCAGCTCGAAGGCCCGCGCATGACCAAGCTCGCGTACGAGGAACCACGAGACCGAGCTGTCGGGCACGAGACCGACTTTGCAGAACGAGGCTGCGAAGGACGCAGAGGCTGCGGCGAGCCGGAGACCGCAGGCAAGAGCGAAACCGGCACCCACGGCCAGGCCGTTGACAGCCGCGACCACGGGCTTGGTCGCGGTGATGATCGCTCGCACCAACGGGTTGTAGCTCTGGGCGACCGTGGCATGAGCATCGACCAGCTCATGAGTTGCGGCAAGATCCTGACCGACGCAGAACGCACGCCCCACTCCGGTCAGGACTATGACCCGGACGGCTGGGTTCGCCTCCGCTCCGTTCAGCGCAGCGAGCAGCGCCCGACGTGTGGGCTCGTCCACGGCGTTGAGTCGGTCAGGACGGTTGAGCGTGACCGTTGCCACGCCGGCCTTGGTTGTTGTCACGACGTTCGCGACCGGCGGTCCGTCCTCAACCGTCATGGTGCGTCGCCCGCCTGCAAGGTCTCATAGGCCTCCGCGTCCGGATGGACCTCAGTACGTTCGCGGCCGAGTACGGAATAACCCCGGTCTTGGTAGGGGAACCCGTCAAGCTCCGTCGATTCCGCCCGCATCTGGTAATAGGAACGGATCTCGTGGATACGTCCCTCGTGCCTTGTGAACCACTCAGCCCCCCTGGTCGCCACCCGCTCGGCCCCGGGCGCGGACCGCCAGAACATGGTCCACTCGATGACGGCCTCGTCGCCTGATGCAACGATTGTGTCGACAACCCACCGGGCATGAAGCGCCCTGGCCACCTTGCGCCAGTAGCGTGCAAGGTGCTCGGCTGACGCAACCGCCGTTGACCCCTTGTTGGGGGCCAAGAACCAATGCACGACGTCCGGGTGCAGCGCGGACATCATCAACTCGACATCACCGGCACTGCAGCCGTTGTAGTAGGTCGTCACGAGCTCCCGCCACGCCTGCGCGTTCGCGTCCGACTCTGTCATGTGAGGGTGGGAGTCAGAGGTGACGACGCCAGACCGGTCATCGATGGCGCAAGGACGGAGCCCCGCAGCCAGCACCTCACGATGCCGCTCCACGCGTCCGCGCCCCGCTGGGCAGCACCGATGGCCTCGCAGGGCCTGCCTGCGGCGCGGTCCGCGGCCAGATGGCGTCATTGCTGGTCGACGGGAACCCGGGTGAAGGCACCCGCTCGCCTGCGCGTTCGGACATGACGCTCACTCTAGGCAGCGGGTGGGACAGCTGCTCATGGCCCCCGGGTGGCCTTCGAACCTGCCTGCAATCCGTCCTCCGGGTACGTCCGGTCAGTGCCGCCAGGGCGCGGCCTCGCTTCCCTTCGCCTCCTGCCCGGGTCCGTCGGCGGAACCCACAGGGCGATGTCGTCAGCCCGAGCCGGCACCCCTACAGCCCGCACTTCGGTCACGCCGTGCTCGGCGAGCCGCTGGGCCTTCTCGAGCGCCGCCAGCGCATCCGATATGGTCCGGAAGCCCGATTTCTGGCTTGCCGGGCGCTTACGTGCGGGGCAGGTTCCAACTCCAGCGTGCAGGCCACGTCGCGCCGTACTTCTTGACCGTACTTCCTGACCGAAGGCATGCCTCGAAGCATGAGCGCCGATCACGATCATGTGGAGCGCGCGTGCAGCGGGCTGTGGATAACGGACTCTCCTGACGCTTCCGTGGGTGCCCGGTAGGTCTTGAGACGGCTGCACGCCGTTCCAGATCTAGGTTTTCGGCTTGTCGAGGGCCAGAAACCACTGAACGGGGAACGGCGTGCAGAACGCAACCCTATGGCGGCGCGTGCTGGGGGTCGTCGCCGTCATCGAGCAGCTCGAGTACGACGAGGCGAATCAGGTCCTCATCGCTCACGTCCGTCCACGTCGGCCCAAGCACGGCCGTTGCGGACACTGCCAGCGCCGCGCGCCCTGGTACGACCACGGCGC
>CAMLIA010000021.1 GCA_946479905.1 uncultured Frankiales bacterium | reverse complement strand
GCTGCATCGTCCCGATGACGTTGATCTCCTTCATCGCCGTGCGGCCACCGGCCCCCAACGGGGTGGCGATGACGTTCATGTGCACGACGGTGTCGACCTCGGCCTGCGCGATCACCTTGGCGATGAGCGGGTTGCGGATGTCGGCGCGGACGAACTCGGTGCGGCCGAGCTGCGGCAGCGCCTCCGCGCGCGGGGCGATCGTGTCGACGCCGATGACCCGCTCGATGGAGGGGTCGGCAGCGAGGGTGGAGGCCAGCCGGGTGCCGAGGTACCGGCTGACACCGGTGACGAGGACGACGCGGGGCTTCACCCGGTCAGCCTAACGGCCGGCGGTCAGGCCGTGATGGTCGAGGGAGCCTGGTCGTAGACGCGGACGGGCTGCGGCGTGGCGGCAGGCTCCGCGTGCACGCGGGCGATGACGATCGGCTCGCCACGCGTCGAGCGCAGCTGGGCGGCAGCGCTGCCCTGGTTGACCGCGACGCACATGGTCCGGAAGGAGTCCTCGCACAGCGCCACCCGGCCGCGGGGCACCTCGCCGTAGGTGAGCGTGTAGCAGACCTGCAGCGTCTTGCCGCCGCACCGGATCTCGACCATGTCGCCGAGGTTGATGCCGGCGGCCTCGACGTGCTGGCGCTGCATGTTGAGCGTGAGGTTGCCGAAGTGGTCGACCTGCACGATCTCGCCGTGCACGTGGTCGTCGTGCAGCCGGGCCGCCCGCAGCTCCAGCCGGTCGAGCTCGGCGATCTCCACCCGTGACCCGACCCGCTCCAGCGGCAGGCCGTCCGCGAGCCGCGCGGCCACCGGGCTGAAGACGTCCCGGGCGCGGAAGGTCCGGGCGGCGTTGGCGTTCCAGAGCGTGGTGTCGTCCAGCACGTGCGCCTCGACCGCGCCGCCGGCGACGTCCCAGGCCTGGCTGGCGATGCCGTTGTCCGGGGAGACGAAGATCGACCCGTCGGCGGTCCGCACCGCGATGCCGCGCGCGGGGATCGTCCGGAACGGGTCGACCAGCGCCAGGTGCACCGCAGGTGCCGGCAGGAACGGGACGGCGCTCGCGAGCATCGCGGCGCCCATCTCGACGTCCTGCGCAGCGATGCTGTGCATGACGTCCAGGACCCGGACCTCCGGGGCGACGCGGGCGATCACGCCCTTGCAGAGCCCGAGGAACGGGTCCTCGACGCCGAGGTCGGACAGGAACGTGAGAAACACTCTCGGGACCTCCATCAGCGACGCCGTTGTCGCTGGCCCCGCAGACTACTTCTTGTTGCGGCGCTGGACGCGGGTCTTCTTCAGCAGCTTGCGGTGCTTCTTCTTGGCCATCCGCTTGCGGCGCTTCTTGATGACGGAACCCACGGTGAATCCTCAGCTCTTCCTCGACGAAGCGGCCAGTCTAGCCGCTACGCCGTGACGTCGAACGCGCCGCGGAGGTAGGCGTGCACCGCGTGCTCCGGGACCCGGAAGCTGCGGCCCACCCGGACGCTGGCGAGGTCACCGGCGTGGACCAGCCGGTAGACCGTCATCCGTGACACGCGCATCAGCGCGGCGACCTCCGCCACGGTGAGGAACTTGATCTCGCTCAGGTTGGACACGGCACGCTCGCAACTGCCCGCGCGTGGCCGGCGGCTTCCCCACCGTCGGACTCAGACACGCGCGTGCACAGTGATCGTATCGGGACGGGTGGGACGCAGGTAGTCCCCCGTTCGGCCCAGTGGCCCGCCGGGGGCTCAGGGCGTGAGGGGGTCGAGGCCGAGGGCGGGGAAGGTGGCCTCGCGGGTGGCGAGGACGGCCTCGTCGACCGCGACCGACAGCCGCTCGCGGGAGGGCTCCATCTCGAAGGGGTCCCAGGGGAGGTACGACGGGAGGCCGCCGTCGGTGAGCGAGGTCGGCGCCAGCTCGCCGCCGCGCTCCCCCGCCTCGTCGCGCCAGTCGTTCGGGGTGGCGCCGTCCACCGTCGTCCCGGCGGCCTCGGCGAGCAGGTGGGTCCACGCCCGCGGCACCACCTGGACGGGCTCGTAGCCGCCGCCGCCCAGCGCCACCCACTTGCCGCCGCACACCTCGTGCGCCAGCCGGTGCAGGGCCTGGTACGCCGCGCGCTGGCCGTCGATCGACATCATCAGGTGCGCGAGGGGGTCCAGGGCGTGGGTGTCGCAGCCGTGCTGGGTGACGAGCACCTGCGGCTGGAACGCCCGGACCGCCTGCGGGACCACGGCGTGGAAGGCCCGCAGCCACAGCGCGTCGCCGGTGCCGGGCGGCAGCGCGACGTTGACGCTGGTCGACGCCGGACCCACCTCGGTGGGGAACCCGGTGCCCGGGAACAGCGTCCGGCCCGTCTCGTGCAGGCTGATCGTGAGCACCCGCGGGTCGTCGTAGAAGGCGGCCTGCACGCCGTCCCCGTGGTGGACGTCGACGTCGACGTAGGCCACCTTCGTGGCGCCCGCGGCCAGCAGCCAGGCGATCGCGACGGCCGGGTCGTCGTACACGCAGAAGCCGGAGGCGCGGTCCCTCATCGCGTGGTGCAGGCCGCCGGAGATGTTGACCGCGTGCTCGTGGGTGCCCTCCCAGACGGCGCGGGCGGCGTCGACGGACGCGCCCGTGACGAGCGAGGAGACCTCGTGCATCCGCGGGAAGACGGGGTTGTCGCCGGTGCCGAGGCCCCAGCGCAGCGACAGCCGGCCGAGCAGGTCGTCGGGGGCCCGTTTGACGCTCGCGACGTAGAGCGGGTCGTGCACCAGCTCGAGGACGTCGTCGCCGGCCGGCCGGGGCGCCCGCACGTCGACGCCGTCCAGCACCCCGAGCTGCCGGGCCAGCGACATGGTGAGCTCGAGCCGCAGCGGCCGCAGCGGGTGCGTCGGCCCGAAGTCGTAGTCGCCGAAGACGTCGTCCCAGACGACGAGGGTGCTCACCCTCGTGACGTTACGTGAATCCGGTCGTCCGGGACTCCCTGTCGACCCACACCGCCCAGTCGGGGTGGTGCAGCGCGCGCGCCGCCGTGCGGAGCGCGGCGACGGAGTCGGCGAACGACCCCGTCGGGCTCATCAGCTCCTGCGCGGACAGCACGAGCCGGATGGCGTTGGTGGAGCGGGTGGTCGCGTCGCGGCCGAGGTGGCTGCGGACCCGCCAGAGGAAGGCCGACCACATCTCCCCGTCGTCGTGCACCTCGTGGTCGACGTTCGTCGGGTAGCGCTTGCGGGAGTCCAGCCGGCGCAGGCAGGGCGGGTTGGTCGTGCTGTACGTCGTGCTGTCCCAGTCGGCGACGCACAGGTCCCCGAAGCCGCGGCTGGTGAGCGCGAAGAAGTTGGCGGCGTTGAAGTCCCCGAACCCCTCGCCCATGGCGCCGGTCTCGCCGCTCCCGGCGACCCCGGGCATCTGGTCGTCCTGCATGGCGTGGCCGTACTCGTGCAGCACGACCTCGCCGTCCTCGGCGTCCGGGACGCCGCCGCCGCCGAACACGATGACGTCCAGCGACGGGTAGTAGGCGCTGTTGTCGTCGCCCGTGGTGAGCGCGACGAGGCTCTGCGGCTCGGCGTTGACGTGCGTGATGCCCAGCGCGTGCAGCCACCGCTGGTAGCGGTCCACCTGCGCGTAGGCGCTGAGCCCGACGAAGCGCGGGTCGCTGCGCAGGTAGCTGAAGTCGGGGCCGCCGTACCCGATCGGGTACTCGATGGTGGCCCAGTCGCCGCCGAGCGTGGACGACGGGCGGTAGCTGATCGGCACCGCCCGCAGCTGCGACGTCAGCGCAGCGCTGGGGAGGGGGACGGCAACCGGGGTGCCGGTCTCGGCGGGCTGCCGGAGCGCGGGGTTGCGGCTGGTGACGACGGGGTTGGGGCTGAAGACGTGCGCGACGCCCTCGTCGCGCCGCCCCTCGTCCGCCAGGCCCAGGACGCGCCCGGTCGCGGCGTCGACGTCGACACGGACGGCGGTGTGCTTCGCCAGCACCCCCACCTGGTAGGTGTCGACGAGCCGGCCGCCGCGCGGGACGAGCAGCCGGGTGACCGTCAGCGGCTGCAGCAGGTGCGTGACGTTCGCGGCACCGAGGGCCGCCGCCTTCGCGACCAGCTCGCCCACCGGGGTCGCGGCCGGCTCGCCGGGCAGCGAGCTGCCCTCGACGTTCACCTGCGCGACCCGGCCGGCGATGGCGCTGACGAGGACCTCGGTGCCCTGGATGGGGAGGCCGCCGCGGTACTGCCGTCCGCGCACGTGGGTGCCGATCAGGCTGGTGCGGATCCGCTCCAGCCTGAACGTGCTGGCGTCGACGCCGAGCCGGGAGCCCTGGGACCGCAGCGCCCGGGCCGCCCAGGCGGTGGGAGTGCCGGTCGCGGGCCCGAGGTCACCGCGTACCTCGTTGCTGTCGGCGAACTCGATCCGGGACGGCGCCGTCGCGAGCGCGGGCACCGTCGCGCCCGCGAGGGCGAGCACGGCGACCGGCGCGGCGAGGCGGAGCTGCATGCCTGGAGAGTTCGGCGCGCGGCCGCGCTTTCCTTCAGCCGCCGGCGAGCTCCTGCGACCTGTTCCGCGCGGCCTCCAGCGCGGCCAGCATCGCGGCGCGGACGCCGTGGTCCTCCATGACCCGGATGGCGCTGATCGTCGTTCCCGCCGGGCTCATGACGGCCTCGCGCAGCACGACGGGGTGCTCGTCGGACTCCTTGAGCATCTTGGCGCTGCCGACCGCCGTCTGGACGATCAGCTCGGCCGCGACCGCGCGCGGCAGGCCCAGCAGGATGCCGGCGTCGATCATCGCCTCGACGAGGTAGAAGAAGTACGCCGGGCCGCTGCCGGACAGGGCGGTGACCGCGTCCTGCTGCGACTCCGGGACCCGGATGACCCGGCCGACCCCGCGCAGCAGGTCCTCGACGAGCTGCAGGTGCTCCTCGGTCGCGTGCGTACCGGGGCTGATGGCGCTCATCGCCTCGTCGACGAAGACCGGGGTGTTGGTCATGACGCGGATGCAGTGGGTGCCCGGGGGGAGCTCCTCCTCGAGCAGCTTCAGGGTGATGCCCGCGGCCATGCTCACGACCAGCGACTCCGGGCGGACGCTGCCGGCGATGTCGCGCAGCGCGGCCCGCATGTCCTGCGGCTTCACGGCGAGCAGGACGACATCCGCCTTGGCCACCGCCTCCGCCGGGTCGGCGGTGGCGACCCCGTAGGTCTCGGCGATCTCCTTGGCCCGGGCCTCGTAGCGCTCGGCGGCGATCACCTGCTCCTTCGGCCGGCCGGACCGGAGCAGGCCCGACAGCAGCGCCTCGCCGAGCTTGCCGACCCCGACCAGGGCGAACGTCGTCATCTCTTGCTCGCCAGGGAGCGCAGGAAGAAGGTCACGTTGGCGGGGCGCTCGGCCAGCCGGCGCATGAAGTACCCGTAGTACTCCTCGCCGTACGGCACGTAGACCCGCATCCGCTCCCCCTCGTCCGCGAGCCGCTGCTGCTCGGTCGGGCGGATGCCGTAGAGCATCTGGAACTCGTACTCGCCCCGGCCGCGCCCCAGCCGCTTCGCCGCCGTGATCATCGCCGGGTCGTGGGTGGCGACCATCGGGTACCCGTCGCCCGCCATGAGGACCTCGAGGCAGCGGACGTAGCTGGCGTCCACCTCGTCCTTGTCCTGGTAGGCGACGCTCGCCGGCTCCTTGTAGGCGCCCTTGCACAGCCGCACCCGGGACCCCTTGGTCGCGAGGTCCTTGCAGTCGCCCTCGGTGCGGTGCAGGTACGACTGGACGACCGCGCCGGTGCTCGGGAAGTCCTTGCGGAGCTCGCGCAGCACGCCCAGGGTGCTGTCGGTCGTGGTGTGGTCCTCCATGTCGAGGGTGACCGTGGTGCCCCGCGCCTGCGCCGCCTCGCAGATGGTGCGCGCGTTGTCGAGCGCCATCGCCTCGTCGATGGTCTGGCCCACGGCGGAGAGCTTCACGCTGACCTCCGCCCTGCCGTCCTGGGTCAGGTCGCCGAGGGCGGTGAGCAGCGCGAGGTAGGCGTCGACGGTCGCCTGCGCCATCGCCTTGTCCGTCGTGTCCTCACCGAGGTGGTCGAGCGTGACGAGCCGGTTGCTCTGCACGAGCTCGCGGCTGGCCTTCACGGCGTCGTCGACGGTCGCCCCCGGCACGAACCGGTGCACGACCTGCTTGCTGACCGGCGCGTTCTCGACGAGCGCGCGCATCCGGTTGCTGCGCGACGCAGCGAGGATCACCTGACGGAGCATGCCGCCAGGCTAGGACCTCGCCACCCAGTCCACGACGACCTGGGCCAGCTCCGGCCCCTTGTCCTCCTGGAGGAAGTGGCCGGCGCCCTCGATCGTGGTGTGCGGCTGGCCCATGGTGCCGGGCACCTTCGACAGGAACGGCCGGTCGCCGCCGCGGGTGATCGGGTCGCTGTCGGAGAAGGCGCACAGGAACGGCTTGGCCCACATGGTGAGCAGCTCCCAGGCGTGCTGGTTGGCCGGCGTCGCCGGGTTGTCGGGGTCCTGGGGGATCAGGTCGGGGAAGGCCCGGGCCCCCGCCTTGTACGACGCGTCGGGGAAGGGTGCGTCGTAGGCCGCCACGACCTCCGGCGCCATCGGGTGCACGACGGCCCGGCTGACGAGGAACCCGACCGGGAGGTCTTCGGTCCTCGCCACGAAGTCGCGGAAGGCCCACCACTCGGGAGGCAGCCGGTGGTTGCCGTCGGGCAGGCCGGTGTTCGCCGCGCAGATCCGCGCGAACCTGCCGGGGTTCTCCATCGCCATCCGGATGCCGATCAGCCCGCCCCAGTCCTGGCAGACCAGGGTGACGTCGGTCAGGTCCAGCGCGTCGAAGACGACGGAGCGCACCCACTCGATGTGCCGGGCGTAGGTGTAGTCCTCGATCTCGCTCGGCTTGTCCGACCGGCCGAAGCCGATCAGGTCCGGCGCGACGACCCGGAAGCCGTTGTCGAGGAGGACCGGGATGCACGTCCGCCACAGGAACGACCAGCTGGGCTCGCCGTGGAGCAGCAGCACGACCGGGCCGGAGCCCTCGTCCACGTAGGCCATCCGGAGCCCGTCGGAGGTGTCGGCGTACCTGGTCTCCCAGGGGAAGTCGGGCACCTCGAAGTCGGGCGTGCGCAGCACCTTCACGGCTTGGTGAACCTCCACAGTCGGGTGACGAAGGGCTCGACGACCTGGCCGTCGGGGAACGCCTGCCGCAGGTCGTCGAGGCACGCGGCGACGAACCCGTCGACGTCGTCGAGCTTCTGGACGTAGGACTTGCTCCGCAGCCACCGGCCGTAGAGCTCGAGGCTGAGGGTCCGCGACCAGCGGTACGAGGTGGGCGGCTCCGTCAGGAACGGGCCCTGCAGCGCTGCGTTGTAGTCGACCTCGCGATATCCCCTGGTGTACAAGGGGTTTCCCGCCTCGAGCCGGTCCTGCTGGGCGTCCCACCACGGGAGGCCGTCGGCGTCGGACTCGTTCCACCACAGCAGCAGCCGGCCACCGGGCCGGAGCACCCTGGCGACCTCAGGGCCCGCCGGCTCGTCGGTCCAGTGCCACATCTGGGCGCCGCACACCGTGTCGAACGCCGCCGCCCGGAACGGCAGCGCCTCGGCCCGGCAGACCACCGCCGGGCGGCCGTGCTTGGCGAGGCCGCGGGCCAGCATCCGCGGGCCGAGGTCGCTGACGACCAGCCGGCCCCGCCGCGCGAGCTCGACCGAGGCGATCCCGGTCCCGGCACCCAGCTCGAGGCAGTCGCGCAGCGGCCCCAGGGCGTCGTACAGGCTCCGGGGGTAGTGCGGCCGGGCGGCGTCGTAGTCCTCGACGAGGTCCTCGAAGGCGAGGGCGTCGCCCGGCCGCATCACTGAGGGGCCCAGTCGGCGGCGGCGGCGAGGTTGAGCCTCGTGAAGGCCAGCGCCTCGGCGAGGTCGGCCTCCCGCTCGTACCTGTCCTCGCAGCGCCGGGTGTTGACCTCGACGACCACCAGCCCGTTGAAGCCGTCGACCGCGAGCCCCTCGAGCAGCTCAGCGCACGGCTGCTGGCCGCGTCCGGGCACGAGGTGCTCGTCGCGGGCCGTGCCGTTGCCGTCCGCGATGTGCACGTGCGACAGCCGGTCGCCCATCGCCCGGCGCATGTCGAGCGCGTCGGACTGGCTGACGCTCGTGTGGCTGAGGTCGAGGGTGAAGTCGAGGAAGGCCTCCCCCGTGGGGTCCCAGTCCAGGCCGTACGGCGAGACCTGCTGCCCGCGGGCCCGCAGCGGGAACATGTTCTCCACCGCGAAGCGCACGTCGGTCTCGCTGGCCATCTGCTGGATGCCACCGACGAACTGCCGGACGTAGTCGCGCTGCCACCGGAACGGCGGGTGCACCACGACCGTCTCGGCGCCCAGCGTCTCCGCGGCCTCCTTGGCCTTGACGAGCTTGACCCACGGGTCGGTGCCCCAGACGCGCTGGGTGATCACCAGGCAGGGTGCGTGGATCGCGAGGATCTCGACCTCGTGGTAGTCCCGGAGCCGCTGGAGCGCGTCGATGTCCTGGCTCACCGGGTCGGTCCAGACCATCACCTCGACCCCGTCGTACCCCAGCCGCGCGGCGATCTCGAAGGCGTTGGCGGTCGACTCCGGGTAGACGCTGGCCGTCGCCAGAGCGACCCGCGCCTCAGGCACGAGCACGGGCTCTCGGGGCTCGAACATCTCGCTCGCGAGCGTAAGCCCCTTTCGTCCCCGGGGAGTCATTAGGCTCGCTCGGGTGAAGCTGCGCACCGACCTCGGCATGCCCCGCGTCCGGGAGGTCGATCCCGACTTCGCCCGCGACTGGATCGAGTTCCCCGATCCCGCGGACCCGCGCAAGGCGGTGCGGGCCGACCTCACCTGGCTGATGTCGTCGTGGACCTGCGTCTACGGCACCGCCTGCCACGGCGTGACGGAGGGCCGGGCGAGCGACGGCTGCTGCTCGCACGGCGCCTACTACAGCGACAAGGCGGACGAGAAGCGGACCGAGCGGTTCGCCAAGCTGCTCAGGAAGAAGGACTGGGAGCACGCCCGGGTCGGCCGGGCCGAGGGCATCTCGGTCGACGACGAGCTCGAGGGCGAGCCCGCGCGCAAGACCCGGGTCGTCGACGGGGCCTGCGTGTTCCTCAACCGGCCCGGGTTCGCCGGCGGTGAGGGCTGCGCGCTGCACGGCCTCGCGCTCCGGATGGGGCTGCACCCGCTCGAGACCAAGCCCGACGTGTGCTGGCAGCTGCCGGTGCGGCGGCTCGTCGAGGACGTCCAGCGCCCCGACGACGTGACGGTCGAGCTCACCACGATCGGCGAGTTCGACCGGCGCGGCTGGGGCCCGGGTGGCGAGGACCTGCACTGGTGGTGCACCTCCTCCCCCGAGGCGCACGTGGGCGCCGACCCGGTGGTGGTCAGCTACGGCCCGGAGCTGGTCGCGCTGATCGGTCAGCCGGCGTACGACGAGCTGCTGCGGCTGTGCCGCGAGCGCACCGGCCTCCCCCTCCACCCCGCAACCGTCGCCGCCCGCGCGATCGTCGGTTGATCCCCAGGGTCCGCACCCTGGGGATCGACCGATGACCGGGCGGCCCCCGTCCACATTCGGGCGCCGGCCGAGTCACGGGCGGCGCTGAGCCGCCACGCTCCCTCGCATGACCTCGCCCGAGAAGCGACCGCTCACCTGGCAGGAGATCGCCGCGGACCAGGACGGCGTCCTCGGCCGGATGCAGGCGCTCTCCGCCGGGCTCACCGGTGCCGGCTGGGAGTGGCGACTGGGCAGGGACTGGACCGCGCTCGGTGACGGTGTGGCCGTGCTGCACACCGGCACGCCGACGGCGAGTCAGCTGCGCTGGGCGGCCGTCGTGCACGCAGGCCCGGGCGCAGCGCTGACGGGCGACGCCGCCCTGATCGCCTGGGGAGCCAAGCGGCTGGCTCTCGCCGTCCATGACGTCGCCGTGCCGGAGCGTCGGCACGTGGCATGGGTCCGGGAACCGTTGCTGACCATGCGGCCGCGCCGCGTCAGAGGGTTGGCCGGGGTCGTCAGCCCACGGCCCGGCGTACCCCTCGTGCACGTGCACGTGGCCGCGCTCCACGCAGCCGAGCGCGCCCCGAGCGACCGGGAGGCCGAGCACCGCATCGCCCTGGTCGTCCAGCAACGACTGACGACGGCCGCGCGCGTCCGATCCGCCCTGGAGCTCATGCCTCGGTTGCGACGACGCGCGCTGCTGCGCGTCGTGCTCGACGACGTGGAGCTCGGCGCACACGCCGGCAGCGAGCTCGACTACCTGCGCTTCTGCCGGCGGAACCGACTTCCGGAGCCGGATGAGCTCCAGGTCAAGGTGCGTGCCAACGGCGTGAGGTACGTGGATGCCCGCTACCGGAAGCAGCGGGTCAGCATCGAGCTCGACGGGGCGCACCACATGTGGGTGGAGCAGTGGGACGCCGACGCACTGCGCTCGCTGGAGCTGGCGGCCGCGACCCGCGGCAGCGGCGAGCAGCTGCACCGCCTGACGCAGGGCATGCTCCGCCACTCGGAGGCGGCCGTCACGCGGGCCCTCCGGTCGATCCTCGGTTGATCCCCAGGGTCATCACCCTGGGGATCGACCGACGTTCCCGGGCTGGGAGGATGGCGGCATGCCGACCCTCGTGCTGCTCCGTCACGGCGAGAGCGACTGGAACCAGAAGAACCTGTTCACCGGCTGGGTGGACGTCGACCTCACCGAGAAGGGCGAGCAGCAGGCGAAGCTGGGCGGTCTGCAGCTGAGGGAGGCAGGACTGCTGCCGACGGTCCTGCACACCAGCCTGCTGACCCGCGCCATCCGGACGGCGAACATCGCGCTCGAGTCGTGCCAGCGCTCGTGGGTGCCGGTCAAGCGGCACTGGCGGCTCAACGAGCGGCACTACGGCGCCCTGCAGGGCAAGGACAAGAAGGCGACGCTCCAGGAGTTCGGCGAGGAGCAGTTCATGCTCTGGCGGAGGTCGTACGACGTACCACCCCCTCCGATCGAGCCCGGCAGCGAGTGGGACAACGCCACCGACCTGCGCTACGCGAAGCTCGCGAAGGACCTGGTGCCCCGCACCGAGTGCCTGAAGGACGTGGTCGAGCGGCTGCTGCCCTACTGGTACGACCAGATCGTGCCGGACCTGCGGGCGGGCGAGGTCGTCATGGTGGCCGCGCACGGCAACTCGCTGCGGGCACTGGTCAAGCACCTGGACGGGCTCAGCGACGAGCAGGTCGTCGCGCTCAACATCCCGACGGGTCAGCCGCTGCGCTACGAGCTGGACGAGGAGCTCCAGCCGACGGTACGCGGGGGCGAGTACCTGGACCCTGAGGCGGCCGCCGAGGCTGCGGCCGCGGTGGCCAACCAGGGGCGATAAGGGCATCCCCGGCGCCCTGAGTCGGTAGCCTGGGCCGACCCCCAGCACCTCGGAGCCGTCATGCGCTACCCCGCAGCCCTTCTCGGCCTCGTGCTCACCAGCGCGAGCCTGACCGCCGTCGCCACCGCGTCGACACCGACCGGGACCACCGTGACGCTCCCGAGGACGGGCTCGGTGGCGGCCTCCTGGACCGGCAGCGCCGGCCCGGGGGTGGACTCGGGTGGCTGCAGCACCGACACGGTGGTCACCGACGACCACCACGCGCTGACCGTGAAGGCGCCCGCCGGGCTCTACGACACCGTCACCACGGCGACGACGATCGCGATCAAGGCCGCCGCCGGGAACGACCTCGACCTGCAGGTGGTGGACAGCCACGGCGGCGTGGTCGCCGAGTCGGTCAGCGCCGGCGGCAACGAGAAGGTCGTCATCACCGACCTGCAGCCCGGCAGCTACGACGTCATCGTCTGCCCCGGAACCGTCCTCTCCGACACCTACAAGGCCACCCTGACCAGCGTCGCGACCGCCAAGACCCCGACCTCGACGCCTGCTCGCAAGACCCTCATGACGTTCACGCCCGCGACGGTCGTGGACCCGATCCTGTTCGGCGGCGAGCCCGGCTTCACGTTCGACCCGACCTCCGCGGGTGGCGCGCAGCGGTCCTTCGTCGACTGGCCGGTCAGCAGCCGGACCATGATCGGCGTGCTGTTCCGCTCCGAGGACGGCGGGCTCAGCTACACCAAGAGGTACGCCGGGGCGTCCGACCTGGCCGCCGCGGGTGTCGCGTGCTTCGCCCGCCAGGTGCCCTACTGCCCGGCCGGTGGCGGTGGCGACACCGACATCGACATCAACCCGGGCAGCGGCAGCGTCGGCATGGGCGAGCAGGAGTCGCTGGCCAACCAGGCGCTCGGCGTCAGCCTCGACCACGGCACGACCTTCCCGGCCGACCACGTCGACCCGGCGCTGGACAAGACCGGCAGCGGCGTCGACCGCCAGTGGCAGGCGTCCTGGAAGGGCACCAAGACCCGCTTCATGGCCTACCACGTGCCGGCACTGGGCGAGTTCATCAACCGCAGCGACAACGACGGAGCGCTGGGCTCCTGGACGCTGGCCCCGACCCCGCAGATCCTCGACGTCGCGCAGAGCGGCAGCATGATCGCCGACAACACGGGCGGGCCGCTCAACCACACGCTCTACGTCGGCTACCTCGGCTTCATCGGGGTGAACTCGCAGCCCGGCTTCAACGTGGGTGTCTCGACCGACGGCGCGAAGACGTTCACCAACCACCCGATCCCCGGTGCGGACAACGCCCGCAGCATGACCACCCTGTCGATCGACAAGGCCGGCAACCTGTACGCCGCCTGGGCCGACAGCGGCACCCAGCACACCTACCTGTCGACCAGCCTCGCGAGCGACCCCACGAACAGGAAGGCGCCGGCCAGCAAGTGGTCCAAGCCGGTGCAGGTCGACGCCGACCCGCTGAAGGTCACGATCTTCGCGAACACGGTGGCGGGCAGCCCGGGCCGCGTCGCCGTCGGCTACTACGGCACGACGGCCAAGGCCGCGACGCCGGACGCGGTGCAGCCGGGCCAGGGCGGCTGGAAGCCCTACGTCTCCTACGCCGACGACGCCCTGTGCCAGTGGGCGGCGAACCCGTGCGAGAGCCCGACCTTCAGCCAGGACCCCATCTCGCACCGGGTCAACCACGACACCAACATCTGCACCCGCGGCACGACCTGCGCCGCCGACCCGAACGCCAACCGCAACCTGCTGGACTACTTCGCGATCGACGTGGACAAGGCGGGCCACCTCGGCTTCGTCTGGTCCGACACCAACAACGCGACGCTGCTGCCGTTCGTGAAGGTCGCCCGGCAGGCGAGCGGCCCGTCGCTGTACGCCGGCCAGCCGAACGCCGCCGTCCCCCAGCGCGGCAACGGCTACACCGACGCGACCGGTGACGCGAAGTACCCCATCGCCGGGGCGAAGATCCTCACCGCCGCCAACCAGAAGGCCCTCGACCTGAAGAGCACCACGGTGCAGCGCGCGAGCAACGGTGACGTCGTCGTCACCGTCCAGGTGCCGGGGCTCGAGACGTCACAGGCCGGCGTGCTGCCGGCGAGCGTCGACGACAGCGGGACGCCCATCACGCAGGCCCGGTACGTCACGCGCTGGGACTTCGGCGGCCAGGCCTACTACGCGGAGATGACCCTGACCGGCCAGGAGGGCGGCGTCAGCTTCGGGTCCGGCAAGGTCAGCACCGCCGAGGGCCAGTACAACGCCGGCAACGTCACGGCGACGCTCGGCAACACCTACCAGCCGCTGACCGGCGCGACCGGCGTCTTCCGCTCGGGCAAGTACGTCATCCGGGTGCCTGCGGCCGCGGCCGGCTCGCCCAAGAAGGGCGCGAAGCTCTACTCGGTCGGCACCTACTCGCTGCTCGGCCCCGCGGACCTGCCGTTCGGCTCGGTGCAGGCCCTGCCGGTGACGGTCGACAGCACCCCGACGTTCGACACCGCCTTCGGGGTGGCGAGCGGCGCGGTGCCGGGCAATGCGCCGAAGACCGACCTCCCGCCGGCGACCGGTGGCAAGAGCGGGAGCGGCGGCCTGGCCGCGACCGGCCTCCCGGTCGGCGCAGCCGTGCTGGCCCTGCTCGTGCTCGGAACCGCCGCCGCGATCCGCCGCCGCACCGTCTAGTCGGGGGCGGCGAAGCGGGCGAAGGCGGCCAGGTTGGCCGTCGACTCGCCGCGCTTCTGACGCCACGCCCACTCCTTGCGGATCGACGTGACGAAGCCGATCTCGAGCAGCAGGTCGAAGGACTCGTCGGCGTACTGCAGCACCGAGCCGAGGATCCGGTCGACCTCCTCGGCGGTGATCCCCACGAGCGGCAGCCGGCCGACCAGGTAGACGTCGCCGGCCTTGTCGAGCGCGAACGACACCGCGAACATCTTCGCGTTGCGCCGCAGCAGGAACGCGTAGAACTCCTCGTGGTTCTCGTCGGGCTTGCGGCACACGAACGCCTCGACCAGCAGCCCGTGCTGGCCCACGACGAGCCAGGCGTTGGTGAACAGCTTGTGCGTGCCCGGCAGCTTGACGAAGAACTGCTCCGGGTGCGGCTCGGCGAAGTCCAGCCCCGCTTCGGTGAGCGCCGTGCGGATGACGTCCGCGGCCTCGGTCATGACGCGAGCGCCTGCACGAGCACCGACCGGTACGCCGTGAGCAGGCCGTCGGCGGTGCGGTTCCACGAGTAGTGCGCGGCGTGCCGGAGGGCACCCTCCGACAGGCTGGTACGACGTGCCAGCGCGCTCTCGAGCGCCGCGGCCCAGTCGTGGGTGCCGTGCCCCTCGACGAGCAGGCCGCTGACCCCGTCGGCGACCGTGGTGCGCAGCCCACCGATGCGGGTCGCGACGACGGGGGTGCCGCACGCCTGCGCCTCGAGGGCGACCAGGCCGAAGGACTCGTTGAAGGAGGGGACCGCGACGAGGTCGGCGGCGACGTACCAGTCGCGCAGCGTGTCCGGGTCCGCAGGAGGGGCGAAGGTGACGGGCAGGCCCATCGAGGAGGCCAGGTCCTGCAGGTGCCGGGGGTAGTCCACCGCCGAGCCGCTCAGGCCGCCGACGACGGCGACGTGGACGCGGCGCTCCAGGCGCTGCTGCAGGGCGGCGGCGGCGCGGAGCAGGACGTCGGGCGCCTTCAGCGGCTGCAGGCGCCCGACGAACAGCAGCAGCACCGCGTCCGGTGGGACCCCCAGCCGGGTGCGGGCAGCCGACGCCGACCCGAGCCGGAAGTGCTCCAGGTCGACGCCGGGCGCGACGGTGACGACCCGCTCGGCGTCGGCGCCGTACAGGTCGATCAGGTCGCTGGCCTCCTGCGAGGTGTTGGCCACCAGCCGGTCGGCGGCGTCGACGACCTGCTGCTCGCCGACGATCCGGCGCAGCGGCTCGGGCGTGTCCCCCTCGGCCAGGTCGAGGTTCTTCACCTTGGCGAGGGTGTGCGCGGAGTGGACGAGCGGGGCCCCCCAGCGCTCCGCCGCGAGCCAGCCGACCTGCCCGGACAGCCAGTAGTGCGAGTGCACGACGTCGAAGTACCCGGGGTCGTGCTGCGCCTCCACGCGCAGCAGCCCGGACGTCAGCGCGCACAGCTGCGAGGGCAGGTCGTCCTTCGACAGGCCCTCGAACGGCCCGGCGACGAGGTGCCGGACGGTGACGCCTGGGGCCAGCTCGGTGGTGGCCGGCAGGTCGGAGGAGGTGGCGCGGGTGAAGACCTCCACCTCCACGCCCCGCTCCGCCAGCCGCTTGGCGGTCTCGACGACGTAGACGTTCAGGCCGCCGGCGTCACCGGTGCCCGGCTGCTCCAGCGGGGAGGTGTGCACCGACAGGACGGCCGCACGACGTGGTCTCACGCTCGTCAGCCCGCCTCTCATGCGCACCATCCTGCCAAGGCGCTCAACCTCGGCGCGGGGCGGGCTGTTCCCGGGCACTGGTTGCACTGCGTGCCGCAATTGTCGGAAAGGTGACAGCGTCCGCACACCCGGCTTGTCAGATTGGTCCCTTACAAGCCGCACTCGGCACCGTCACACACTTCGGGGGAAGCCCACCATGTCTGCTCTTGTCCGCGAACGAACTCGGCGTGTGCGGTCGCTCGCGCGGATCGGCAGCGTCATGGCTGTTGCGCTGGGCGCCACGGTCGCGACGCTGACGGCTCCGGCCGCCGCCGCCACCGTCCCGCTCGGCACCTACTCCGCGGCGCTGCCGCTGTCGCCGTACCCGACCGTCGCGAGCTCGACCGACCCGTCCCAGATCGGCTTCCCGGTCACCTTCACCAACACCAGCCCGCTCGGCTACAGCCTCAGCGAGGTGCAGGTCACGCTGCCCGCCGGGTTCACGAGCCCGACGGCCGCCGCCGTCAACGCCAGCGGCTGGACCGTGAGCATCAGCGGCAGCACCGTGAGCGCCAGCACCAGCGACCCGCTCGGCAGCGGCATCCCGTCCAGCGGCACGGTCAAGCTGTCCTTCAACGCGACGGCCCCGGCCGCGAGCGGCAGCTACACGTTCGCCACCGCCGCGCAGGGCATCGTGGCCTCGACCGGCGTCGTGGGTGACTTCACCAACTCGGGCAGCGACCCGGTCGTCCAGGTCAGCCCGTACGCGAACGTCGTCACCTGCGCGCCGTCGCAGGTGTGCGACACGGGCACCCAGGGCAGCGCCGGCGACACCCAGGCGCGGATCGTCACGACGACCGGCAGCATCCAGGACGTCCTCGGCATGTCGATCGACCCGCCGACCGACCAGAGCTGCCTCGGCAAGATGCTCGCGCTCGGCCACAGCCAGCAGGTGACGTTCCAGGACCTCGACACCGCCCGCACGCTGACCCAGACGCTGCGCATCAACAAGACCGTCGTCAACCAGGTGCCCAACAACGGCGCCAGCAAGTACGCCGTCTGCTACAACACCGCCGGGAGCGCCAGCCACCCGACGTTCGTGGACCGCACCGGTCACGCCGTGAGCGCAGGCTTCCTGCCGTCGTGCTCCACCAGCGGGCTTCCAGCGGGGAACCCCTGCGTCCAGTCGGTCACGAAGAACGGTGCCGGGGACGTCCTCATCACCTTCACCGCACCCGGTGGCGACCCCCGGAACATCGCGGGCATCCCCCTGCCCTAGCTCATGACCGACCTCATCCGGCCCTACGTCCCGCGGCCAGTCATCGACTGGCTGCGGGACGAGCCGGGTGCGGCCCACCGCCAGGTGCGGGGGACCCTCGCGTTCGCCGACATCTCCGGGTTCACGACCCTGACCGAGAAGCTCGCCCGGCGCGGCAAGGTCGGCGCCGAGGAGATGGGCGACCTGCTCAACTCCACGTTCGCCCAGCTGCTCGTCCCCGCGTACGACTACGGCGCCGCCCTCATCAAGTGGGGCGGCGACGCCGTGCTGCTGCTCTTCGAGGGCGAGGGCCACGAGGCGCGCGCCTGCCGGGCCGGGTGGGAGATGCAGCGCACCATCCGCCGGGCCGGTCAGCTGCGCACATCGGCGGGCGCGGTGACGCTGCGGATGTCGATCGGCATCCACAGCGGAGCGCTCGACTTCTTCCTGCTCGGCGACCGGCACCGCGAGCTCATCGTGACCGGTCCCGCGGCGACGAAGACCACTCTCATGGAGCAGGTCGCCGAGGCCGGGGAGGTGGTGGTCAGCCCCGAGACCGCCGCAGCGGTCGGGCTCCGGCACACGGCCCCCGCGCCCGGTCCCGGCCTGCTGCTCAGCTCCGCTCCCGACGCGGAGCTCGACCCCCAGCGCGCGCGTAACGCCACGATGCCCGCAGACCTCGCCTGCGCGGTGCCGGAGGTGATCCGGCAGCACGTCGCCAGCGGGCTCGTCGAGAGCGAGCACCGCTTCGTCACCACCGGGTTCGTGCAGTTCAAGGGCGCCGACGAGCTGCTCACCACGCAGGGCGCCGCCGCCCTGGCCGCAGCGCTCCGTGAGGTCGTGGACGTGACGGCGGAGGCCGCGGCCCGGCACGAGGTGACCTTCCTCGCGACCGACGTCGCCGCTGACGGCGGCAAGGTCATCCTGCTCTCGGGAGCACCCCGCAGCCACGACCGGGCGGAGGAGCGCATGCTGTGCGCCCTGCGCGAGATCATGGACACCCCGACGACGCTGCAGCTGCGCGCCGGCGCCACGAACGGCCGCGCGTTCACGGGCGACTTCGGCCCGCACTACCGCCGCACGTACTCCATCGTCGGTGACTCGGTGAACCTGGCGGCGCGCCTGATGGCGCACGCCGAGCTGGGCCAGCTGGTGGTCACGCCGGAGCTGCTGGAGCGCTCCCACACGCAGTTCGAGGCCGAGGAGCTGCCGCCCTTCTTCGTCAAGGGCAAGTCGGCACCCATCGCCGCGAGGGTCGTCGGCGGACCGCGGTCCGCCAACGTGGCGGGCAACGGTGCGCGCACCCCCCTGGTCGGCCGCGACGACGAGCTGGCGGCGCTGTCCGAGGCGCTGTCCGAGGCCCGTGCGGGCCGCGGTGGCTCGATCGAGATCGTCGGCGAAGCAGGCCTCGGCAAGTCGCGGCTGGTGGAGGAGCTCTGCGCGCTCGCCGCCGGCGACCGCGTCTTCGGGGTGGCCTGCGACGGGTTCGACGGCGCGACCCCCTACGGCACCTGGCGGCGGCTGCTCACCGACCTGGTGCTCGGCGACTCCTCCGAGTCGTCCCTCGTCGAGGCGCTGACCGACACCGTCGAGGTCCGCTGCCCGCAGCTGCTGCCGTGGCTGCCCCTGCTTGCGTCCGTCCTCGACGTCGACGTGCCGATGACTCCTGAGGTGGCGGCGCTGGAGGAGCGCTTCCGGCCGGCCAGGTTGGGCCGCACCGTGGCCACGCTGCTCACCGCCATGCTCGACACCTCCACGCTGCTGGTCTTCGAGGACGCGCACCTGATGGACGACGCGTCCGCCGAGCTGCTGAGAGCGGTCCGCGGGACGGCGGCCAGCCGGCCCTGGCTGCTCGCCGTCACCCGCCGCCCGTCCCGCGAGGCCGAGCCGGACCGGCCGGGCAGCCGCACCCTGCTGCTCGGGCCGCTCGACCCCACCGCGACCGCGGCGCTGCTCGAGGCCGTCACCGAGGAGGACCCGCTCCCGCCGCACGAGCTCGACCGGCTGCGGGAGCACTCGGGCGGCAACCCGCTGTTCCTCTTCGAGCTGCTCGCGGCGCGGCGGCGCACCGGCGACGTCGAGTCGCTCCCCGACTCGCTCGAGGGGATCCTCGCCTCCTCCATCGACGACCTGGAGCGGGTGCCGCGGCGCGCGCTGCGGACCGCCTCGGTGCTGGGCTCGCGCTTCGCGCGGACCTTGCTCGACGCCGTCCTCGCGACGGCCGAGCTGCACTGCACCGAGCAGGACTGGCGGGCGCTCGACCCCTTCCTCGTCCAGGACCGCGGCGAGGTGTCCTTCCGGCACGGGCTGATGCGGGAGGCGGCCTACCAGGCCCTGCCGTTCCGCCAGCGGCTCGAGCTGCACGGCCGCGCCGGTGACGTCATCGAGCAGGGACCGCAGGGGCAGCAGAACGACCAGCTCGCGGCCCTGTCGTACCACTTCTTCAACGCCCAGCGGTACGAGAAGGCGATGGAGTACTCCCGGCGGGCGGGCGAGCAGGCCGCCGCGCAGTACGCCAACGTCGAAGCCGCGCTGTTCTTCGGGCGGGCCCTCGAGGCGTCCCGGCTCGCGCACTGCGCGCCGGCGGAGCAGTGCCGGCTCGCCGAGGCGCTCGGCGACGTCTGGTTCCGGCTCGGCGAGCTCAGCAGGGCCGAGCAGGCCTTCCTCGAAGCCCGCCGGGTGGCGGACCAGGACGCGTACGCCCGGGCGCAGCTGGGACTGCGGATCGCGAAGGTCCGCACCCGCGCCGGCCGGATGCCGCAGGCACTGCGCTGGCTGTCCCGGGGCCTGCGCGACCTGGAGGGCTGCACGTCGCCGGAGGAGCAGGAGCTCGCCTCGAGGCTGTGCGCGTGGTACGCGAAGGTGCGCCACGAGCAGGGCAGGCAGCACGAGGCCATCCGCTGGGCCCGGGAGGCGATCGCCCGGGGCGAGGTGGTCGGGGCCAAGGCCGTCCTCGCCGAGGCCTACCAGCACCTGGACCGGGCCAGCATCGCGCTCGGCCGCTACGAGCACGCCGCAGAGGCGCAGCGCGCGCTCGAGATCTGGGAGGAGCTCGGCGAGCGGACCTGGCAGGCCGCGGTGCTGAACCACCTGGGGATCCGGGCCTACTTCCAGGGCGACTGGAGCGAGGCCCTGGAGAAGTACCAGCTCGCGCGGGAGACCCTCGAGCGCATCGGCGACCAGTGGAACGCCGCGGTGGCCGCGATGAACATCGCGGAGATCTACACCGACCAGGGACGGCTGACGGAGGCCGAGGGCATCGCCCGGCAGGCGCATCGCGTCTTCCGCGCCTCGGACACCCCGGGCGAGATCGCGGTCGTGGACGCCCTGCTGGCACGCATCGCGACCTGCCTCGGCGACCACGGGCGTGCCCTGGAGATGTTCGAGGCCGCGCGATCAGCGTTCGCCGACGACGGTGAGCACGCCTACCTCGCCGAGGTGGAGGCCCGCACGCTGGAGTGCCTCGTCCATCAAGGCAGCCCGCTCGAGGTGCTGGCGCGAGGGGACGAGCTGCTCGCCCGCGCTCTCAGCTCCGGTCAGGTGTCGATCGTGGCGCTGCTGCACCGGGTCCGCGGTTGGGCCCTCGCCCAGAGCGGCGACCTGGACGCTGCCGCGGGCGCGTTCGAGACGAGCCTCGACCGGGCGCGCGACCTGGACGCCAAGGCGGACATCGCGCTGGCCCTCGACGGGCTGGTCAAGCTGGCCGAGCTCCAAGGGCTCGTCTCCGAGCTGGTCGACGAGCGCGACCTCATGTTCAAGCGGCTCGGGATCGAGGCGGTCCCCGCGGTGCCGCTGTCGCCGCCCCCGGCCGTGCGGCTGCCGCAGCAGGAGGTCCGGAAGGTGGCCGAGCCCGCCTAGCAGGGCCGCCCGTGGCCCCGGCACGGCAGCGGCTGCCAGGCCGTCGACATGACGCGATCAGCCGCGACGGTGCCACCCGGCTGGTCGCTCATGTAGGCGACGACCGGGCGCTGGGTGACCGGGGAGAGCACCGCACCGAGGTTCTCGAACATGTTGCGGCTGCCGTCGGAGCCCGAGCAGCTCGAGCCGAGGGTGCACAGCTGCCCGAGGTGGACCGGTCGACCGACCCGGGTCCGGGTCCACGTCCGGCCGCCGTCCACGGACTCCCCGAGGTAGAGGTACCACGCCGCGCTGCCGGTCTTGCCGGGCTCGCCCATGGCCTGGACGTCGTTGACGTCCCCGACCCGGTCCGTCGTGCCGTACCACGCGACCGCGATCCGCCCCGGCTGCCCGGCTGCCGGTGTCGGGAAGGTCTCCGTGCCCGGTCCGCCCGCCAGTGGCGTCGCGGCGCTCCACGTCTGACCGCCGTCGACGGAGCGGGAGAGGTACGCGTGCTGGTCGTCGCTCCAGGTGACGTAGACCGTGCCGGCGGCGTCCACCGTCACGGCAACGGCCCAGTTGGGCACCCGACCGTTCTTGACGAAGGCGACGCGGTAGTCGGAGAACGTGAGCCCGGCGTCGTTGCTCACCCCCAGGACGACCTCCGACGGTCCCGAGCACGACAGGGAGTCCTCGGCGACCGCCTTCAGGTTCGCGACCTGGTCCTGAGGGGTGGGCAGGTAGCAGTCGAGCATCGGGACGTAGACGGCGTGCCGGTGCGGCGAGCGCAGGCCGCTGTCGACCGCCGGCTTGCCGTGCCGGTTCTGCAGCTCCAGGGAGGACACGGTGTACTCCGTGCCCTGCACCGGGTGCAGCGCGCTCCCGACGCTCTGCGGGACCAGCCCACCGGTCGCGTCGCAGGCGTCGTAGCGGTTCACGACCGTGTCGTACGGCACCGTCGTGTGATAGCTGACGTAGAAGGTGCAGGGCCCGTCGGCGTTGATCCACGGCCGGTCGATGACCGGCACGTCGTTGAGCGGGTGCACGGTCCAGGAGGCCCCGCCGTCCGGCGAGATCGCGACGGCGGCCCCGACCAGCCAGTTGGTCACGACGTAGACGTTGTAGCTGCCTTTCTCGTTGCGCTCGGGGGCCGCGGCCACGTCGGTGTCCAGACCCGCGAGACCGGGGCTGTTCCCGGCGGCGGCGAAGGGGTCGGCGACCCACCGGAACGTCCGCCCGTCGTCGGTCGAGCGCCACACGTCGGCCCCCGTCAGCGACGGCGTGTGGGCGTTGACCGGCGGCGAGAACGAACGGGTGTCGCCCCCGACGCCGAGCTGGGCGATGTCCGCCGCCGCCCAGATGGTGCCGGACCCGTCGACGGCCATGCCGGGCTCGGCGTCGTCGTTCTGCGTCAGGCCGACGCCCGCCGCGGGCGGCAGCGACGCCTGCGTGTAGTGGCCGACACTCGACCGCTGCGGGCTCATCGCGGCGGCGACCCCGGAGGCGCTCAGCAGCGCGGCAGCGAGCAGCGGCAGCAGCACGCGGCGGCCGCGCAGCGCCCCCATCGTCTCCCCCGATCGCCTGATCCGGCGTGCTTCCACGGTCGGCGGTGGACTCCTGCCGTGGTGTCGGGAACTCGACAGTTCGCGAGCCGACTAGATTCCGGCCAATGCCCGTCGCCGTCGTCACCGGTGCGTCCTCCGGGATCGGAGCCGCCACCGCAACCCACCTCGCCGCCCTGGGCTGGGAGGTGATCGGCGCCGCGCGCCGGCTGGACCGCTTGGCCGCGCTGCCCGGCGTCCGCCCGCAGGCGCTCGACGTCACCGACCCGAGGTCCGTCGAGCAGCTGGTCGACGCCGTGCCGCACTGCGACCTGCTCGTCGCGAACGCCGGCGGCGCCTTCGACCTCGCCACCCTCGCCGACGCCGACGTCGACAGCTGGGCCCGGACCTACGACGTGAACGTGCTCGGGCTGGTCCGCACCGTGCAGGCCCTGCTCCCGGCGCTCCGGGCGGCCCGGGGGCACGTGATCATGACCGGGTCGACGGCGGGCCGGTGGGTCTACGAGGGCGGCGGCGGCTACGTCGCGGCCAAGCACGCCGTGGCGGCGCTGCGCGACACGCTGCGCCTCGAGGAGACCGACATCCGGGTCAGCGAGGTCGCACCCGGGATGGTGGCGACCGAGGAGTTCTCCGTGAACCGGTTCGGCGGGGACGAGGCCCGCGCCGCCGCCGTCTACGAGGGCGTCGACGCCCTGACCGCTGCGGACGTCGCCGACGCCATCGGGTGGGTCGCGACCCGACCGGCGCACGTCAACATCGACCTGGTGCAGCTCACCCCCCAGCAGCAGCACGGCGTCAACAAGGTCGTGCGCCGTTCCTAAGCGGTACGCCGCCGGGCGGGCCCGCGCCCTCGGGCTGCCGACCCGCGGCACCACCAACCCGAACCGGTTGCGGCGCGTCGACCGGCACCTGGTCGAGGTGCACCGGTCGCTGCTCGTGTCCGCCGAGGACCCGCTCGTCGTCGACCTGGGCTACGGGGCCACGCCCGTGACGGCCGTCGAGCTGCACGCCCGGGTCCGCGCCGTCCGGCCGGACGCCCGGGTCGTCGGTGTCGAGATCGACCAGGCCCGGGTGGACGCCGCGCTGCCGGCCGTCACCGACGGGCTGTCGTTCGTGCGGGGCGGCTTCGAGCTGGCCGGCCTGCGACCGCTTGTCGTGCGGGCGCTGAACGTGCTCCGCCAGTACGACGAGCCGGCCGCCGCCGAGGCGTGGCGGACGATGACGGATCGCCTGCAGGACAAGGGGATCCTCATCGAGGGCACCTGCGACGAGGTGGGCCGTCGCGCCGCCTGGGCGACCCTGACGAGCGCCGGCCCGCAGACGCTCACCCTGGCCGCCGCCGTCGACCACCTCGACCGCCCGTCGGCGCTGGCCGAGCGGCTGCCGAAGGCCCTCATCCACCACAACGTCCCGGGCACCCGGGTGCACGCGCTGCTCGCCGAGCTCGACCGGGCCTGGGACGCCGCCGCCCCGATCGGCACCTTCGGCAACCGGCAGCGCTGGGCCGCGATGTGCGACGGGCTGCAGTGGGAGCAGGTGGGTCGGCGCCGCGACGGCGAGGTCACCGTCCCCTGGTCCACCGTCGCCCCGTCCTTGCGTCCTCAAGCCTGAGCCCGACCGAGGGGCCACTTCTGAGGACGCAAGGGGGAGGATGACCGGCATGGGTCACGACCTGGTGCTGCTGCTGATCGCCGCCGGCCTCGGCGGGGCGATCGGGCTCGAGCGCGAGTTCGGCGCGCAACCGGCCGGGTTCCGCACCCACGTGCTGGTCTCGCTCGGCTCCGCGCTGTTCACGATCGCCGGCGCGGACGCCACCCACGCCGACCCCACCAGGGTGGCGGCCCAGGTCGTCACCGGCATCGGGTTCCTCGGCGCGGGGGCCATCCTCCGGGACGGCGGCAGCGTGAAGGGGCTCACCACCGCGGCCTCGCTGTGGGTGACCGCTGCCGCGGGCGTCGCCTGCGGCCTGGACGCCGCGGAGCTTGCGGCGTTCTCGGTCGCGCTGGCCCTCGTCGTCCTGACCGTCCTCAAGAGCCTGGAGCGGGAGTACTTCCCGCGCCGGCGCGGCCACCCCGTCCTGCTGGAGATCGCGGACACGGCCGACGTGACCGAGGTGGTCAAGGAGGCCCGCCTCGTGCTGGGGTGCGAGGCGACCGTGAAGAAGGTCGACCGGGCGACCGGGGACCGCACCGCGGTGACGCTGGCCTCACCGCTGCGCAGGGGGTACGACCTGCTCGACCTGGCGTCCCGGCTGCGCGCGCTGGACGGCGTCGTGGGTGTCGAGCTCGGCTCCTAGGCTGCCCTCGTGGACCACCAGCACATCGTCAACAACGGCAAGCGGGACCTGACGCTCGACGAGCTCGCCCGGATGCAGCCCGGGATGGACCGGCTGATGGCCGAGGTGGGTCCCCGGCTGCACCGCTGCTACCACGCGGCGAAGGCCGGCAACTGGCCGCTGGCGGCGTACTTCAGCAAGTCGGCCGTCAAGCAGCTCGCGCTCAGCGCCGAGTCCCGGCCCAAGTACGAGCCGGAGATGTCGGCGTACCTCAAGGACGACTACGCACCCGTGACCGCGGCGATCAAGGCGCAGGACCTGGCGGCGTTCGAGACCGCCTGGACCCACATGGTCGACCGGGCCAACGCGCTGCACGGCTTCTTCGGCAAGCCCTACATCGGCTGGAGGACGCCGGAGCAGCCACCGGACGACCTGGACCTCACCGCGGGCATGTGAACGCGAAAGGACCCCTGACGCTGTCGCAGCGTCAGGGGTCCTTCGGTCGCCACCCCCCACCACCAGGGGGATGTCTGGGTCTTGGCGCGACGCCTACAGGGAGAGCAGCATGGCGAGCTCGGCGTCGAGGTCGACGACCTCTTCCTCGGAGCCGGTCGGCACGGCGACGTAGGTCTGCTGGAGGAACTCGACGAGCACGTCCCGGTCGATCTCGAACAGGGCGGAGCCGGACGGGGAGGCCATCGCGAGGTTCACGACGCGGTCGGCGCCGTGCAGCGCGGGCCAGACGCGGACGTCACCCTCGCCGACCGCGGCGGCGACGCCGTCGGTGAGCAGCTGGCGGGCGAACATCCACTCGACGATGCCGTCGCCCTCGCCGCCGGTCTGGAAGGCGACGCGGACGGCCCACGGGTCGATGACGTCGTAGCGCAGGTTGGCGATGACGGGCAGCGACGGCCCGCCGGGGACGACGAGACGGAGCTCGATCTCGGCCTGGACGGTGGCGATGGGGTTCATCTGGGTGAGTCCTTCGGAGTGGGTGGTTGTGCAGCGACGTACCAAGCAACGAGTCCCGTCGGAGCCGGTGACGGCCTGGCCGCGTCTTCACCCGCGAGGGTGACGCTCAGATCCGGACATCTCGCGACAAGACCTGACGAGATTGTTGCCGTTCCACACCCTTCTCACATCCGCCGGGCGACGTCCGCTCCCTCACCCAGATGGCCCAGCACCAGCTCGCGGAACCGCTGCCTGGCCGTCCACAGCACCCCGGGGACGGGGAAGACCACGAGCGACGCACGCGGCAGGGCGGCGACCAGCTCGCGCGCGACCGACGCGGGGTGCACCGGGTCGCCCTCCTGGGCCAGCACCAGCACGTCGGTGCTGATCGCGCTCAGCCGCGACAGGTCCGGCACCGGGGCCTCCGTCAGCCCCTGCAGCAGCGGCAGCAGTCCCGGGGAGGACAGCAGGTACGACGTGCGCGCGGCCGCGTACGCCTCGGTGTCCCGGTCGGCGGGCAGCTCGGACCGCACCCACGCCAGCACCTGCTCGCGGTCACCGGCGGCCAGCGCGGCGACCAGTCCCTCCCTGCGGGCCGGTGGCCGGTCGAGGGCCGCGGGCAGGAACAGCACCGCCTTGCGGAACCGGTCCGGCGCCCGGGTCAGCAGCCGCAGCACGGTGTGCGCGCCGAGGGAGACGCCCAGGGCTTGCGTGGCGCCGTGCTCGCTGGCGACCCGCTCGAGGTCGTCGGCCAGCTCGTCGTACCCGACGTGCTGCGGCAACGGCGCCGACCCGTGGCCGCGCGCCTCGTAGAAGACCTTGGTGCCGGGGACGCCGGACAGCAGCGGCCGGGTCTCGGCGATCGACGCGCCGAAGCCGTGGGCGGCGACCGTGACGGGGCTGCCGCTGCCGACGACTACCAGTTGTTCGTCCCCGACAGGGCGGGCTTCACGTCGACGAGGTAGACGATCGCCGCCACGACCGCGAACGGGCCGATGAAGGAGATGAACCCGAGCGCCAGCGCGACGAGGATCGCCGCCACGAGGATGCCTGTCCACAGCGGCTTGGTGAGCTTGCCGTGGGCGACGAACGCGGCCGCGGGACGGCGTACCGCGTCGACGAGCGCCACGACGCAGGTGACGATGACCGCCAGGTTCACGACGGTCAGGAACAGGCCCTCGAAGGTGCTCACGCGCACATCCTCACACGCCGGCGACCCCCGACGTCGGCTGCCTCAAGGGGGGCGGCAGGGACGCGGGGGTCGCTGGTGGTGCAGCAGCAGGGGCGGGGGGATCCCCTGCTGAGGGGAAGGGGCTCTTAGCCGATCTTCTCGGCGCCGTCCTCGACAGCCTTGGCGGCGGTCTTCACGGTCTTCTTCGCGGCCGTGGTGGTCGCCTCGGCCTTCTTCACGGCGGCCTTGCCCTCGGCGATGGTCGCCGTGGTGGTGGGCTGGCGGCGGATCTGCGCGACGAGCTTCTCGCCACGGGCGGCGAGCTTCTCGTAGTACGCCGTGGCCTCGGTCTGCGCCTTGCTCACGCGGGCGGTCAGCTCGGCCTGCAGCTTCTTCGCCTTGTCGGTCGTCGTGGCCGGGAGGGCCTTGACCTGCGCCGGAACGGCCTTGATCTGGGCGGCGCGCTCGGTGCGGGCGGCCTCGATCTTGGCGGTCAGGTCAGCGGTGCGCTCGGTGTAGACCTTCTTGGCCTGCGCGGGGAGCTCCTTGACCTGCTCGACGTAGAGGTCGACGACGCCGGCAGCGGCGAACGCGGGCTTCTTGGCCTCGTCGAGGTCGAGGACCTCGGGGAGCTTGATCTCGGGGAGCTTGGGGAGCTTGTCGGTGAGGGTGCTCATGGGGACACTTCCTTTGCGGCGGTGGTGGTGGGGGGGGACTTCTTCTTCGGCGTGCTCTTCGAGGTACGGGGAGCGGACGTCGTGACCTTGGCGGCCGCGGCGACGGCGGCCTTCTCGAGGTCGGCGGGCGCGTCCACCGGGACGGCGGCCGCGGCGTTCTCCTTGCGGAAGCTGTCGTGGATCTCGATCAGCATCTGCTTCTGGCGCTCGGTGAGCACCGTGTCCGCGAGGATCGCGTCGACGACCGGGCTGGCCTCGCGCTGGTCGAGGATCCCTGCCTGGACGTAGAGCGCCTCCGCGGAGATCCGCAGGCCCTTGGCGATCTGCTGCAGGATCTCGGCGCTCGGCTTGCGCAGGCCCCGCTCGATCTGGCTGAGGTAGGGGTTGCTGACGCCGGCCGACTTCGCGAGCTCGCGCAGGCTGATCTTGGCGCTCTCCCGCTGCTCACGGATGTACTCGCCGAGCTGACCGATGGCCGGCATCTCCAAGCACCTCCTGTGTCGCGAGCGGACTGACAACAACCACGCTAGCCCCGGGTGCTAGCAGTTGCAAGCACTCAGCTAGCACGGCTGCCGTGACCTCGCCCACACCCCTTGCCGCTCGGCTGCGCACGGCCCCGCAACGCGCCGGACGACACGGGCGCGATCGCAGTGCAGCCGGGTCAGACGGCAGCGGCGACGAGCAGCCGCGCGGTCCGCTTGGCCGCGCGCGCCGCCTCGGGGTCGGCGGAGAGGGCGCCGTCGGCGAGGCCGCCGTCGAGGAGCAGCGCGAGCGCCCGGGACAGCGCGTCGGGGTCGTCGGCACCTGCGCGGCCGGCGAGGTCCCGCAGCCAGCCGAGCACCGCTCTCTTGTGGGCGACGGTGCGCTCGTGGACGGGGGTGCCGGGCGCCGCCTCGGCCGCGGCGTTGATGAACGCGCAGCCCCGGTAGCCGTCGCGCCGGCAGGCCTTCTCCAGGGCGTCGAAGAGCCCGACGAGCTGGTCCTCGGGGCGTGGGCCGGCCGCCTCCGCGGCGGCGTGCAGCTGGCGTGTCCAGATCCCGTCGACCTTGTCGAGGTAGGCGAGCACCAGGTCGTCCTTGGCCGGGAAGTGCTTGTAGAACGTCGCCTTCGCCACCCCTGCCTCGGCGATGATCAGGTCCACGCCGACCGCCCGCACCCCGCGCGCGTAGAAGAGCCGGAAGGCGGTGTCGAGGATGCGCTCGCGCGCACTGGGGACGGCCACCCCTTGATAGTAGACAGATCTGTCTGCTAGCGTCACGCCGACACCTAGACAGGTCTGTCTACTCAAGGAGCTCTCATGAACATCGCCGTTCTCGGCACCGGCATGGTCGGCCAGGCGATCGCCGCCCGCCTCCACCAGCTCGGCCACGAGGTCGTCATCGGCACCCGCGACCCCGAGGCGACGCTCGCCCGCACCGGACCGGAGCCGTACGCGGGCGTCCGGCTGGCGACCTTCGCCGACGCCGCCGCGGGCGCCGAGCTGGTCGTCAACGCCTCCTCGGGGACGGCCACCCTGGAGGTCCTCGGCCTGGCAGGCGCCGACAACCTGGCCGGCAAGGTCGTGCTCGACATCGCGAACCCGCTGGACTTCTCCGCCGGCTTCCCGCCCACCCTGTCGGTCAAGGACACCGACTCGCTCGGCGAGCAGGTCCAGCGGGCCTTCCCGCAGGCGAAGGTGGTCAAGACGCTGAACACCCTCAACGCCACGCTCATGGTGGAGCCCAAGTCCCTCGGCGCCTCGAGCACGGTCTTCGTCTCGGGCGACGACGCGGCCGCGAAGGCGACCGCCGTCGCGCTGCTCGAGTCCTTCGGGCACGACGACGTCATCGACCTCGGCGGCATCGAGACCGCCCGGGGCACGGAGATGCTGCTGCCGCTGTGGCTGCGGCTCATGAACGCCCTCGGCACCCCGCAGTTCAACGTGAAGGTCGTGCGCTGACCCTCTCGGCTACGGCTGGTCCAACGGCGCCGCCCGCGCCTCCTCGACGGTGGGGTAGCTGCCCAGCACGTGGTCGAGCCCGGTGATCCCGAGCAGCCGCTCGACCGCCGGCGACGCAGCGGCCAGCCGCAGCCGACCGCCCTGGTCGGTCGCGCGCTTCGCCGCGCCGACGAGCACGCCGATGCCGATGCTGTCGATGAAGGCCACGCCCGCGAGGTCGATGAGCAGGTGACGCTCGCCGGCGAGGAGCGCCTCGGCGAGGGCCATCCGCAACCGGGCGGCGCCGAGCCCGTCGAGGTCCCCGGTCACGGTCTGCACCCGCCACAGCCGCAGCGCCGGGTCGGTCGTCTCGGTCATCGTCCGGTCTCCTGACGTCCCGCACTGCTTACCCGGACGACTGTGGGGCACGGGTGGCCCCAGCGCCAGGATTGCGGGTCTTTGGTGTGCTCTGACCCCCCTCGGGCAGGTCCCTCGTCGAGCAGAGGGAGGTGTCATGGCCCGCGTTTCCTCGCCCTGGGAGGTGCGTGATGCCCGGGCGTCCGTCCGGCACCTCTGCCACGAGCACCACGTCGACAGCACCCGGTGCCACGACGCCGAGCTCGCCGTCTCGGAGCTGCTGGGCAACGCCCTGCGCCACGGCGCACCGCCGATCGACCTCGAGGTCGACTGGGTCGACGACGCGGTGCTCGTCGTCGTGGCCGATCACGAGCCGGCGTTCGAGCGCGGGCCGTGGCCGCCGCCCTCCGGCGCGGAGTCCGGCCGCGGGCTGCAGCTCGTCGACGCGGTGGCGCGCTCCTGGGGCTGCGACCCGCTGCCCGACGGCAAGCGGGTGTGGGCGCGGCTCTGACCGAGGAACCTCAGTCGTCGATGCGCAGCACCAGCAGGGCCACGTCGTCGGCTGCCGACTCGGCGAAGGCCTGGAGCAGGTGCTCGGCCAGCGCGTCCGGGAGCCCGGCGTGCTCCTCGACGGCGGTCCGCAGCTGCTCCAGCCGGGTCTCGAGCTCGGTGTCCCGCCGTTCGACGAGGCCGTCGGTGAAGAGCACCAGCGTCTCGCCGGGCTGCAGCAGCAGCTCGTGGCTGGTCCGCCGGGTGCTGTCGTCGACCCCGAGCATGAGGTCGGGCGCGGGTTCCAGCCAGCGCGCGGTGCCGTCGGCGAGCACCAGCGGCGGCGGGTGGCCGGCGTTGCACCAGCGCAGCAGCCAGCCCTCGGCCTGCTGCTGGAGCCGGCCGACCGTGACGGTCGCGGTGCAGTCGAGCCCGAGCGTGGCGGCTGTCGACGCGAGCCGGCGCAGCAGGGCGTCCGGCGGCAGGTGGCCCTCGACGGCGTGCGCGCGCAGCAGGTTGCGCAGGTCCGCCATCCGTGCCGCGGCGGCGAGGTCGTGCCCGGCGACGTCGCCGATCGCGACGACCAGGCCCGCGTCGGTCCGGAAGGCGTCGTACCAGTCGCCTCCCACGTCGAGCCCGCGGGACGCGGGGACGTAGCGGGCGGCGAGCGCCAGACCGGGTACGGCGGGGAGCGGCGGCAGCAGGCTCTGCTGCATGGTGCGGGCGACGGCGTTCTGCAGCGTGAGCAGCCGTGCCGCGTCGAGCGCGGTCGCGACGTGGGCGGCGACGTCGGGCAGCTGCTCGAGCAGCCGCTCCGGCAGCCGGTCCCGCGTCCCCAGCGTGAGCACCCCGAGCGGGACGTCGCGCGCCACCAGCCCGACGATCACCAGGTCCTGGGTACCGCGCTCGAGCGCCGCGGCCGCCTGCCGGGCGGCGTGCCCGTCGCCGGAGTCGACCACCGCCTGCAGGTCCGCCGCCCCGAGCCGGAGCACATGGCCGGCCGTCGCCAGCACGACAGGCAGGATGCCGACCGACCCGGCGGAGGAGCGCCGGGCGGACGGCCGGCCCAGCTCCGCCGGGATCTCGAGCGGGCCGTCCTTGCCGACGGCGGCCACCCGGGTGACGAGGTCGGGCTCGTCGAGGCGGTCCGCGAGCACCCAGTCGACCTCGTCGACGAGCAGCGACGCGACGCGCTCGAGCAGCACGTCGGCCTCGCTGGGGACTGCGGTCGCGCGCACGGCGCGGACGAGGAGGTCAGCCACGCAGGTGCTCGTCGAACAGCCGGAGGATCCGGGCCCAGGCGTCCTGGGCGACGTCCTCGTCGTACCCCAGACCGGTGATCTTCTCGAGGACCGTGAACGGCCCGGCGTTGTGCCGGTTGAGGAAGGAGTGGCCCACGCCGTCGTAGGTCTTGACGTCGTGCGGCACCCCTCGCTCGGTGAGGGCGGCCGCGAGGTCGTCACCGATGCCGCGCGGCATCATCCGGTCGCGGCGGCCGTAGCTGGCCACGACCGGGCAGGCGCCGTCCAGGGCGCTCAGGTCCCGCGGCAGCGGACCGTAGTTCGGGGCGCTCGCGTCGAAGCCGCGGGCGGCGAGCAGCAGCGCGAACCCGCCTCCCATGCAGAACCCGATGACCCCCACCCGGCCGGTGCAGTCCGCGCGGCCGGCGAGCCAGGTCCGGACCGCCAGGACGTCGTCGACGGCCGGCCCTGCGCCCTGGGTCAGCGCCGTGAAGGTCCGCTTCAGGCAGCGCACCAGCCCGCCGTCGCTGAACAGGTCGGGCGCGACGGCGACGTAGCCCGCGGCAGCCAGCCGGTCGGCGTGCTGCCGGATGTCGGCGGTCAGCCCGAGGGCCTCGTGGAGCACCACGACGCCCGGCCAGGGGCCGGCACCGACGGGAGGTACGGCGAGGTGCGCGCGCAGCGTCCCCGCGGACCCGGGGACGTCGACGATCGGCACACGACGATCTTGCCCGAGCCGGATGGTTCCCGGGCAGAGTTGCCGCAGGGGTAGCGAACCGTCACGAACCGGCTAGCGCGGCAGCTCCACCGCGAGCAGCGCCAGGTCGTCCCCGAGACCCGACCCGGTCCACTCCTCGACCTTGGCGAGGATCCCGTCGAGACCCGTGTCGAGGTCGGTGGCGGTCTGCAGCGGCTCGACCATCCGGGCGAGGTCGGCGAACTCCCGCTCGGCGTCCCGGGCCTCGACCAGGCCGTCGGTGTAGAGCAGCAGGCGCTCGCCGGGCTGCAGCCGTCCGGCGACCTTGCTCGGCGTCGAACCGAGGCCGAGGGGCAGGGCGTAGGGGGCGTCGATGGCGCGCAGCTCGGTCGCGGAGACGACGAGCGCGGGCGGGTGGCCGCAGGAGACGATCGTGAAGGCGCCGTCGTCGGCGATCTCGGCGACGAGCGCGGTGACGAAGTCCTCGAGCTCGAGGTGCTGCGACAGCCGCCGGTCGAGCTGGACCGCGACGTCGACGAGGTCGTCGAGGTCCTCCGCCGCCGCGCGGAACTCACCGAGCACGATGGTGGCGTTGCGGACGGCCTCCAGTCCCTTGCCGCGCACGTCGCCGATGAGCAGCCGGACGGCCCCCGGGCGTCGGACGACCTCGTAGAGGTCACCGCCGACCAGCGCCTCCGCAGTGGCCGACACGTACCGGGCGCCGATCCGCAGGTTGCCGATCGCCTCGGGCGGGGTCGGCAGGATCGCGCGTTGGGCGGCATCGGCCACCCGGGCGACCGCCGCGAGCCGACCCTGCTGGTCCGCGAAGGCAGTGACGGTCTCGACGGCGAGGGCCGCGCGGCGGGCCAGGTCCTCGCCGAAGCGCACGTCGTCGCTCGTGAACCGCCGCCGGCTGTCGGCCATCACCATGGTGATGGCGCCGAGCGGGCGGTCGCGACCGGTCAGGGGCACGACGAGCGCCGACGTCATGCCGACCTCGCGGATCAGCCGGAGGTGCTCCTCATCGCGGGCGACGGACGCCAGCAGCTCGTCGGAGATCTCGGCGTAGAGCTCGCTCTCGCCGGTCAGGACGACCCGCGCCGCGCCGCTCGCCGCAGCGGGGTTGGGTGGGTACCGCACCTGCATCTCCGCGGCCCAGGCGACCTTGTCCTGGTCGGCGTGGGCGAGAGCGACGACCGGCAGCTCCTCGTCACGGACGAGGTTGACGGCGCACCAGTCGGCGACCTTCGGGACGACGAGCTCCGCGACCGTGGTGAGGGTCTCGGTCACGTCGAGGCTGCCCGACAGCCGCACCGACGCCTCCGCCAGGAAGCGCAGCCGCTCGGTCGCGACCTCTGCCCGGCTGGTCGCGGCGACCCGCTCCATCGCCTGCGCGGTCGCGTCGGCGAGGCTGGTGACGAAGCTGAGCTGCTTCTCCCCGTGCTGCTCGGGCGCGAACGTCACCGACAGCACCCCGAGCCGGTGCGCCCCGACGATCAGCGGCGCGAGCAGCAGCGAGCGGTCCTCGGTGTAGAGGCCCTTGAGCCGCGGGAACCGCGTCTCGATCTCGGAGAGGTCGCGCAGGATCAACGGCCGGCCCGACGTCAGGGCGGCCGACGCGGGGAGCCCGCTGTCCTTCGGGTCGACCGTGGGGTAGCTCGCCGACAGCTCCGCGTCGGAGCTGGAGCTGGCCCGGCTGTGCAGCAGGCCGTCCTCCTCGACGAGGTGCAGCCGGGCCGCCAGCGCGCCGAGCTGCTCGGTTGCGCTGCCCACCGCGAGCCGGGCGATCTCCTCCTGGGTGGTCGCGAGCGTCAGCTGCCCGACGACGCTCATCAGCCCGTCGAGGCGGTAGGCGAGCAGTTCCGCGTCCCGCCGGGCGTGCTGCTCGGCGAGGAACAGCTCGCAGCGCTGCAGGGCGAGTGCCGCCTGGTCGGCCAGGGCGAGCACGTAGCGCCGCTCGTCCTCGTCGAAGAGCCGGGGGGTGTCGAAGCTGAAGCGCAGCACGCCTATCCGCCGGCCCGCGACGAGCGGCACCAGGCAGCTGGAGACGGTGCGTGGCTCGCGCGCCGCCAGCTCGGGGAACAGCTGGTCGCGCTGCTCGGGGGACTCCAGCCAGAGCGCCTCGCCGGTGCGCAGCACCATGGCGCCGGGGAGGTCGTCGGACAGCTTCGCCGCCTCGAGCGTGTCGAGGTAGTCCCGCGGGAAGCCGACCGCGGACAGCACCTGCATCCGCTCGTCGGTGTAGGACAGCAGGCCACCGGCGTGCGCCCCCAGAACCTCGACGCCGGACGTGACGACGGTGTGGGCGACGTCCGCCGCGGTGGTCAGCCCGGCCAGGGCGGAGGCCACCTCGTACAGGCCGGTGGAGCGGCGCACGGCAGGGCGCAGCGCCGCGAGCGCGCTGACCTCCTGCGCCAGCCGCTCGGGGAAGGCCAGCACCGGCGGCGGCTGCTCGCCGCGGGAGCGGGCCCGCAGCTGGTCGACGATGGCCTGGACGTACCAGTGCCGGAAGACCTGGTGGACCGGCGGGCTGGCGAGGGTGAGCAGCCGGGCCGCGCCGGCGTAGCGGTCGAGCTCGTCGAGCGCGGCCAGGTAGGCCTCGCCGGCGTCCGCGGCGTCCGCCCCGAGGGTCAGGACCAGCTCGGTCTCGCGGGCCCCGCGGGCGGCGGCCTCGAGCGCCTGCTCCTTGATGGCCAGCCGGGCCCGGGCGAAGCCCTGCACGACGGCCGGCACCAGCGTCGCGAGGTGCGCCGGCAGCTCCTCGACCGTCGCCAGCGCGAACTCCCGCACCAGGTTGTCGACGTGGGCCTTGGCCTCGAGCAGCAGGTCGGTCGGGACGGCGCCCAGGCGGACCTCGTAGCGGACCTCCCGCTGCCCGTCGTCGGGCCAGTCCGCGAGGAAGGCGTCGATGTCGATGTCGGGCTCGGTCCGGGCGAGGTCGGTCCCTTCGTACGGGATCTCGGCCCACACGACCTTGTGGCCCGGGCTGCCGGAGTCCACGCCCCAGGCCCGGGACAGCGCCGCGACGAGCGCGAGCCCGCGGCCGGTCATCGCGGTGGTGCTCTCCCGCACGGCCACCGGCATCGCGTGGCCGGCGTCCTCGACCTCGACGCGGACCGCCTCCGGCAGCTCCTCGACCCGCAGCTGAACGTCGCCGTTCGGGGTGTGGAGCACGGCGTTGGTGACGAGCTCGGTGACCACCAGCTCGACGTCCTGGCGCACGGTCGACGGGGGGAGGACCTCACGGACGTGACGGCGGGCGAGCGGCACCGAATCGGCACCGCGATCGAGCCGCACCGACTCAGGCACGCGCAGGTTCCCCCCTCTCTCGTCCATTGGAGCGTCCTGCCCCGGAGCACGGATCTCAATCACCCCGAACGGGCTAATCGGCGTCGGTCCTAGGACCCGTGGCCGATGGCGGGTGCGACCGTGTCACCGGCACGTTGGAGGCATGAACCGACACGCCCTCCCCCTGCTCCTCGCCGCGCTCCTCACCGGAGGCGGCGGCGCTGCCGCCACCTGGGCCCTGGCCAGCGACGACAGCCCCACCGACAAGGGCAACTCCGCTCCTCTGGACGACAACCACCGCAGCAGCCCGGCTCCCGTCCCCACGGTGACGCCGGCTCCGGAACCCCGGCACTCGGCCCCCGGGGCGGCCACGGACGACACGACCCCGGAGGCGAGTCACGAGGCGACCCACGAGGCCACGCACGAGGCCACGCACGAGGCCGCCGCCACGCCGGAGCCCGGGGACGACCACGGGACCGACCCGACCCCCGAGCCGTCCGAGACCGAGCACGGCGGCGACGACAGCAGCGGGCGGGACGGCGGGCA
>CAMLIA010000020.1 GCA_946479905.1 uncultured Frankiales bacterium | reverse complement strand
TCGACCGGCGCCACCGCCTACCGTGACCTCGCCAAGGAGGTGCTTGCCCGATGAGCCGCCGCATCGCGCTGCCCGGCGCTGACGAGCTGTTCCGCTCGACCGGCGACCCGGCCGCGCGCCCCGCCGCAGAGGAGCCGGCCCGGCCGGCGCCGCTGAGCGTGGCGCCCTACACCGAGGCCGAGCCCGTGGCCGCGCTGCCCAGCGCCGAGGCCGTCCGGGCCGAGCTCGACGGGCTGGAGGAGGCGTCGAGCGCCGTCCGCCCGACGTCGCGGCGGCGGCCCCGTGCGCTGTCCGAGCGCCGGCCGAGCGGCCGGGAGAGCCACGACGAGAAGATCACCGTGTACCTCTCCGCGGACGAGCTGATGGACCTGGAGCACGCCCGGCTCGCCCTGCGGGGCGACCACGGCCTGCCGGTGGACCGTGGCCGGGTGGTGCGGGAGGCGCTGGCCGTCGTGCTGGCCGACTTCGAGGCCAAGGGCGACGCGAGCATCCTGGTCCGTCGGCTCCGGGGCCGCTGAGGTGCTCTACGCCCTCGGGCACCCGGTGAGCTTCGCGGTCCTGCTGGTGTCGTTCGTCGTGGGCATCACGCTGCACGGCTGGACGCAGGCCGTGCTGGCCGACCGGCTGGGCGACCGCAGACCCAGACTTGCCCGCCGAACGGAGGTCAACCCTCAGGTTCACGTCGATCCCTTTGGTGCGGTTGGTGCCCTCATCGGTGGTCTCGGCTGGGGAGCACCGGTGGACCTGCCGGCACGGCGGAGCCGGATGCCGTTGCTGGGGGTCGCCCTCGTCGGCCCGCTCGTCAACATCGTGCTCGGCCTGGCGCTGCTCGGGATCTACCGTGGCGTCCTCGCGACGGGGGAGTCGCAGCTGCTGGCCGCCGGCTACGGCGACCAGGGCGCCGGCTACGTCCTCCAGCACGGCGTCGCGGTGGCCGGCGACGTGCTGGGCTACGTCGTGCTGCTCGCCGGGGCCTCCCAGCTCTACCTGGGCGTGCTCAGCCTGGTGCCCATCCCGCCCCTCGACGGAGGGCGGCTGCTGTTCGCCCTCGCGCCGCGGACGCTCGGCTGGCAGCGGGCCCAGCACTACCTCGTCGAGCAGAACATCGGCGTCGCCGTGGTGCTCGTGCTGCTCGTGCTGCCGCTGGGCGGTCGCCTGCTGCTGCTCCAGGTGCTCGACAGCGTGCTGTCGCCGCTGCTGAAGCTGGTCCTCGGTGTCTGAGGACGTCCCGGGCGCGGTACCTGAGGCTGCGGGCGCGGCACCGCAGGCTCCGGCGGATGCCGTGGCGGGCGCGGCCCCGGGGACCGCTCAGGAGCGCTCCTCGGACGGGTTCCAGGTGCGTCTGGACGTCTTCGAGGGCCCTTTCGACCTGCTGCTGGGCCTGATCAGCAAGCACCAGCTGGACGTCACCGAGGTGGCCCTGTCGAAGGTCACCGACGACTTCATCGCGCACATCCGGGCGCTCGGAGCCGGCTGGGACCTCGGGCAGGCCACCGAGTTCCTCGTCGTCGCCGCGACGCTGCTCGACCTCAAGGCGGCCCGGCTGCTCCCGGGCGCGGAGGTGGAGGACGAGGAGGACCTGGCGCTCCTCGAGGCCCGCGACCTGCTGTTCGCCCGGCTGCTGCAGTACCGCGCCTACAAGCAGGCCGCCGCGCACCTGGGCCGGCTGCTCGCGGAGGAGTCGCGCCGCTACCCGCGGCAGGCCTCGCTCGAGCCCCGCTACGCCGGGCTGCTCCCCGAGGTGCTGCTCGGGCTGGGCCCTGCGGAGTTCGCCGCCATGGCGGCTCGGGCGCTGACGCCGCGCCCCGAGGAGGTGGTCGCGGTCGACCACGTGCACGGCGGCACCGTCTCCGTGCGCGAGCAGACCGCGTTGCTGCACGAGCGGCTGCGACGCGCCGGCGGGGCCAGCTTCCGGCACCTGACCGCGGACTGCGCCGGCACCCTCGAGGTGGTGGCGCGGTTCCTGGGGCTGCTCGAGCTCTACCGGGAGGGGCTCGTCGCGTTCGAGCAGGCGGAGGCCCTGGGCGAGCTGCACGTGCGGTGGACCGGTCCGACCGGCGAGCCGACGGACGACGACGAGCCCAGCGCAGCGAGTGCCGCCGGCGCGGAGTGGGACGATCCAGTGGTGGACCTGGCCGACGAGGACGGGGACGAGCCGGGCGGGAGCGAGATCGACCTCACCGATCCTGTCCCAGCCGCCGAGCCAGCCGCGCCCGCACCTGACGAGGAGGACCGCACACCGTGACCGACGACCTCGGAGACGAGCAGCTCGAGGACGAGCCCCCGGTGGAGGCGTCCGACGAGCCGGCCTCCCGCGCCCCCGGTGTGCTCCCGGAGGAGCTGCCCCCGCTGCCGGCCGCCCTGGAGGCGGTGCTGCTGGTGACCGACGAGCCGGTGCCCGCGGTGACGCTGGCGCAGGTCGTCGAACGGCCCACCGGCGAGGTGGAGGAGGTGCTCACCGCGCTGGCCCGCGACTACGCCGAGTCCGGCCGGGGGTTCGAGCTGCGCCAGGTCGCCGGGGGCTGGCGGCTCTACACCCGTCCGGACTGCGCTCCGTACGTGGAGCGCTTCGTCCTGGACGGGCAGCAGGCCAGGCTGACGCAGGCGGCGCTGGAGACGCTCGCGGTCATCGCCTACCGGCAGCCGGTGACCCGGCAGCGGGTGAGCGCCGTGCGGGGCGTGAACGTCGACGGAGTGGTGCGCACCCTGCTGGCCCGGGGTCTCGTGACCGAGGCAGGGCCCGACGAGGAGACGGGGGCCACCCGGTACCGCACCACGAACTACCTGCTGGAGCGACTCGGCCTCCAGTCCCTGGATGAGCTTCCTTCGCTTGCTCCCCTTCTTCCCGAGCTGGATGATGTCACTTCTGACTCGTCCTCAATGTGAGGTCGAGACATGTCAGATGAAGGTATCCGGTTGCAGAAGGTCCTCGCGGCGGCAGGAGTGGGGTCGCGCCGTGCGTGCGAGGAGCTGATCGAGGCCGGTCGCGTGAGCGTCGACGGCGAGGTGGTCCGCGAGCAGGGCCGCCGCGTCGACCCCGAGTCGGTGGTCGTCCACGTCGACGGGATGCGGGTGACCACGGCCAGCAACCGCGTGTACCTCGCGCTCAACAAGCCGAAGGGGATGGTCTCCGCCATGTCCGACGCCGAAGGGCGGCCGACGGTCGGCGACCTCGTCGCGGACCGCCGAGAGCGGCTCTTCCACGTCGGCCGGCTGGACGCGGACACCGAGGGGCTGCTGCTGCTCACCAACGACGGTGAGCTGGCGCACCGGCTGTCGCACCCGTCCTACGCGGTCCCGAAGACCTACCTCGCGCAGGTGATCGGCCCTGTCCAGCGCGACGTGGGCAAGCGGCTGCGCGCGGGGGTGCTGCTGGAGGACGGCCCGGTCAAGGTGGACAGCTTCCGACTGATCGACAGCGCCGCGAACAAGGTGCTCGTCGAGGTCGTGCTGCACGAGGGCCGCAAGCACGTCGTCCGCCGGCTGCTCGCCGAGGTGGGGCACCCCGTGCAGTCGCTGGTGCGGACCGCGATCGGTCCCGTCCAGCTGGGCTCGCAACGGGCCGGGAAGCTGCGGCAGCTCTCGCCGCAGGAGGTCGCGTCGCTCTACGCGATCGTCGGCCTCTAGCGGAGGCCACCAGCCCCGGCAGGTCGGCGCTGCGGGCAGGGAGGTGCGCGGGGCCTTGCTGCCCGCCGAGGGCGTCCCAGCGCACGAACCCCGACCGCGGCTGCTGCCGCCCTGGCGCAGGGTAGGCATCGCGGGAGGGCTGCCCGACGCCTCGGTCTGCGGCGAGACGAGCTCAGGGACGGGCCGGCACGGGCCGCTGCCGGCGGCCTGCTGACCGGTTCCCGCGCGTCAGCGGACGACGGCCGGCTGCCGGCGCACGGCAGCCGCACCCCCTCGCCGCGATCCCGCAGGGGGCTGTGAGCGGAGGGCCGCACTGGCTGGTTCGGCGGCGACCTCCCGACAGGCCGTCTTGCGGGCAAGGTGAGGAGTCTGGAACGTGACTTACCCCTACCTCGCGATAGCCACTTGTCGACTCATGACTAAGACGGTGCACGTGGGTGGTCGACGGGTTGGCGACTGGGAGGCTCTGCATGAACGACATAGCGCTGCGGTAAGTCGACAAGTCGGTGCAGTGGCCGGGTGGCCGGACATGCGCCACTGGCGTTGAAGAGGCTTCTCACTAGACAAGTAAGTCGAGAAAGAAACTTATCGGCCAACAGAGAAATGCGCAGAGCGCTTCGCCAACACACCGTTGTAGCGCTTCCGCTCCTTGGCGCCAGGTGGATAGGGTGACCCGACTCGAAGCGGAAGGGGCAGGCGTGGCGGTGCGGGCGTTGCGGGGGGCGATCCAGGTGGACGTCGACGCTCGCGACGAGATCCTCAGCGCCACGACGGAGCTCCTCACTGCCGTCCTGGAGCGCAACGCGCTGGCACCCGAGGACCTCATCTCCGTCGTGTTCACCGCCACGCCCGATCTGCGCGCGGAGTTCCCCGCGTACGCCGCCCGGCAGATGGGGATCACCGACGTCCCGTTGCTGTGCGCGAGCGAGATCGACGTGCCGGGAGCCATGCCCAGAGTCCTGCGGCTGCTTGCCCACGTGGAGACAGAGCGCCCCCGGAGCGAGCTGCGACACGTCTACCTGCGGGGCGCCGCGCAGCTGCGCACCGACCTGCCGACCTGATGGCAGACCTGCTCATCGTGGGCTGCGGCCTGATCGGGGCCAGCGTCGGCTTGGCGGTGCGCCAGGCCGGCTGGGACGTCGTCCTGGCCGACGAGAGGCCTTCGGTCGTCGGCGAAGCGGTACGTCGAGGCGCGGGACGGCCCTGGGAACTCGACGAAGACGTCACGACAGCCCTGATCGCCGTTCCGCCACGCACCACAGCGGCTGTGTTGACTGAACTTCAAAGACTGGATGTCGCTCGCACCTATACACACGTCAGTTCGGTCCAGTCTCAGGTTCAGCACGAGGTCGAGTCCCTGAGTCCGGATCCGTCACGAGTCGTCGGCGGCCATCCGCTGGCAGGCCGAGAGAGGTCGGGACCGGGGGCGGCGTCCGCCGATCTGTTCGTCGGACGACCCTGGGCCCTGTGCGCTGGTGCCGGGTCCAGCGCTCAGGCGTGTGAGGACGTGCGAGCCCTCATCGGTGCCTGTGGCGCCGACGTCGTCGAGCTCGCGCCCGCCGCCCACGACGCCGCGGTCGCGGTGCTCAGCCACCTGCCGCAGCTGGCCTCGAGCGCACTCGCCGCCGTGGTCGCTCGTGCCGTGGGAGCCACGGACGCCGACGCGGGGGCGCTGCGGCTCGCCGGTCCGGGAGTGGTGGACACCACCCGTCTCGCTGCCAGCGACCCGGAGCTCTGGGAGCAGATCCTGGAGCTCAACGCCGGCCAGGTGGCTCCCGTGCTGGCCGAGCTGGCACGATCCCTCGGCGCGGCGGCGGACGCCCTTGCTGACCTGGGGGCGGCACCGAGCGCGTCGGAGGCGGCCCGCGACAACGCCGTCATCCGGCAGCTGCTGCGCGAGGGGAACGCCGGCCGCGCACTGCTGCCCGTGAAGCGGGGGGTGCGCTCGGCCGCGTTCGCGCCGTTGCGGGTGACGGTCTCCGACGAGCCCGGTCGGCTCGCCAAGCTGCTCACGGACGCCGGGGCACTGGGCGTCAACGTCGAGGACGTGCACGTCGACCACGTGCCCGGACGCCCCACCGGGGTCATCGAGCTCCTCGTCGCCGTCCCGCAGGTCGCGCGGCTGGCCGAAGGCCTGCGGGCACGCGGCTGGCTGGTGCCGACCGACACCTGAGACTGTTTAACGGCTTGTCGACAAAGCCCTCGCCGCCACGTGCACCGCACGCTCAGGCTGATCGGTAAGTCGACAAACAGCGAGGTGCGACGTGGGCAAGGAAGCACCCAGTGCCACCTTCCGAGGGGCGGTCTGCCATGGCGTTCCCGGCTAGGCTGCGGCCGTCGCACACGCGACCCCCGGCGGGCCTGACCTCGTCCGGGAGACACGCTGAGGAACGGGTGCGGTGACGGCAATGGAGCGTGCGGCCGGTCCCGCACCGCGCAGCACGCCGCTGCCTCCGCGGCCCGAGGAGCTGGTCCGCGTCGTCGCGCTCGACGGTCCGGCGGGCACCGGCAAGAGCACGGTGGCGCGGCTGGCCGCGCGCCGACTGGGTTGGCGGTTCGTCGACACCGGGGCCACCTACCGTGCCGTGACCCTGGCCGTGCTCCGAGCCGGCGCCGACCCGGAGGACCCCCTCGCCTGTGCGGCGGCTGCCCGGGCCGCCCGGGTGGAGCTGTCCACCGACCCGGAGAGCTCGGCGGTCCGGCTGGACGGCCAGGACGTCAGTCGGGCCATCCGGGAGCCGGCGGTGACAGCCGCCGTCAGCGCGGTGAGCTCGCACCCCGAGGTGCGAGCCGTCCTGGTGGACCTGCAGCGCACGCTGATGGGGACCGCCGGTGCGGTGGTGGAGGGCCGGGACATCGCGACCGTCGTGGCGCCGGAAGCGGCGGTGAAGGTCTACCTCGACGCCCGCCCTGAGGTGCGCGCGGCCAGGCGGTCGGCGGAGACCGCTGCCCCGGCGCGCCAGACGCAGAGCGAGATCCTGGCCCGAGACGCTCGCGACAACCAGACGAACAAGCTTCAAGCGTCTACAGGTGCCATTTACCTGGATACTTCTGATCTCACTCTGGACCAGGTGGTCGAAGCCGTTGTCGGGTTCGTCGACGCGGCAGGTCTGCAGGACGGGTCGCCGTGACCGACTCCTCGACCGACTCCCCGACCGGTTCCTCACCCGGTTCCCCACCCCGTTCCTCACCCCGGCCTGGCTTCGGGGCCGGACCGCCGGCGGGGAGCGGCGCTGCGCACGACCTGCCCTCCGGGGAGTGGCGGCTCGCGACCGGCACGGCGAAGCCCTGGCTGGTCCTGGTCCTCCGGCCGTTCGGGCGACTGCTGTTCCGCTCGGCGTTCCGCATGCGGGTGCTGGGCGTCGAGAACGTGCCCCCGACGGGCGCCGTGCTGCTCGCCGGCAACCACACCGGCTTCCTGGACGGACCGCTTGTCTGGGCGTTCTGCCCTCGCCAGGCCATCTTCCTGGCCAAGTCCGAGCTGTTCGTGGGCCCCCTGGCCCGAGCTCTGGGGTGGCTCGGTCAGGTCCCGGTGCACCGGGGTCGGCCGGATCGCACTGCGCTCCGCACCGCGCTGTCGGTCCTCGAGACGGGCGGCGCCATGGGGGTGTTCCCGGAGGGCACGCGCGGCGCCGGCGTCCTCGACTCGGTGTCCGACGGGCTGGCCTGGTTGGCGCTCCGCAGTCGGGTCCCGGTGGTGCCCATCGCCGTGCTGGGCACCGCGGAAGCGATGCCCAAGGGTCAGCGGCCCCGGCTGCGGGCGCCCGTCACGCTCGCGTTCGGTCCGCCCGTGACGCTGACCACGACGGGGGACCCGCGCGTTCGCCGTACCGTGAGGGCGGCCGCGGAGGAGCTGCGGCTGGCCCTGCTCGCGCACCTGCACGCCCAGCTGGAGCCGAGCCTCCCCGTCGTACAGGAGAGGGACGCGTGAGCGACCCCCGTCAGAACCCGGACCAGCCGGTGCTCGCCGTCGTCGGCCGCCCGAACGTCGGCAAGTCGACTTTGGTGAACCGGATCATCGGCCGTCGTGAGGCGGTGGTCGAGGACGTCCCAGGGGTGACCCGCGACCGGGTGGCCTACGACGCGGTCTGGCGAGGCCGCCGGTTCACGGTCGTGGACACGGGTGGCTGGGACCCTGACGCGGTGGGCCTGCAGGTCGCCGTGGCCGCGCAGGCGGAGGTGGCGGTGTCCGCGGCCGACGCGGTCCTGTTCGTCGTGGACAACACCGTCGGGGCCACCGACGCCGACGAAGCCGTCATCCGGGTGCTGCGCAAGTCCAAGAAGCCGGTGGTGCTCGCCGCGAACAAGGTGGACGACGAGCGTGGCGAGGCCGATGCCGCGTACCTGTGGAGCCTCGGGCTGGGGGAGCCCTACGTCGTGAGCGCCCTGCACGGGCGCGGGTCCGGGGAGCTGCTCGACGCGATCCTCGAGGCGCTCCCGGAGACGCCGGCGGAGCGGTTCGAGGAAGAGGCCGGGCCTCGCCGCGTCGCGCTGCTGGGCCGGCCGAACGTCGGGAAGTCGAGCCTGCTCAACCGGCTGTCGGGGGAGGCCCGGGTGCTCGTCGACAGCGTCGCCGGCACCACGCGAGACCCCGTCGACAGCCTCGTGGAGATCGCTGGAGAGACTTGGCGCTTTGTCGATACAGCGGGTCTTCGGCGGCGCGTGAACCAGGCCTCGGGCGCGGAGTACTACTCCAGCCTGCGGACCCAGAGCGCACTCGACGCCGCCGAGGTCGCCATCGTGCTGCTCGACGCGAGCGAGCCCATCAGCGAGCAGGACCAGCGCGTCATCAGCATGGTCGTCGACGCCGGCCGGGCCCTGGTCATCGCGTTCAACAAGTGGGACCTCGTCGACGAGGACCGACGCTACGCGATCGGCAAGGAGATCGATCGTGAGCTCGCCCGGGTCCAGTGGGCGCCGCAGCTCAACGTCTCGGCGCTCACCGGCCGGTCGACCGACAAGATCGCCAAGCACCTGCACACCGCGCTCGAGGGCTGGGAGACCCGGATCCCGACGGCCAAGCTCAACGCCTGGATCTCCGACCTGGTCGCCCAGACCCCGCCGCCGGTGCGCTCCGGCAAGCAGCCCAAGGTGCTGTTCGCGACCCAGGCAGGGGTACGCCCGCCCCGGTTCGTGCTGTTCACCAGCGGCTTCCTCGAGGCCGGCTACCGGCGCTTCATCGAGCGCCGGCTGCGGGAGGACTTCGGCTTCCAGGGCACGCCCATCGAGGTCGCCGTGAAGGTCCGGGAGAAGCAGAAGAAGACCTGATCCGAACTGTCGGGCCCTCGTCCTAGTGTTCGAACGACGAGGGAGGTCGGGTGCACGGGGTCACCGAGGAGCAGCTCCGCCTTGCCGTGGCGGCGTCGCGGTCCTGGCGCGGTGTGCTGCGCATGGTGGGCAAGACCAGTCCGCGCACGGGTCGCGAGCTCAAGGCGTGGTGCGAGGTCCTCGGGATCGACTACAGCCACTTCGGGGCCGGCGGCCGTGACGACGCGACGATCCGGGCAGCAGTCGAGGGCGCGTCCAGCTGGCCGGAGGCGCTGGAGGCCGCGGGCTACGCCAGGCACTCGGGCACCGCGCGAGCGAGCATCCGGAAGCGGTGCGCGGCCCTCGGCATCGACATCTCGCACCTCACTGCGGGCAGGACGCTGCGTGGGTCCGGTCTCCACCAGGAGATGTCGTGGGACCGGCTCTCCGCGGCTGCACCCATGCTCGTGGCCAGCGCGCTGATGCTCGCAGGTCACGCCATCTGCTGGCCGTTGGAGCCTGCCGTCTACGACCTGCTCACCGAGGCCGACGGGACCATGCACCGAGTCCAGGTGAAGGCGACCTGCAGCACGAAGGACGGTGCGTGGGTCTGCTGCCTGACGCACTCCACCTACGACGCCGCTCTCGGTCGCAGCGTTCCCGACGTGTACACAGCGGACCAGATCGATGTCTTCGCGGTGGTGGACGGTGACCTGCGCGTGTACCTGATCCCCTTCGCCGTCGTTGCGGGCAGGACGTCGATCACCGTGCGCCACTACGCACGCTTCGAGCTGCCCTTCCGGCTGCCGAACCTGCAGGGCGGGCTGCTCGTCCGCTAGCCTGTGTCGGACGCGGGCTGTGGCGCAGCTTGGTAGCGCACTTGACTGGGGGTCAAGGGGCCGCAGGTTCAAATCCTGTCAGCCCGACGGTTCGGCGCGAGGCACCTCGAAGGTGTCTCGCGCCGTCATGTCCGGCGGCGGTTCGTGCCCTAGGGTCGGTCCGTGACGACGGCGAGCACGGACCGCATCTGGACGGTTCCGAACGCGCTGTCGGCTCTGCGCCTGGCAGGCGTCCCGGTCTTCCTGTACCTCGTCCTCGGTCCGCACCGGGACGGCTGGGCGATCCTGCTGCTGATGGCGGCCGGTATCAGCGACTACCTCGACGGCAAGATCGCCCGCCGGTTCAACCAGTTCAGCCGGCTCGGCCAGCTGCTGGATCCGGCGGCGGACCGGCTGTACATCGCCTCGACGCTGGTGGCTCTCGTGGTCCGGGACGGGCTGCCGCTCTGGTGGGCCGCGATCCTCGTCGGCCGTGACCTGGCCCTGCTGCCGACCTTGCCGCTGCTGAGCAGGCACGGGTACGGACCGCTGCCTGTGCACTTCCTCGGGAAGGCGGCCACGTTCAACCTGCTCTACGCCTTCCCGATGCTGCTGGCCGCCCTCCCGGGGAGAGATGACTGGCTGTCGACGGTGTTCCGCCCGCTCGGCTGGGCATTTGCGACATGGGGCAGCGTGCTGTACGTCTGGGCAGGGATCCTGTACGTCGTCCAGGTCCGGCAGCTGGTGCTGGCGGACCGCAACGTGTCCGCCTAGGAGCAGAGCGTGCGCGCGGTGGTCATGGCCGGAGGTGAGGGCACCCGGCTGCGCCCGATGACCGCCAACCAGCCCAAGCCGCTGCTCCCCGTGGTCAACCGGCCGATCATGGAGCACGTGCTGCGGCTGCTGCGCCGGCACGGGTTCGACGAGACCGTGGTCACGGTGCAGTTCCTCGCCTCCCTGGTGCGCACCTACTTCGGGGACGGCGAGGAGCTCGGGATGCACCTCTCCTACGCCACCGAGGACGCGCCGCTGGGCACCGCGGGCTCGGTGAAGAACGCCGAGTCGGCGCTGCGCGACGACAGCTTCATCGTCATCTCCGGGGACGCGCTCACCGACATCGACCTCGACGAGCTGGTGGCCGCCCACCGCAAGCGGGGGGCGCTGGTGACGGTCTGCCTGAAGCGGGTGCCCAACCCGTTGGAGTTCGGCATCGTCATCTCCGACGAGGAGGACCGGGTCGAGCGCTTCCTGGAGAAGCCGACCTGGGGCCAGGTGTTCAGCGACACCGTGAACACCGGCATCTACGTCATGGAGCCGGAGGTCTTCGACCACGTGCCGGCGGGCGAGGTCGTCGACTGGTCGGCGGACGTGTTCCCCGCTCTGCTGGCGGCGGGGGCTCCGGTCTACGGCCACGTCGCCGACGGGTACTGGGAGGACGTCGGGACGCACGAGAGCTACTTGAGAGTGCATGCGGATGTGCTCAACCATCAAGTAGAGGTTGAGATGGCTGCGTTCGAAGTGGCTCCTGGTGTGTGGGTGGGTGAGGGCGCGGAGGTCGACCCGGAGGCCATCATCAAGGGCCCGGTGTTCGTGGGCGACTACGCCCAGGTCGAGGGCGGCGCCGAGCTGCGCGAGTTCACCGTGCTCGGCGACAACGTCGTCGTGAAGAGCGGGGCGTTCCTGCACCGGGCGGTGGTGCACGACAACGCGTTCATCGGGCCGCACGCCAACCTGCGGGGCTGCGTCATCGGCAAGAGCACCGACGTCATGCGCGGGGCCCGGGTGGACGAGGGCGCGGTGATCGGGGACGAGTGCGTCGTGGAGGAGGAGGCCCTCATCCACGACAGCGTGCGGGTCTACCCCTTCAAGACCATCGAGGCCGGGGCGGTCGTCAACACCAGCGTCATCTGGGAGTCGCGGGGGTCCAGCTCGCTGTTCGGTCCGCGAGGGGTCTCGGGGCTGGTCAACGTCGAGATCACGCCGGAGTACGTCGTGCGGCTCGCGTCGGCGTACGCCACGACCCTGAAGAAGGGCAGCGTCGTCACGACGAGCCGCGACGCCTCGCGGGCGGCGCGCGCGTTCAAGCGCGCCGTCATCGCCGCGCTCACGAGCTCCGCCATCGACGTGGTCGACCTCGAGGTGGTGCCACTGCCGGTGGCGCGGTACGAGACGGGGCGCAGTGCCGCGGCCGGGGGAGTGGTGCTGCGCACGTCGCCGGGGGACCCGCAGTCCATCGACATCATCTTCACCGACGACCGCGGGGCGGACCTGTCCCAGGCGCAGCAGCGCCGCATCGAGCGGACCTTCAGCCGCCAGGAGTTCCGGCGCGCCTTCCCGGGGGAGATCGCGGAGCTGAGCTTCCCGTCCCGCCTGCTCGACTCCTACTCCCAGGACCTCCTGGGGGCGATCGACACCCGCGGGGTCGCGGAGGCGGGCCTGAAGGTCGTCGTCGACGCGGCCGGCGGTGCGGCGGCGCTGGTGCTGCCCACGCTGCTGGGCCGGCTCGGCGTCGACGTGCTCACCGTGAACAACCGGCTGGACGACGTCACCACCACCGAGACGCTCGCCGTCCACATGCAGGCCGTGCACCGGCTGGGCGACCTCGTCTCGAGCTCGCGCGCGGCCTTCGGGGTGCGGTTCGACCACGTCGGCGAGCGACTGGCACTGGTGGACGATCGTGGCCAGCTCGTCCATGACGATCGTGCGCTGCTCGTCATGCTCGACCTCGTGGCGGCGGAGCGCGGTCGGGGCGCGACGATGGCGCTGCCGGTGACGACCACCCGGGTCGCCGAGCAGGTCACCCAGTTCCACGGGGCGGACATCCTGTGGACCTCGACGTCCCCCGACGACCTGTCCGGCCGGGCGGGGGAGCCGGGCGTGGTGTTCGCGGGCGACGGCCGCGGTGGGTTCGTCTTCCCCGAGTTCAGCACGGCGGTGGACGCGGTCGCGGCCTTCGCGGCACTGGTCGGGCTGGTGGCGCGCACCCAGCTGACGCTGTCGCAGATCGACCAGCGCATCCCGCAGGCGCACGTCGTGCGGCGCTCCGTCGCCACGCCCTGGGCCGCGAAGGGCACCGTCATGCGCCGGGTCGTCGAGCTGGCCGGTGATCGCGAGCTCGACACGACGGACGGCGTACGGGTCGTCGAGCCGGACGGGAGCTGGGCGCTCGTGCTGCCCGACCCGGCACAGGCGGTGACGCACCTGTGGGCCGAGGGACCCGACGCCGTGCGGGCCGGTGCGCTGCTCACCAGCTGGGCCGCGGTCGTCGAGGACGCCGCACCGCCGACCGGATGACACCTCCTCGGCTGGCCGACCGTGCGCAGCCGGGTCGCGGCGTGGGGCAGGATGGGGACATGTCCGACGCTGGCCCCGCGCCCAGGCGTGTCGATGGGTCGATGAGCCTCCTTGTCGACATGACGGATGCGGCGCTCGACCCGGCGTACGCCGAGGCAGCCCGGCGCAAGGCCGAGCTGCCCCCTCCGGGCAGGCAGGGGACGGGCCGCGCGCGGGCGCTGCGCGCAGTCGCTCTGCTCGGGCTGGTCGGCCTCGTGGTGGGTGTCGGCACGGCGCAGTCCCGCCGGAGCGCCGGAGCGGCCGGCGCCGTCCGGCGCGCGCTGGTGGCCGACATCCGCACCCAGACCGCCGAGACCGACCGGCTCGCCGCGCAGGCCGACGCCTTGCGGGCGCAGGTGCGTCAGGCGCGCGACGTCGGCCTCGGCGACGACGCCAGCGGTCGCCGCCTCGCCGCGCGGGTCGCGGCCCTGGAGCTGGCCACGGGGCAGACCCGGGTCACCGGGCCGGGCCTGGTCGTGACCCTCGACGACGCGCCGGACGCCGACAGCAGCGTCGACGGTCGCGGGGGCCAGCTCGGGGACGGCCGCATCTACGACCGTGACCTGCAGGACGTCGCGAACGCGCTGTGGGCCGCCGGTGCCGAGGCGATCAGCGTCAACGGGCAGCGCCTCACCGCCCTGACCGCGATCCGCTCGGCAGGCGAGGCCGTCCTGGTCGACTTCCGGCCGCTGTCGCCGCCCTACCGGCTGTCCGCGGTCGGCGACGTGGACGTCCTGGAACCCGCGTTCGCCGACAGCAAGACCGCACGTCGCTTCACCACCTACACCTCGCTGTACGGCCTGGGCTTCACGGTCCGACGCGCCGGTTCGCTGTCGCTGCCCGCCGCCCCGCCGCCGGAGCTGCACACCGCCCGAGCCGTCACACCCCGCACCTCCGGAGGCACGTCGTGATCCCCGCCCTCGCGCTGGCGCTCGGCGTCGTGCTCGGCCTGGTGCTGCACCCCACCGTCCCGGACGCGCTGCAGCCGTACCTCCCGATCGCGGTGGTGGCAGCGCTCGACGCCGTCTTCGGTGCGGTCCGCGCCCAGCTGGACGGCATCTTCGACGACCGGGTCTTCGTCGTGTCCTTCGTGAGCAACGTCCTGGTGGCCGCGCTGGTCGTGTTCCTGGGGGACCAGCTGGGCGTCGGGGGCCAGCTGTCCACCGGCGTCGTCGTCGTCCTGGGCATCCGGATCTTCACCAACGCCGCCGCGATCCGTCGGCACCTGTTCCGGGCCTGACGTGCGGCGCCTCCGACAGCTGCTGCGGCCCCGGGCCCGGCGCGTCGACGTCCTCGTCGCCGTGCTGCTGGGCGTGCTCGGCTTCGCCTTGGCCGTGCAGGTGCGCTCGACCCAGAAGGAGGGCGTCCTCGCCAGTGCCCGGCAGGAGGACCTCGTCCAGATCCTCGACGAGCTGTCGAACCGCAGCGACCGGCTCCGCCAGGAGGTGGCGAGCCTCACCGAGACCAAGCAGCGCCTGACGACAGGGACCGGCGCCACCGAGGCGGCGCTCGCCGAGGCCCGGCGCCGGACCCAGCAGCTCGGCATCCTCGCCGGCACGGTCGCGGCGAGCGGACCGGGTGTGCAGGTGCGGATCACCGACCCCAAGGACCAGGTCAGCGCCTCGGTGCTGCTCGACGTGCTGGAGGAGCTGCGCAACGCCGGCGCGGAGGCCGTCCAGTTCGAGGGCACGGGGAGCGACGGCAAGATCGTCGCGGTGCGCGTCGTCGCGCAGACGGCGCTCGTGGACGAGTCGACCGGCGTGACGGTCGGGGGGACCCACCTCACTGCGCCGTTCCGGTTCACCGCCCTCGGCGACCCGGGCACGCTGGCGGGTGCCATGGCGATCCCCGGCGGTGTGGAGGACGCGGTCCAGCAGCAGGGCGGCAGCACCCAGGTGTCCCGGGGCGACCGGCTGCGGGTGACCGCCTTGCGGGCGCTCTCGGCGCCTCGTTACGCTCGCCCCGACTGATGCCGCGCGACCCGCGCGCAGGACCCACCGCCGCCGGCCCGCCCGGCGCTCCACCGGAAGAGGCCGCGTTGAACCCCGCCGATCTGACGTACACCGCCGAGCACGAGTGGGTGAAGGCCGTCGACGACAACCTGCGCATCGGCATCACCGACTACGCCCAGGAGGCGCTCGGTGACATCGTCTTCGTGACGCTGCCCGCGGTCGGCACCGAGGTGAGCGCCGGGCAGAGCATGGGGGAGGTGGAGTCCACCAAGAGCGTCTCCGACGTGTACGCCCCCCTCGCCGGGACGGTGGTGGCCCGCAACGAGGCCCTCGACGCCAACCCGGAGCTCGTCAACAGCGACCCCTACGGCGAGGGGTGGATGGTGGAGATCGCCCCCACCGACGGCGTAGCCGCCGCGCTGGCCAGCCCCGGCCTCCTCGACGCCGCGGCGTACGAGAGCCTGACTGGACACTAGAGGCGCATGCGTCTCGACCTCGTGCCGATATCGCACAGGTGAGAGACTGTCGACCACCGGTTGACCCTGAGGTCAGCCGCCGCTAGGTTCGCGGTGCGCCGGCGTGCAGGTCACCTGCGCAGGCACTCGAGGAGGGCGGCGACACCGTGTTCTGCACCCAGTGCGGTCAGCAGAACCCCGACGACAGCCGCTTCTGCGCGCGCTGCGGGGCTGCCACCAACCGACCGGTCCCGGGCGACCGGCAGGGGGAGAGCACCGACAGCACGTCCACGATCTCGCTGGCGGCCCTCGAGGGGGCCCTCGACAGCGGGTCGGCAGCGGAGGTCGAGACCACCGACGAGCACGAGTCCGGTGTCGCCGACACGCTCCCGCCCGGATCGGCGCTGCTCGTCGTCAAGCGCGGGCCGAACGCCGGTTCCCGCTTCCTGCTCGACGCGGACGTGACCACGGCGGGACGGCACCCGGACAGCGACATCTTCCTCGACGACGTGACCGTCTCGCGACGGCACGCGGAGTTCCGTCGCGAGGGCGGTGGCTTCGTGGTGCGCGACGTCGGGAGCCTCAACGGGACCTACCTCAACCGGGAGCGGATCGAGACGGCCGCGCTCGCGGGCGGCGACGAGGTGCAGGTCGGGAAGTACCGGCTGGTCTTCCTCACCGGCTCCCGCCCCAGTGAGGAGGGGAGCTGAGGTGGCCGTCCCGCACGCCGCAGGCAGCCCTTCCCGCGCCTTCATGAGCATCGGCGAGGTGCTCGGGCAGCTGCGCCCCGAGTACCCGGACGTGACGATCTCCAAGATCCGCTTCCTCGAGGACGAGGGGCTCATCAAGCCGGAACGGACCTCCTCCGGCTACCGCAAGTTCTCCCGTGAGGACGTCAGCCGGCTGCGCTACGTGCTGTCGGCGCAGCGCGACCACTACCTGCCGCTGCGGGTGATCAAGGAGCACCTGGACGCCATCGACCGGGGGCTCGAGCCGCCGTCGACGGGCAGCGCGGGCCCGCGCGTGCCGCGCGCGCTGGTCGCTGCGGAGGGCATGCCGGGACCGGAGGCCTTCCGCCCCGACGCCAGCGAGGTGCGGCTGTCGCGCCGCGAGCTGCTCGACGCGGCGGGCCTCGAGCCGCAGCAGCTCGAGCAGCTCGAGCAGTTCGGGCTGGTGAGCCCCCGGTCCGGGAGCAGCCACTACGACGGCGACGCGCTGGTGATCGCGAAGACGGTGGCCGAGATGGCCAGGTTCGGCATCGAGGCCCGGCACCTGCGCCCCTTCAAGTCGGCAGCAGAGCGCGAGATCGGCCTCGTCGAGCAGGTGGTCACCCCCCTGGTGCGGCAGCGCAACCCGGAGGCCCGCGCCCGCGCCGACGAGGTCGCACGCGAGCTCGCCTCGCTGTCCGTCAAGCTGCACGCCACCCTGGTCAAGGCGGGCCTCGCCCCGGGGCTGCGTCGGTAGTCCGTCGCTCGTCACACGGGTGTTGTTCCGACAGGTGCCGGAGACCGCCGGGCGGAGTAGGGTCGAACCATGAACGACCCCGACGGCCCGGCCCCCACCGAGCTGACCGTGGTGGGCGTGCGGGTCGAGCTCCCCAGCCAGCAGCCGATCGTGCTGCTGAAGGAGGCCACCGGCGACCGCTACCTGCCGATCTGGATCGGCGCGGTCGAGGCGACCGCGATCGCCTTCGCCCAGCAGGGCGTCGTCACGCAGCGGCCGATGACGCACGACCTGCTCAAGGACCTCCTCGACGCCCTCGACCGGCCGCTGCAGGCCGTGACGATCAGCGACCTGCGCGACGGCGTGTTCTACGCCGAGCTGAGCTTCGACGGCGGGGTGACCGTGAGCGCCCGGCCCAGCGACGCCATCGCCCTCGCCATGCGCACCGGCACGGTCATCCGGGGGGAGGAGTCGGTGCTCGCCGAGGCCGGCATCGCCATCCCGGACGAGCAGGAGGACGAGGTGGAGCGGTTCCGCGAGTTCCTCGACACGATCTCCCCCGAGGACTTCGAGAAGGACGCGTGAGGCCTCACTCTCAACAAGAGGTTGAAGGTTGAGACGCGCCGCTCGGGTCGTTGACCCCGAGGTCGAGGGTTCCTAACGTCCCTCGAGCACGGCAGGCAAGCAGGCGGTACGACGAGAGCGGAGCCCTGGTGGACGCGGACGAGCCCGACACGACCGGCCCCCGGACGAGCCAGCAGAGCGCCGTCACCCTGCAGGGCACGCTGTTCGACGACCTGCCCGCCGAGGAGCGGCCCGGTGGCCTGGTGGAGGACATCGGCTACCGCGGTCCGACCGCCTGCAGCGCAGCCGGCATCACCTACCGCCAGCTCGACTACTGGGCCCGCACCGGTCTGGTCGAGCCGAGCGTGCGCGAGGCGTCGGGGTCCGGGACCCAGCGGCTCTACGGGTTCCGCGACATCCTGGTGCTCAAGGTGGTCAAGAAGCTGCTCGACGCCGGCGTCTCGCTGCCGAACATCCGCACCGCCATCGCCACGCTGCGGCACCGCGGCGTCGACGACCTCGCCCAGGTCACCCTGATCAGCGACGGGACCACGGTCTACGAGTGCACCAGCACCGACGAGATGGTGGACCTGCTCCAGGGCGGCCAGGCGGTCTTCGCCATCGCGGTGGGGCGGCAGGTCCGTGACGTCGAGGGCACCCTCGCGCAGCTGCCGGGGGAGCGGGCGCACCGCGACGAGCCGGTCCCTGCCGAGGCGCACCCCGGTGACGAGCTCGCCAGCCGGCGCAAGCGGCGCACCAGCGCCTGACGTCCGGCACACCTGGTCCGCGCGTCAGGTGCGGCGAACGAGGACGCAAGGCGGGAGCGCTGGTAGTTTCGGGGGTGCCGACCACCCCACGCGGGAGAGTCCCTGCGCAAGCCAGCGCCGGGCGCCGAAGGAGCATCCTCTCCCCGACAACCTCTCAGGCCCACGGACCGCACGGGGTAGGCGCCTCTGGAAAGCAGTGCTCGTGGCAGCGGGCGCTCGCCGACGGTGCAAGCCCGCGCACGGCATGGCAGTGCCACTGCGCAGGTGAAGCTCTCAGGTCCCATGACAGAGGGGGAGGGTCCGCGCCAGCATGCCCTCCGGAGACCCCTGTGACGCTCAACAGCCTCGAGTCCGCCGCCCCGTTCGCGTCCCGGCACATCGGCCCGTCCGACGACGAGATCGCCAAGATGCTCGCCGTCGTGGGTCACGGCAGCCTCGAGGACCTGGCGAGCACAGCGGTCCCCGACGCCATCCGGGCCACCGAGCGGCTCCAGCTGCCGCCGGCCGCCACCGAGCAGGAGGCCCTCGCTGAGCTGCGGGCTCTCGCTGCGCAGAACACCGTGCAGGTCCCGATGATCGGGCTGGGATACCACGGCACGGTGACCCCGCCGGTCGTGCTGCGCAACGTGCTGGAGAACCCCGCCTGGTACACCGCCTACACGCCCTACCAGCCCGAGATCAGCCAGGGCCGGCTCGAGGCGCTGCTCAACTTCCAGACGATGGTCGGCGACCTGACCGGGTTGCCGACGTCCAACGCCAGCCTGCTCGACGAGGGCACGGCCGCGGCCGAGGCGATGACGCTGTGCCGGCGGCAGTCCAAGGCACCGGCGGACGCGGTCTTCGCGATCGACGCCGACGCCCACCCGCAGACCATCGCGGTGGTGCGGACCCGGGCGCTGCCGCTCGGCATCGAGGTCGTGGAAGTCGACACGACGACAAGTCTTCCTAACAACATCTTCGGGCTCCTCGTCCAGTACCCCGGGACAACGGGCCAGGTCAGGGACCTGAAGCCGCTGGCGCAGCACGCCCACGAGCACGGCGCGCTGCTCGTCGTCGCCGCCGACCTGCTCGCGCTCACCCTGCTCGAGAGCCCTGGCGAGGCCGGTGCCGACGTCGCCGTCGGGACCTCGCAGCGCTTCGGCGTCCCCCTCGGGTACGGCGGTCCGCACGCCGGCTACATGGCGGTCCGCAGCGGTCTGGAGCGGGCCATCCCGGGCCGGCTCGTCGGGGTGAGCGTCGACGCCGACGGGCACTCCGCCTACCGGCTGGCGCTGCAGACCCGCGAGCAGCACATCCGGCGCGAGAAGGCGACCTCCAACATCTGCACCGCCCAGGTGCTGCTGGCCGTCATCGCCGGCATGTACGCCGTGTGGCACGGCCCGGAGGGCCTCACCACCATCGCCCGCAGGACCCACCGGTACGCCGCCCTGCTCGGCGCCGCCCTGGGGGCCACCGGCAGCTACTTCGACACCGTCACGGTCGAGCGGGACAACGCGGCCGAGATCGTCGAGGCGGCCCGGGCCCGTGGCGTCGACCTGCGTCTGGACGGCACCACGATCGGCATCAGCACGGACGAGACGACCACCCGTGCGCACCTCGACGCGGTCACCGACGCCTTCGGTGTCCCGCGGCAGGACTGGGACGCCCTCGATGCGGCGACGCCCGACGCGCTGCCCGACGCCCTTCGTCGTACCAGCCCGTTCCTCACCCACGAGGTCTTCCACACCCACCACAGCGAGACGGCCCTGCTGCGCTACCTGCGGCGGCTCGCCGACAAGGACCTCGCGCTGGACCGATCCATGATCCCGCTCGGCTCCTGCACGATGAAGCTCAACGCCACCACGGAGATGGAGCCGATCACCTGGCCGGAGTTCGGCGCGATCCACCCGTTCACCCCGACCCAGCACGCGCGCGGCTACCGGCAGCTGGTCAGTGACCTGGAGAGCTGGCTGTGCGCGATCACCGGGTACGACGCGGTGTCGCTGCAGCCGAACGCCGGCTCGCAGGGGGAGCTGGCCGGCCTGCTCGCGATCCACGAGTACCACCGGGCGAACGGGCACGCGGAGCGCGACGTCTGCCTCATCCCCGCGAGCGCCCACGGCACGAACGCCGCGTCCGCGGTGATGGCCGGCCTCAAGGTCGTCGTGGTCGGCACCACGCCGAGCGGGGACGTCGACGTCGAGGACCTCAAGGCCAAGATCGCCGAGCACGCCGACGACCTCGCGGCGATCATGATCACCTACCCGAGCACGCACGGCGTGTTCGAGCAGCAGGTCACCGAGATCTGCGGGCTCGTCCACGACGCCGGCGGCCAGGTCTACGTGGACGGTGCGAACCTCAACGCGCTCGTCGGCCTGGCGCAGCCGGGCAAGTTCGGCGCCGACGTCAGCCACCTCAACCTCCACAAGACCTTCTGCATCCCGCACGGCGGCGGTGGTCCCGGCGTGGGCCCGGTCGGGGTGCGCAGCCACCTGGCGCCGTACCTGCCGAACCACCCCCTCAACGACGAGTGCGGCCCGGCCACCGGCCCCGGTCCGATCAGCGCGGCGCCGTACGGCAGCGCGGGGATCCTCCCGATCAGCTGGGCCTACGTGCGCATGATGGGTGGCGAGGGGCTGACCCGGGCCACCCAGGTGGCCGTGCTGTCCGCGAACTACATCGCGGCCCGGCTGCAGCCGCACTACCCGGTGCTGTACACCGGCCGTGGTGGCCTGGTCGCGCACGAGTGCATCGTCGACCTCCGCCAGATCACCAAGGAGACCGGCGTGACGGTGGACGACGTCGCGAAGCGGCTCATCGACTACGGCTTCCACGCGCCGACCATGAGCTTCCCGGTCGCGGGCACGCTCATGATCGAGCCGACCGAGAGCGAGGACCTGGCGGAGATCGACCGGTTCTGCGACGCGATGATCGCGATCAAGGCGGAGATCGACGACGTCGACGGCGAGGGCCGGGCGATCCTCGCGGGCGCTCCGCACACCGCGGCGAGCGTCATCGGCGACCTGCCGTACGAGCGGGAGCGGGCGGCCTACCCGCCCGGGGTGGTCAAGGCGACGAAGTACTGGCCGCCGGTGCGGCGGATCGACGGGGCGTACGGCGACCGCAACCTGGTCTGCTCGTGCCCGCCGATGGACGAGCTGGTCTAGGCCGGGTCAGGCCACGCGCTTGCAGGCGGGACGGTGAGGCGCCACGACCTGGCGGTCGGGGAGCAGCTCACCGGTGTCGTCGAACACGACGACGCCGTTGCAGAGGAGGTTCCAGCCCTGCTCGGGGTGCGCGCTCACGACGCGCGCCGCGTCGTGGTCCGGCGCGTCGGCCGAGGGGCAGGGCGGGAAGTGCGTGCACATCCTGGTGCTCATGTTCGTTCTCGGATCTGGGTTCGAGGTCGGTGCTTCTGTCGGTGCTGCTTCTGGGTCTGCGGTGATGTTCCTGCTAGGTGTGTCGGTCGTCACACGCTCCCACTGAAGCCAACGAGCGTCAGCCGCTTTGGGTAACGCTGTGGACACAGAGCGCTTCCCCGGCCGGCCCGAGCCCTGGCAGACGGGGCTCGTGGAGGTCGACCGCTGGGAGGGCGACGACCCGGGTCGGCTGGCCGGGTTCCTCGAGGCGCACGGCCTCGGCGGCGAGCCCGTGACGCAGCGGGGCGACACAGCGGTCGGGCTGCTGGTCGGCGCCGTCGGCTGCGCCCGCCTCGGCGGGGTGCCCGAGGGCCGCCCGAGCCCGGTCGCGGTGCCGGAGGTGGTCGCGGTCGCCTACCGGCGCGGCGCGGGCACGCGGCGGGAGACCCGAGGCGCCGCGCTGGGACCGTGGCGGCTGAGCTGGTCCGACGAGGCGCACGCGTCGGCCGTGGAGCAGGTGCGCCAGGCGATCGCCCGGGGCGACGTCTACCAGGCCAACGTCGTCGGCCACCGCTGCGCGGACTTCCAGGGGGACCCGTTCGCCCTGGCCGGTGCGGTCGCCGACCTCCCCGGCGCCGGGTACGCCGGCGTGCTCGCCGGGGACGGCTGGGTCGTCGCGAGCGCCTCCCCGGAGCAGCTCGTCCGGGTGACCGGTTCACGGGTCACCACTGTGCCCATCAAGGGCACCGACCGCGACGAGCGGGCGCTGCGGAGCAGCGCGAAGGACCGGGCCGAGCACGTCATGATCGTCGACCTGGAGCGCAACGACCTGGCGCGGGTGACGGTGCCGGGCTCGGTGGTCGTCGAGCAGCTCTACGCCACCTCGGAGTGGAACGGGCTGTGGCACGCCGCGTCCACCGTGGCGGGGGAGCTGGCGGCGGGGGTGACGGTGACGGACGTGCTGCACGCGGTGCTGCCCGGGGGGTCGGTCACCGGCGCCCCGAAGCACGCCGCCTGCCGGTTGCTCGCAGACCTCGAGCCGGTCGGTCGCGGCGTCAGCATGGGGGCCTTCGGCTTCGTGTGGCCGGGCGGCATGGACGTCGGGCTGAGCATCCGGACCGTCGCGCTCGCGGACGGCCAGGTGCACCTGTGGGCCGGGGGCGGGATCACCTGGGGGAGCGACCCCGCCGGCGAGGTCCGGGAGGCGCACGCCAAGGCGGCGCCCGTGCTCGCCGCGCTGGCTCAGGTCCGGCCGTCCTCCTCCTGAGCCCGGTGCAGGGTGTCGGAGCGCGGCGCCCATCCCGCCCGCAGCACCGAGAAGCCCGCCTGCTCGTAGGCGTCGCACACGTCCAGGTCGTCGTCGACCGCCACCGCGACGGTCCGCTCCCTCGCGAGGTCCCGCAGCAGCTGCAGCTTGGCCTGGGCGGCGGGGCGGTGGTCGCCGTTGCGGCGCATCAGCAGCCGACCCGGCGGCAGGTCGTGGCGCTGCAGCCAGCGCTCGGTGTCGGCGCGGCACCACTCCGGGCGGCCCGTGACGTAGGCGATGTCGCAGTCCTTGGCGGCTTCCTGCGCCAGCGACCGGCCCTCGTCGTGGACACCGTCGTGCGGTGCCTCGCGGAAGAAGGCTGACCAGTCCTTGCGCCGGCCCTCGAGGTGGTGCACCCGGTGCCCGACGTCCGCGAGCACGCCGTCGATGTCGAAGACCGCGACGGGTCGCGCGGCAGCCGTCACCCGGCTGCGCCGAGCGCCTTGCGGGCGACCTGCTCCACGTCGGCGAGGCCGATGCGCAGCCCGTCGAGCTCGGTCGTGAGCTGCGCGAGGTCCTGCGGCGTGGGGTCGACCTGGCCGACCGAGTTCGCGGTGGCCGACAGCTCCGCGACCCGCGCGACCAGCCCCTCGAGCCCCAGCGCCGAGGCCTGCAGCCGGCCGTCCAGCGCCTGGCCCGCCTGCTGCAGCCGGTCCCGGACAGCGAGCCGGTCGCGCGACGCCTGGTACGACGCCTGCGCCGACGCGTCCCCGGGAGCCTGGGACGCGGCGGCCTGCAGCCGGGCCGCCTCCTCGTCGAGCCCGGGGGCGTCGACGCGCGACATCGCCGCCATCACCGCGGCCGCCTGACCCCCGAGGCGCTGCATGTCGGTGAGGATGCCGCGGGCCTCCTCGGCCGCCCGCTGCACCGCCACGTCCGTCGCCGTCGCGCTGCCCGCGTGCCGGCCCATCTCCTCGAGGCTGCGGGTCGCCGCTTCCGCCCGCTTCAGCCACTCGAAGGCGGGCGTCCCGTAGCGCGGCCGGGCCGGTGGCGGCAGCTCGACGTCGTGCGGACTGCGGGTCAGCGCGCCGACGGCGACCTTCACGCCGTACACCGCGGCACCGATGCCGATGCCGAGCGCGACGGGCGGGACCCCGGCGGCGATGACGCCCGCCGCCGCCCACGACACCCCGCCGGCGATGCCGGCCACGACGGCACCCCAGGGGTCCCGCAGCTCCTCGCGCAGTCGGCCCATGCGCCGGTCAGAAGTTCGAGAGCACGGAGGTGAAGACCTTGTCGATCGATGCCGGGTCCGAGGCGTTGTAGGCCGCGCCCCGGGCCGCCTCGGCGATCCGCGTCAGGGTGGGGAGGTCGGCGTCCCGGCCGTACCCGATGGGGAAGAAGCGCACCGACTTCGACGTGTCCTCGGGGGAGAGCTTCTGGATCAGGGCGCCGAGGTCGTTGTTGGTGTCCTCGTTGCGCCCGTCGGTGAGGAAGACGACGGCACTGATGGAGGCACTCGACACCTGGCCCGCCATGCTGTCGTACGCGGCGCCGGCGCTGGTGTACAGCGCGGTGCCGCCCTGGGGGGACAGGCCCGAGATGGCTGCCCGCAGGGCCGACTTGTTGGCGCCGATGGTCCGGAAGGGCACCAGCGCGCGGTAGGGCTCGGGGTCGTCGCCGAGCCGCGTCGAGAACGACCAGAGGGCGACGTCGTCGTTGGGGCCGAACTGGTCGAGGGCGCGCAGGGCCGCCCGCTTCGCGGTGTCGAGCTTGCTGCTGCCGTTGCCCGCGTCGTCGCCCATCGAGCCGGACGTGTCGATGACGAGCAGCACCCGGGCCGGCTTGCGCTGGGCGTTCCAGAGCGCCTCCACCTGGGCGAGGACCTTCGGCGCCGGGGGAGAGAGCACCAGGGTGGGTTGGTGGGGGAGCAGGCCGTTGTCCTGGGTGATGAGGTCGCCAGGCCGGTCGCTGCTGTCACGGAACGCTGCGTCGGCGAACCGCTGCTGTGCCTTCTTGCCCTGCAGCTCCTTGAGGAACGCGGCGGCCGCCGCCCGCACCTTGTCGGTGACCCAGTCGGCCTTCAGCACCGCGTAAGGGGAGTCGCTGAGCAGCGTCCCCTCCTTCGGGTAGATCGCGACGAGAGGGGTGTGGGGCTTGGCGTGCTTGCCGAGGGTGGTGGGGTCGCCCGTCGGGTTGCCCTGGTTGTAGTCCCATACCGACTTCTCCTCCACCGCCACGGCGCTGATGTAGCTGAGCCCCTGGCCGTGGTCGTCCGCCTTCTGCAGGTTGGACAGGAAGGTCAGTGTGGTGTCCCCGTAGTGCACGACGGCGCTCTCCACCGCCTTGGCGTAGGCCTGCACCTTGGGGTCCTGGAGGTTGGCGAGCGTCAGGTCGCTCGAGGTCCCCGTGGCCGCGACGTAGGTGCCGATGGTGGCGTTCAGCCCGGAGGTGGAGAAGTTGGGGTTGGTCTTGCCCAGGGTGAACGCGCCGTAGGGCTGGCCCACGCTCTTCCAGCCGGCCTTGTCCTGGGCCAGCTTGTAGACGTCGCCCCAGCCCAGCGCCTTCTTCGGCCACCCCAGCGCGACGGCCATCGGCTTGGGCATGGCGATGACGAGCGGGGTGTTCGCGATGGACGGCAGCCGATCGGCGCCGATGAGGTCGGGCTTGTCGGCGGCGGTGGTCCTCTGCCGCAGCAGCTGGGTCCAGGACGAGGCGGCGGGGGACCACACGTCCGGGCGCGGCCCGTCGACGGCCTCGTTCCACCCGCGGGCCAGCGCCTCGGCGGCCCCGCCGCTGGCCTTGCTCACCACGGACACCTGGGCGCACTGGCCGTCCACCTTGGTGCCGTTCCAGTCCTTGGCGATCTGGGTGAGCAGCGCCGCCTTCTCCGACGACGCCGTCAGGTGCACCGTCGTGCAGTCCCTGCTCAGCGGCGCCGCACCGGTGGTCGTGCCGCCCGTGCCCTTGTCACCGCCGCCGCCGGCCAGCAGCTTCACCCCGATGATCAGGGCCAGCCCGACGATGCCTGCGATCACGAGCGGAGCTCGTCTCGTGCCCTGCGCCACGATGCTCTCCCACCGGCCCCTTCATCCGTGAGGGACCATCCTCACACCTCGGGAGCGGTTGGTGCAGGCGCGCCACCCCGACTTGACATAATGTCGATTATCGGCGAACTGAGAACCCCACGTGGCGGACCAGGGAGGCGGCGGGAGGTCACGCGTCAGCTGCTCGGCTCCGGACGTCCCAGACGTGGTGCTCGGGATCGTGCACGAGGTACTGGCTGAAGGTCGTCACCGTGAACACCGCGCCGTCGCTGCGCCGGCCGGGCCGCTGCCACGCGTCGTCCGGCAGCCCGGCGAACCGGTCGGCGAGGGTGTCAGCAGCAGCCCGGAGCTCGCCGGAGACGACGGCGGGGTCCTGCGCGGCGTAGTCGTCCTCGACGGCCGTGCGGTCCTGGTCCCAGTTCGCGAACACTGGGTCGTCCTCGGCCAGCATCCGCTCCAGCCGCGCGAGGAAGACACGAAAGACGTCCCGCACGTGGCAGGAGTACTCCAAGGGCGACCAGACCGCCGGCGCCGGACGGCGGTCGGGGTCCGGCGCGGCCAGGGCCCGGGTCAGGTCGGCGGCAGCCGCACGGAGCCGGCGCGGGACGTCGTACCGCGAGAGCGCACCCGCGTCGAAGCCGCACTCCGGGCAGGGGCGCGTGAGCACCCAGGTCCAGTCCTTGGTGTCGGGAACGATCGTCATGCGGTCACTCCAGCACGGAGCCGCAGCGACGGCCGCTGGCAGGACTGCTGACCGGCGGAGGATTCCTGCCAATCAGGCGCGGCGGCGGCGCAGCCAGAGCGCGCCGCCACCGAGCAGGAGCAGCCCGGCGAGGGCGAGCAGCGGAGCACCACCGGTCGCGGCCAGGCCGCTGCCGCCCTTGCCGCTGCTGTTGTTCGTGCCGGGCGTGCCGCGGGGCACGGTGACGCCGCCCGCTGTCGCGTCGTAGGCCTTGAACAGCGTCCTGCCGCTGATCTGGCGCAGGATCGCGCCGTGGTTGACCAGCTTGTTCGCGGAGACGTCGGTGCTGAGCACGCAGTCGCTCTTGGGGTCGATGGTCGGGCCCACGCAGCCGTCGGCGTACCCGACCATGACCCGGCCGGTCTTGTCGATGGTGACCGCGTCGAAGTCGAGCAGGTTGCGGCACGGGTTGCTGCCGCCGGAGTTCCAGATGCAGCCCCGCTGGATGGGGTCGTGCGGGGTGGCGTCGACGGTCGTCCAGGTCGCGCCGCGGTCGTAGGTCGTGGCCATGTACAGGTGCCACGCCCCGCCGACGAACGTGTCCCCGGCGGCGTTCTTGCCGAACGACGCCGCCTGGGTCGAGCCCGGCGTCGTCGTCCCGAGGAAGGCGACGGTCGCGCGGTCGCCGTCGCCGGCGACGACCATGGCGAACTCGCTGTTGCGGACACCCTTCGGCGTGCCGACGTCGACGCTCTTGGCGAACGTCGCGCCGTGGTCACGGGAGACGGCCACCCGGGCGTGGCCGGTGCCGTCGCTGTAGCTGACGTACAGGGTGCCGTCGGTGCCGACACCGACGTAGGGGTCGCTCTCCCCCGCGATGCTGTCCGGGATGGTGCGGACCACCCAGGTGTCGCCGCCGTCGCGGGAGACCGCGACGCCCTGCTTGTCGCCGCACTTGGAGTTCGGCAGGTAGACGGTGCCGTCCTTGGGGCTCACCTGCACGTGGCCGTGGATGCCGGAGCACTGCGTCGTCCACGTCGCGACCGGCGGGTTGAACGTGATGCCGCCGTCGTCGCTCCGCGCGCAGGTCGCGCCGCCGAGCACCAGGCCCTGGCCCTGGGAGCAGTAGTAGACCGCGTGCGGGTACGAGAGCAGCGGCCCCTTGCCCTCGGGGTACACGCCGCCGCCGAACGTCTGGTGGTCGAAGCCGTTCAGCCCGGTGCCGCAGCCCTGCTGCGGGGTGGCCAGCGTCGCGAAGTCGTCGTCGCTGTACGCCGCTGCGCTGCACGCCAGGTAGAGCTGGCTGACGATCGTGCGGCCTGTCTGGTGGTCGGTGAAGCCGATCGGGTCGAAGCTGATCTTGTTCGAGGGGTCCGTGATGTCGTCGTTCACCAGCGTCCAGGACGAGGTGCCGAGGGTGTCGTTAAAGGTCACGACGTACTCGTCGGTGTTGGAGGTGAACAGCGTGTTGCCGCTCTTCCAGTTGGCACCGATGCTCGGCTCGCCGGCGTTGTCGGACTTCCCCTTCGGCGCCTCGTACTGCCGGTAGGTCGGCGCGACGACACCGGTGGCCTTCGGGAAGTGCGCCGGGACGACGGTGTACGCCGTCGCCGCCCCGGTGTACGGCGTGCCCTCCGGCAGGTTCTGGAACGCGCAGACCAGCACGGTGTAGACGCCGCCGGTGCGGTCGGTGACGTTGATGCCCTCCTGGGCCTGGCTGCCGTCGCTGGCCGCGACGAGCTTGCCGTCCGGGCCGTAGACGTAGAGCGCCATGTCGTTGGTCGTGTTGGCGCCGACGGTGTCGGTCCACTTGATGGTGAAGCGGACGAGCGTGTCGTAGCTCTTGCTGAGGCCGGACGGGAAGCTGACCTTGACCGTGTGCTGGTCGTTGAGGCTCGTGTTGCTCGTCGAGCAGGAGTTCTTGGGGTCGTCGAGGCCGAGCTGGCCGTAGACCAGGCCGTCCTGGTTGTTGTTGAAGGGCGCGGTGCCCGACCAGGTGACGGCGGTCTTGCCCGGGGTCGACGGGACGGCCAGGGAGGACTGCGCGGTCGCCGCGGAGGCGCCGGGGGTGGCGACCAGTCCGGCGACGAGCAGGCAGGACGCCCCGATGAGGGCAGCGAACAGACGGCCACGGGTCACGTGGGGGGCTCCTAGGTCAGGCTGGGGGTGCCGGGAGCCTACCGGCCGGTAGGTGACGATCGCAGCGAGAGTTGCGTCACCGTGTCCTCACCGTGTCCGTCACCGGGTCCAGCGCACGAGCTGTACGCCGGGGGCCGCCCACACCGGGCGGAGCGTCACCTTCCCGAGCGACCGGGACGCGTCGACCATCCAGCCGCCGCCGACGTAGATGCCCACATGGCCGCTCGGCGCCGGGTAGAGCACCAGGTCGCCGGGGCGGGCGGCCCGCAGCAGGACCCGCGACGTGCGGTTCCGGATGGCGGTCCGGCTGGCCGGCGACGCGGCCCCGCCCGCGCGGTGCCACAGCGCCGTCGCGAGGGCGTCGTCGCTCCAGCCGCGGGCGCCGACCTGTCCGCGGGCCAGCCGCACGTACCTCTGCATCCTCGCGGTCGGCGCGGCCGGTCGGCGCGAGAGCCCGCTCAGCGGCCGGCGGCCGTGCAGGGCCGGGTCGCGGGGCGAGACCAGCGGGGCCGCCGGCGTCGCCGCCGGCCGGGGGGCGGGGCGAGGGGCGGGGCGAGGGGCGGGGTGGTGCCAGGGGCGCACCCGCGGCATCCCGGGTCGCGGGACGCGGCCGAAGCGCACCACGCCGCTGCGCCAGACCGTGCGCCGGACCACGCCGTGGTGCGAGGCGGACGCGTCGATCATCTGCAGCACGCCGTGCAGCCGCCCGATCACCAGCCCGACGTGGGTGACGGGGTCCCCGAAGAAGACGAGGTCGCCGGGACGGGCCTGCTCCAGCGGGATCGGGACGGCCCAGGCCTGCTGCTGCGCCGCCGTGCGCGGCATGTGCCGCACGTGGCCGCTCCTGCTCCACAGCATCAGCATCAGACCCGAGCAGTCGAACGCCCGGGGCCCCGTCCCGCCCCACACGTACCCGTCGCCGAGGTGGCCCCTCGCCGCGGCCAGCACCGCCCGCGCGGGGTCCCGGGCTCCCCCGCCGGACGCCGAGCCGAGACTCGTGGCGGCCAGCGCCGCGCACACGAGCAGCACAGGCAGGGCGTGCCAGGCGCGCGTGATGCGGTGCATGGGGGTCCTCCTGGGACACCTGGGGTGCGTGGGTCCTCTGGTGCTCCTGAGGTCGGCACTCTCCCCCGCCACCCTGAGCCTGTCGACCCCGTGAACCGGGAGGAAACGGACATGTAGCGACAACGGTCACCTCCGGCAGGCAGGTGTCACGCGCAGGGCGGGGAATCCTTCCGAGCGTCCGGTCGTTGATCAGGACACCCACCCCCTAGCTGTGAACCGGTGCGTTTCGGAGGCCCCCATGAGTGACCGTGTGCTGCGAGGCAGCCGCCTCGGGTCGGTGAGCTACGAGAGCGACCGGCACACCGAGTTCGCTCCCCGCGCCTTCACCGCGTACGACTGCGCCGCCGGGCACGAGACGACCGTCCCGTTCGCCGCCGAGGCCGACATCCCGCCCACCTGGGAGTGCCGGGTCTGCGGGTCGGAAGCCCTGCGCCGCGACGTGGAGCAGCCCGAGGCCAAGGCGGTCAAGCCCGCCCGCACGCACTGGGACATGCTGCTCGAGCGCCGGACCCTCGCCGAGCTCGAGGAGGTCCTCGCCGAGCGGCTGGCGGCGCTGCACGAGCAGCAGGGCGCGGTGAAGGCGCAGCTCAAGGCGCAGCAGGCCGCGGAGCGCAAGACCCGGCGCAAGAGCGCCTGAGCCGGACCCGCGTCCGGGTCACTCGTCGACGATCTCGCCCTCGATGACGTCGGGGGTGCCGCGGCGCCGCGGACGGGGTGCCACCAGCAGGCGTCGGCCGACCCAGCCGGTGAGCAGCCGGCGCAGGAACGCCCTCGTGGGGGGCAGCACGCAGAGCAGCCCGACCCCGTCGGTGACGAAGCCCGGCGCCAGCATGAGCGCACCGCCGACCACGATGAGCGCGCCGTCGGCGACCTCCCTGGTCGGTACCCGGTGCTCGCCCAGCGCCTGGCGCAGCGCCTCCCAGGCGCGGCGCCCCTCCCGCCGGAACAGCCACGTCCCGATCACCGCGTCGGCGATCAGCAGCGCGAGCGTCGGGACGACCCCGATCGCCTCCCCCACCTGGACGATCACGTAGATCTCCACGATCGGGACGACCACGAACAGCAGGAGCAGCAGCAGCGGCATCAGGTCACCCGCCGGTGCGAGCGCCGGCTCGTCACACCCCACAGGGTGACGCGCCACAGCGCCTCCAGCACGATCGCCCGGCTCATCTTCGACTCGCCGCGCTCGCGCTCCACGAACGTGATGGGCACCTCCACGACCCGGTGGCCGGCCTGCCAGATCTGCCACGCCAGGTCCACCTGGAAGCAGTAGCCCTGGCTGGCGACGTCCCGCGCCAGCACCTCGTCGAGCACCACCCGGCGGTACGCGCGATAGCCCCCGGTCGCGTCCCTCAGCGGGAGGCCGAGCGCCAGGCGCGTCCACAGGTTGCCCCCGCGGCTCAGCAGCTCCCTCGACTTGGGCCAGTTCACGACCTGCCCCCCGTCGACCCACCGGCTCCCGAGCACGAGATCGGCGTTCTCCAGGGCCGCGAGCAGCCGTGGCAGCTGCTCGGGCGCGTGCGAGCCGTCGGCGTCCATCTCGACGACCACGTCGTACCCGTGCTCGCGCGCCCACCCGAACCCGGCGACGTACGCCGCGCCGAGGCCCTGCTTGCCGGTGCGGTGCAGGACGTGCGCCCAGTCAGAGGTCGCCGCGAGCTCGTCAGCGATCTTGCCCGTGCCGTCCGGGCTGTTGTCGTCGACCACCAGCAGGTGCGCCGCAGGGACGGCCTCGTGCAGCCGGGCAGCGATGAGCTCCAGGTTCTCCCGCTCGTTGTACGTCGGGACGATGACCAGGACGGACCCGAGGCTCATCGGCGCACGCCCACGACGACGGCCCCGAGCGCCAGCAGCGACAGGGCCAGCTCGGGCCAGGCGCCGACCCGGGTCGCGACCGTGCTGCCAGAGCGGAGCACGACGCGTTGCACCGTCACGTCGCGCGTGAAGAGCCGCGTGCGGTGCTGCACCCGGCCGTCCGGCGCGATGACGGCCGACTCCCCGCTGGTCGCCGCGACCACCACGGCCCGGCCCAGCTCCACGGCCCGGAGCCGGCTCATGGCGAGCTGCTGGGTGGTCTCCCCGCTCCGGCCGAAGGTGGCGTTGTTGGTCTGCACGACCAACAGCCTGCCGCCTCCCCGGACGGCGTCGCGCACCACCCCGTCGTAGGCGATCTCGAAGCAGATCACGTCGGCGACCGTGGCCGGCCCGACCGTCAGCACCCCCGGTCCCCTCCCCCGCGCGAAGTCGTGCGGCACCAGGTCCACCTTCTTGGTGACGGCCCGCACCAGGGAGCGGAACGGGATGTACTCGCCGAACGGCACGGGATGGCGCTTGACGTACGACGAGCCCGGCCCGGTCACCGGGTCCCACACGATGCCGCGGTTGCTCACGAACCGCCCGGGGCCGTCCGTGACCGCGCCCACGAGCACCGGCACGCCGACGTCGGTGACCGCACCGCTGATGTCCGCCGCCGCCCGCACGTCGGTGTAGGGGTCGAGGTCGCTGGCGTTCTCCGGCCAGATGACCAGCTGCGGTGCGGGCTGCGTCCCCTCCCGGACGTCGCGGGCGAGCTGATGGGTCGCCGCCACGTGGTTGGCGAGGACCTGCGACACCTGGTCGGGCCGTTCCAGTCCGATCCGTGGCACGTTCCCCTGCACGACACCCACGTCGACGGGCTGGCCGCCGGTCGGCACGGGAGTGCTGAGCGCCAGGACCACCAGGGCCGGCCCGAGCAGCACGGCGCGCCCCGGGGCGCGGACGAGAAGAGCGGCCAGCGCGGCGACGGCGAGGGTCACCAGCGGCGCCCCGCCCCACGACGCCAGCGGCGTCAGCGGGGTGTGCCCCTGGCTGAACGCGAGGCGTCCCCAGGGAAAGCCGCCGAACGGCAACCGGTCCCGCAGCGCCTCCTCACCGACCCAGGCCGCAGCCGCCCACAGCGGCCACGCCGGCAGCCGGAGCACGGCGGTCAGGGCGACCCCGAGCACGGCGGTGAACAGCGACTCGAGCAGGGTCAGCGCGATCCAGGCGAGCGGCCCGGCGATGGTGCCGGTCCAGACGAGCATCGTCCCGAAGAAGGCCAGCCCGTGCACCCAACCGAGCAGGGCGCCCTGCCGCAGGGTGCGGCCGCGCAGGGTGTTCGTGAGCAGGGCGACGGCCACCGGCGCGAGCCACCAGAGGTGGTGCGGAGGGAACGCCACGTCCAGCAGCAGGCCCGACAGGACCGCGACGACCAGGCGGGCTCGCACCCGTTCACCCTAGGCGGGACCGACCCCGGACGAGCGAAAGCTCGGTGAGCCTTCGGACCAACCCGGCGGCGCGTGGCTCGCGACGTCGTGCTGTTGTCTACTGGCTCACCGAGCTTGTGCCCGGGTCGTTCGTCGTATTCGGTCAAACCCCCCTGGACCCGCCACCGTCCCCCAAAGACCTCCGGTGCCCCGAATCCCCTGCTGCGGCTGGACTTCCGTGCTGTTCTCGGTCCGCAGCGGGGGCGTCGGGACAGCCGGGCGTGAGCGGTTGTCCGTGACTAGCAGGCACGGAAGATACAGACGCGAACCTCGGCCCTGTCAACCGCTCACGGCGCGTCGTTGAGAACACGTTCTCGCCTTCATCCCGAGTGGCCCGAGATTGCTCCGTTTGGCCCTTGCGACGCGATCGTCCAGGCGTCCTGCCCCGCCACGACGAGCCGCTGGCAGACCGGGTCGGGAGCCTCGAGGTCGGGCAGCCCGGTGCTGTCCCACACCGCGAAGGTCGCCGGGGCGCCGGGGACCAGCAGCCCGCCGGGGTCCTCGCGCGCGGCGTGCCAGCCGCCTCGGGTGTGCGCCGCGAAGGCGGCGGCGACGTCCAGCCCTGAGCCTTGCGTGCGGTGCCGCACGGCTGCGCGGACGGCGCCCCAGGGGTCGAGGGCCGTGACCGGGCTGTCGGAGCCCAGGGCGAGCGCGACGCCCGCCGCGGCCATCGCCGCGAACGGGTTCATGCCGGCGGCGCGCTGAGCCCCGAGGCGCTGGACGTACATCCCGGCCGGGCCGCCCCACCGGGCGTCGAACACGGGCTGGACGCTCGCGACCACACCGAGGTCCGCCAGCACGGCGAGCTGCTCCGGGGTCACCATCTCGAGGTGCTCCACGCGGTGCCGGGCTGCCCGCACCGCCGCCGTGCCGAGGGCGTCCGCGGCGGCGCGCAGCCCGTCGACCACCCGCGCCACGGCCTCGTCGCCGATGGCGTGGAAGCCGGCCTGCATCCCCGCCCGGGTGCAGGCGACGACGTGGTCGGCGACCTGCTCACGATCGAGGTAGCCGTGGCCGTGCCCGGGGGCGTCGGCGTACTCCTCGGACAGGCACGCGGTCCGGCTGCCGACCGCGCCGTCGACGAACAGGTCGCCGGCTGCCCCGTGGGCCCCCAGCTCGCGGGCCTTGTCGACCGCTCCGAGCTCGCCCCAGTAGCCGGTGCGCGCGACGGGGTGCTCGAGCGCGAGCAGAGCGACGAAGTCCTCCTCGCCGCTGATGTCCGGTCCTCCGCACTCGTGCACGCCGGCGATCCCGAGCCGGGCCGCCTCGTCCAGAGCGGCGCGCTGGGTGGCCCTGCGCTGCGGCGGGGTGATCGCCTGCTGCGCGGCACGGCGCACCAGGTGATGGGCGTCCTGCCGCACCAGCCCGTCACCGGCCCAGCCGGCGGCGCCGCGGGCCTCCGGTACGGCCGCCAGCAGGGCGCTGCTCGCCACGGCCGAGTGCACGTCGGTCCGTGCCAGGTAGACGACCCCGCCGTACGAGGCGCGGTCGAGCTCGGCTGCCGTCGGGGGCCGACGCTCCGGCCACGCCGTCTCGTCCCAGCCGGTCCCGAGCACGACCCCGCCGCGGGCCCGCCGGCAGTGGTCGGCGACGAGCCGCAGCGCCTGGGCGAGCGACGTCGTCCCCGTCAGGTCGAGGCCGGTGAGGGCGAGGCCGGTGCTGGTGGCGTGCACGTGCGCGTCGACGAAGGCAGGGGCCAACCAGCCCCCGGCGAGGTCCACCGTGCGGTCGGCGAGCGGGGCGTCGGCCTCCTGGCCGACCCACGCGATGCGCCGGCCGTCGACGAGCAGCGCCGTGGCGTGCGGGTCGTTCGGGGTGTGCACCCGACCGCGGCGGAACAGGACGGTCGTCATCGGGGTGACGGTAGCCCCTGGAAGATCGCCCGTGTCGGCTATCGCTGACCGGACGATCTCCCGTTAGCCTACGTCCATGACGACGATCAGCACGCCGCAGCTCGCCTCCGGCCAGGTGCACGAGGTGCTCGGCCGGCACCTGCTCGTCGACGGTCTCGACATGGTGCTCGACCTGACGGCCTCCACCGGGTCACGACTGGTCGACGCGCGGGACGGCACGACCTACCTGGACCTGTTCACCTTCTTCGCCTCGTCCGCGCTCGGCATGAACCACCCGGCGCTCGTGGACGACCCCGCGTTCACCGCCGACTTGCTCGAGGCGGCCCGTAACAAGCCGAGCAACTCCGACGTCTACACGGTCGCGATGGCGCGCTTCGTCGAGACCTTCGCCCGCGTCCTGGGCGACCCCGCGCTCCCCCACCTGTTCTTCGTGGAGGGTGGCGCGCTCGCCGTCGAGAACGCGCTGAAGGTCGCCTTCGACTGGAAGAGCCGCTGGAACGAGGCGCGCGGGATCGCCGTACCCGGATCCCGGGTGCTGCACCTGCGGGAGGCCTTCCACGGCCGGAGCGGCTACACCCTGTCGCTCACCAACACCGACCCGGTGAAGGTCGACCGGTTCCCGAAGTTCGACTGGCCGCGGATCCCCGCGCCCTACCTGGCCGGCGGGTACGACGTCGAGAGCCGGGAGGCCGAGGCGCTGGCGGCAGCCCGGGCGGCCTTCGAGGCGCACCGCCACGACATCGCCTGCTTCATCATGGAGCCCATCCAGGGCGAGGGCGGCGACCACCACTTCCGCCCGCAGTTCCTGCAGGGGATGCAGGCGCTGTGCCGCGAGTTCGACGCCCTCCTCGTGCTCGACGAGGTGCAGACGGGGTGCGGTCTGACGGGTACGGCCTGGGCGTACCAGCAGCTCGGCGTTCAGCCGGACGTCGTGGCGTTCGGCAAGAAGACGCAGGTGTGCGGGCTGATGGCCGGTGGTCGCGTGGACGACGTCCCCGACAACGTCTTCCGGGTGTCGAGCCGGATCAACTCCACCTGGGGCGGCTCGCTCGTCGACATGGTCCGGGCCCGGCGCGTCCTCGAGGTGATGGAGGCCGACGGCCTGATCGGGCGGGCGGGCGTCGCCGGGGACTACCTGCTGGGGCTGCTGCGCCAGCTGGCCACCCGGCACGAGGCCGTGACCGAGGTGCGGGGACGTGGTCTGATGTGCGCGTTCTCCCTGCCCAGCAAGGAGATCCGGGACGCCGTGCTGGCCTCGCTCCGCGACGACGAGCACGTCCTGCTGCTCGGCTGCGGCACCCGCAGCGTCCGGTTCCGCCCGGCCCTGACCGTGAGCGAGACCGAGCTCGAGGCGGGTGTAGCCGCCGTCGACCGCACCTTGGAGAGGCTCCTCCCATGATCACGTCCTTCATCGCCGGCGCGGGTGTCGCCGGTGCCGCCGGCAGCATCACCTCGACGAACCCGGCGCAGCTCGACGACGTCGTGGCGGAGGTCTCGCTGGCGTCCGCCGACCAGGTCGTGGACGCCTTCCGCGCCGCCGCCGAGGCCCAGCGGGCCTGGGCGGAGACTCCCGCTCCGGTGCGGGGTCGGGTGATCGCGCAGGTCGGCCGGCTGGTGGAGGCGAACAAGGAGGCCCTGGCCGCCCTCGTCACCCGCGAGGTCGGCAAGCCGCGCGCCGAGGCGCTCGGCGAGGTGCAGGAGATCATCGACACCTGCGACTTCTTCCTC
>CAMLIA010000019.1 GCA_946479905.1 uncultured Frankiales bacterium | reverse complement strand
TTCCCGAACGCGTCCAGCACGGCCAGTCCGGGCGCGTCCCCGTCGACCGGACCGGCGACACGCCCGGTCGCGCGGTCCACGACGTCGAGCACCGCCCCCTCGACGACGGCTGCGCGTGACCCGACGTCATCGGCGGCGACCGTCACGGCCCCGCCGTCGACCGCAACACCGATCCGAAGGTCCAGGTCGGTGAGCCGTACGTCGAGCGGCACGTCCGAGCCGGCGTGGATCGTGGCCAGCCCCAGCAGGTAGCTGACGACCACCCGGGCCTCGAAGGGGTCGAGGACAGGGCACTCCCCGCGCGGCAGCATCAGGTCGTACTCGTGCACCCATGAGTCGAACATGAAGTGGTTGACGGCGAGCGACGCAGGCAGGTTTCCCGGCGGGGCCTCGGCGGCTCCTGTCCAGTGCCCGTCCGCATGCTTCCTGAGCTCCCGATCGACCGAGGAGTCGACCTCGGCCAGGGTCGCTCGCGCTTCGGCCGGGGTCAGCTCGCCGAGCATCGCGGCCGCGGCCTGCACGGTGGTGTGCGGGTCGAAGCCCTGGAGGAGCGTCGTCGCCTCACCACGCGCGCTCTGGTGCAGCGTGTAGCCGAGGAACTGCGAGCCGGACGCGAGGTGCCGCACCAGCCCTGTGACGTCCCAGAGGTCACAGCGGGTCGGCTTCCCCCACTCCTCGTCGGGCAGGGCGTCCAGCCACCCACGCACCCGTGTCCGATGTGCCCGCCACGCCGTCGCAGGGTCCTCGGGGTCCCCCGCCACCACGAGCGGAACCCCGCCCGGCCCGTAGAACTGTCGTATGCCCACCTCTTCAGGATCTCAGAAGGAGGCGAGCAGCACCGACGAGCCGTGGCCGAACAGGCCCTGGTTGGCCGTGATGCCGACGCGGGCGCCCTCGACCTGGCGGTCGTCGGCCTGACCGCGCAGCTGCCACGTCAGCTCGCACACCTGGGCGAGGGCCTGGGCAGGCACCGCCTCGCCGAAGCACGCGAGGCCACCCGACGGGTTGACCGGCACGCGGCCGCCGAGCGTCGTGGCCCCCGAGCGCAGCAGCTGCTCGGCCTCGCCGCGCGCACACAGGCCGATGTGCTCGTACCAGTCGAGCTCGAGAGCGGTCGACAGGTCGTACACCTCGGCGACGTTGACGTCCTCGGGCCCGATCCCGGCCTCCTCGTACGCCGCGCGGGCGATCGTGTCCTTGAAGTCCGGAGCCGCGGGGACGACCGCGCTGGAGTCGGTCGAGAAGTGCGGCATGTCGATGACGGTCTGCGGGTAGCGCGGCGTCACGGTGCTGATCGCCTTGATCCGGACCGGGTCGGCGATGCCCTTGCTCTTCGCGTAGTCGACCGATGTCAGCACGATTGCGGCGCCACCGTCGGAGGTCGCGCAGATGTCCAGCAACCTCAACGGGTCAGCGACGACCGGCGAAGCCGCCACGTCCTCGGCACTGACCTCCTTGCGGTAGCGGGCGTAGGGGTTCGCCAGCCCGTGCCGGGCGTTCTTCACCTTCACCGCGGCGAAGTCCTCCGGCGTCGCGCCGTAGAGGTCGATCCGACGACGTGCGTACAGCGCGAAGTAGGCCGGGTTCGTCATCCCGATGAGCCGGAAGCGCAGCCAGTCGGGGTCGTCCCAACGCTCCCCCGCGTTCGGCGCGAGGAAGCCCTTCGGCGTGGTGTCCGCACCGACGACCAGAGCCACGTCGCACAGCCCGGCGAGGATCCGCGCACGCGCCGTGTCGAGAGCCTGGGCGCCCGTCGCGCAGGCGGCGTACGAGGTGGCGACGCTCGCGCCGTTCCAGCCGAGAGCCTGCGCGAAGGTCGCGCCCGCGACGTACCCGGCGTAGCCGTTGCGGACCGTCTCCCCGCCGACGATCAGGTCGACGTCGGTCCACGGGATGCCCGCGTCGGCCAGGGCCGCGCGGGCGGCAGCCACGCCGTACTCCTGGAAGGGCCGGCCCCACTTCCCCCAGGCGTGCATGCCGACACCCATGACGGCGACGTCGTGGCTGCTCATGCCGAGACCCCTTCCGTGACGGGCTTCCAGCGCCAGATGGACCGCTCGCCCTTGTCGTCGCTGTAGACCGTCTCGATGACCAGCTCGACGGGCGCACCGACCGTGAGGTCCTTGACGCCGAAACCGGCGGCGACCTGCCCGAGAACGGTCAGGCCCTCCGGCAGCTCGACGGCAGCCAAAGCGAACGGCACGTACGGGTCGCTCGCAGGGATGTAGGGCGGCGGCGGTTGGTACTGCGCGTCGGTGTAGGACCAGACGGTGCCGCGGTTCGACAGCGGCAGCTCGTCGAACTCGACACCGTCGCACGCCGGGTTGCCGCAGAAGTCGGTCGCCTTGGGGAAGGCGATGGTCCCGCAGAAGGTGCAGCGCGAGCCGAGCAGCGCCGGCTCCGGCTCCTCGCGGAACCATCCTGCGATTGCCGGTGTGGCCATCCGTCAGCCCTCTCTCGACGAGAACGTGTTCTCATCACGATGGCATGCCTGTCTGAGGCGCCGAAGACCGCCCTGCGGGGTTCGCCGATTCGCCGGACAGCGCCGGCCCGCAGGAGCACCATCTGTGCCATCGGCACAAGGGGGTTGTCATGTCAGGACTTCCGCTTGGACGCGCGGCGATCATCGTGTTCGTCGCCGGCGCGATCCTGTTCCCTCTCGGGATGGTGGGCCAGGGGGACGGCGGGCTCTGGGAGAACGGGCCGGAGTGGATCGGAGCCGTCGGCTGGTTCGGCTTCCTGCTCTGCCTGCTCCTGCTGCTCGTGATCGGCGTGGCGGCGGTCGCCCGCACCGTCATGTCGCACCGACCCGCCAAGGGCTGACCCGCTAGCGCCGGCACGCGCCGAGTGCCGTCCCGGCGAGGAGCGCCCGGGCGCGGTGCCTCGCCACGTTGCCGTCGTACCAGGTGTCGGGCAGCGTCTCGAGGCGTGCGGCGATCGGGGCGACGGCACAGGCGCGCAGCCCGACGGGCAGCTCGACGAGGGCCGGCACCGCATCTGCGGAGAGGCCGGAGAGGTACGCCGTGTCGATGATGCCGGTCTTCTCGTACCGGTCGACGTCATGCCGGGCGATCCACGCGTCCGGGTTCACGAGCGCCAGCCCGAGCAGGGTCACCGCAGCGACGCCGACGACCGCGCGGGGCAGTGCGCGGCCGTCGAGCCGGACGCCGGCGGCGAGCACCAGGACGAACACGGCACCGAGCGCGAGCTCCACGGCGCTGACGAGCAGCCGCAGCCGCGTCCAGCCGTACTGCTGCTCGTAGAGCGACATCCGGTGCAGAGCAGAGGCGACGATCACGAGCGACAGCACGCAGAGAGCACCCAGCAGTGCGCGCACCGTCAGCCGGTCGGCCGAGGTGACGCGCGGTGCCAGCCGGACAGCGACGGCGATGACGGCCAGGGTCAGGCCGGTCACGACGAGCAGCTGCCAGAAGCCGTGCCGGGCGTACTCGGCGTAGGTCAGCCCGGTCGTTCGGAGCACGTGGTCGCGGCCGCCGAAGAGCACCGTCAGCTGCACGGCGACGAAGCTGAGGAAGAGCCCGTCGACGAGGGCAAGCGGCACCAGCCACTCGGCACGTCGGACGGGCGCGGCCGGCTCCGGGGCGAGCGCGTCGACAGCCGGGGGACGCTGCCCGAGGTAGACGGCAAGCGCCGTCACGCCGCCGGTGCCGGCGAGAAGGAAGCACCTCTGCACGAGCACGTCGAAGCGCCAGTCCGGCACCACCGACGACACGACGTGCGCGTACGCCGGGTCCGCCGCGCCGAAGAGGGCACCGAACACGAGGACCAGCGCCCCTGACACGGCAGCCACCGCGACAGCCCGTCGGGAACCGGCGACCGGCCACGCCAGCGACCGCAGCGGGGCGAGGAACCATCTCAGCGTCCGCAACGGCACCAGCCCGGCAGCGCAGGCTCCGACCACGACGCCGGTCCAGGTGCGGCCACCGACGAGAGCCAGGGTGGCCAGCGCCCAGGCCCCCAGCACGCACAGCACCACCAGCCACTCCGCTGCGCGCAGCGTCGCGACCCCCAGCAGCAGCACAGCACCCGTGGCCGGGACGAGCTGCTCCGCGGTCGGGCGGGCGCCGCGCAGCCAGAGGGCCACGGCGAGCACCGCCGTACCCGTGACGAGAGAGGCGAAGCCGAGCGCTTCGACGTGAAGCGTGAGGCCGCCGAGCACGGCAACCGCGAGCACCGACAGCAGCTGGTGCGGAGGTGCGGCCGGGTCCGGCTCGGGGCTCGGCCACAGGCGTGCGGGCAGGGCGGTGCTGATCGACATGGCACGTGCTCCTCGAGGTCAGGCAGGCAGGGTGACGCGGATGCGGCAGCCGGGGCGGTCGCCCACGACGGCGATCCCGCCGCCGTGCAGCTCGACGGCCCAGCGGGCGATGGCGAGGCCGAGACCGGTGCCGCCGTCGGCGGCACTCGTCCCGCCGCGGGTGAAGCGCTCGAAGACGCGGGCCCGCTCGGCCAGGGGGATGCCCGGGCCGTGGTCGACGACGTCGAGCTGGAGCCCGGCTGCGGTCACGCGGGCCTCGACCCGCACGAGGCTGCCGGGCGGGCTGTGCCGCAGGGCGTTCTCCACGAGGTTGCTGACGACCTGGTGGAGGCGGGCCACGTCCGCTGTTGCGCGCAGCGCAGGTGGTACGTCGATGGCGACGCTGTCCGGGCGGCTGCTCTGCGCGACGGCGTCACCGAGGAACGTCGCGACGTCGAACTCCTCCAGGCGCAGCGGGAGATCACCGCCGTCGAGCCGCGACAGGTCGAGCAGCTCGCGTACGAGCCGACCGAGCCGCTCGGTCTGCTGCAGGGCAGCCCGCATCGTGGCCTCGTCGGCGGGAGCGATGCCGTCTGCGACGTTCTCGAGCACGGCCTGCAGGGCGGCGATCGGCGTACGCAGCTCGTGGCTGACGTTGCCGATCAGCTCGCGTCGGTAGCGGTCGGCGGCAGCGAGGTCCGCGGACATCTGGTTGAAGGCGGTCGCCAGCTCGCCGACCTCGTCCCGGGAGGTCGCCCGCACCGAGACGTCGTAGTCGCCGCCTGCCATCCGGCGCGCGGCCGCTGTCATCTCGCGAAGGGGCGACGTCATGCCGTGGGCGAGCAGCTGCGTCACGACGACGGCGACGACGAACGCGATGAGCAGCGCCCACGGCAGCCTCAGGTCCTGCAGCAGGAGGAGCGCGACGCCGGCAGCGAGGAAGGCGCTGGCGATGAGCAGCGAGGTCTTCGCCTTGAACGACCGCAGCGGGTCGAGCGGCCGGGGCAGCCGGTCCTTCACCGCGGCACCTCGAGGGCGTACCCGACGCCGTGCACGGTGCGGATCAGGTCGGGGCCGAGCTTGCGGCGCAGCGCCTTGACGTGGCTGTCGACGGTGCGGCTGCCCGCCCCCTCCCCCCAGCCCCAGACCTCCGACAGCAGCGCCTCCCGCGACACGGCCGCTCGCGGGCGCTCGACGAGGAACGCCAGCAGGTCGAACTCGGTGCGGGTCAGGTGCACCTGTGCTCCGTCCAGCTCGACGCGCCGCTCACGCAGGTCGAGCCGCACCGGCCCGACGGCGAGGACCTCGGACGCGCCGCGACGCTCGACGCGGCGGAGCAGGGCATGAACGCGAGCGACCAGCTCGCGCATGCTGAAGGGCTTGCTCAGGTAGTCGTCCGCGCCGACCCCGAGCCCCACCAGCAGGTCGGTCTCGTCGGCGCGCGCGGTCAGCATGAGGACAGGCACCGGTCGACGGGCCTGAATCCGGCGACAGACCTCGAGTCCGTCGATACCGGGCAGCATCACGTCGAGGACCACCAGGTCCGGCTGCTCCTGCTCGCACGCCCTCACCGCCGCCGGGCCGTCGGCGGCGGTGCTCACGACGTACCCCTCCGCCCGCAGCCGCGCCGCCACCGAGTCGGCAATCGTCGCGTCGTCGTCGACGACGAGGACCCGACGTGCGCTCATGCCTCGAAAGGTAGGCCGCTCAGATGGAGCACCGCGGCAGGTCGTGTGAAGGTCGTGTGGAGATCACCGACGCCGGCTGGCGCCCCAGGCTCCGACGCCGATGCCGAGCAGAGCCCCACCGAGGCCGATCACCTGCTGCCGACGCGGCAGCTGGTCGTGAACCGCCAGCCCGCCGAGCAGGTCGGCCGCATCCGCGCCGCCGGAGGCGAGGAACCACCCCCGGGTGTCGCGTCCACGCGCTCCCGCAGCCACCATGAGGCCACCGATGAGCGCGTCCCGGTAGCCCATCGACCGCAGCAGCAGCTGGGCCGTCGGGGACGGCGTCGACGTGTCCCCCCACAGCCGGTTGGCCTTGAGCGGGTCGACGAGGAAGGAGACGCCGGAGGCGAGCCGCAGCCCGCCGATCACAACGGGGACGAGATCGGGACGGGGCATGACCGGACTCTACGATCTTCGGCTCCGCGCGACCCCGATGCCTTGACGAACTCGGAGGTGAGACAGCGTCCTGACCCGGCAGGGTTACCGAGTTCGCGGCGACAGCTTCCCCACGGCAGGTGAGAGCGGCACGTCGAGGGCGTCGTACAGGCCAGGAGACGCAGCGCGCAACCAGGGGATCGCGTTGACCAGCCGCGCGGCAGCCGTGGCGTTGCCGCCGGCCGCCCGGTTGCCGCCCTCGTCCTCGGCCTCCACGGTCACCGAGATGCGGGGCCGGCCCTCGATGACGATGCGATGCGCACCGGCACCGCCGTCCGCGGGCGACGGCCAGTCGGGCGCGACAGACGGGTGGATCCGGGTCACGTGCTCCACGACGAGCTTGACCTCGCCGCCGACGATGCCCTGGATCTCGAAGCGGAGACCGCCTTGCGTGCCCTTCTCGAACACCCCCATGGAGTTCGTCACGTCCTGCTCGAGAGCCCGGCGCTCGACGGTCTCGCGGATCTCGTCGAGCTCGACGCCGAGGGCGCGGGCCATCATGCGGAGCTGCCCGCCCCAGATCATGGTCGGGATGCCCGGCGCCACCATGATCGGCGTCTCGTCCATCGAGCCGCCCATCCCGACCGAGTGACGCACAGCGTCGGGCTGGTCGTAGGTCGAGTAGTCGAACAGCTCCTGGCAGCGCACCTGCGTCACGGTCGAGGCGATGCCCGTCAGCAGCACCGGAAGGACGTCGTTGCCCCAGCCCGGGTCGATGCCGCTGACGAACAGCGCGGACCCTCCCTGCCGGCAGGCCTGTTCGAGCGGCTCCCGCAGCGACGCGGAGGCAGAGCGCGGGTCGTAGAGCGCATACACCGATGGCGTCACCACGACGGCCCCGGCGCGCAGGCACCCGGCGATGTCGGCCACCGCCTCGTCGGGCCGGATGTCGCCTGAGGCCATGTAGACGACGGCATCGACGTCGCGGGGTACGTCGGGAGCGACCGTGACGCCCAACGGCTCGACACCTGCGAGCGTGCCCGCGTCGCGTCCGGCCTGCGAACGGCCGACGACCGCGACCAGCTGAAGGTCAGGGTGGGCGACGACGGCACGGATGCCGGCCCGGCCCATGTTGCCGGTCCCCCAGACGGCGACCCGCATCTGTGGCGTCAGAGCCGCTCGAGGATCGTGACGTTGGCCTGGCCGCCGCCCTCGCACATGGTCTGGAGGCCGTAGCGCCCGCCGGTGCGCTCGAGCTCGTGCAGCATCGTCGTCATGAGCCGGGCACCGGTCGCGCCGAGCGGGTGGCCGAGGGCGATCGCGCCGCCGTTGGGGTTCACGCGGTCGGGGTCGGCGCCGGTGTCCTTGAGCCAGGCCAGGACCACCGAGGCGAAGGCCTCGTTGATCTCGATGGTGTCGATGTCGTCGATCGACAGCCCGGCCTTCTTCAGCGCGTGCGCGGTCGCGGGGATCGGCGCCGTCAGCATGAGGATCGGGTCGTCGGCGCGCACGGACAGGTGGTGGATCCGTGCCCGTGGCGTGAGGTGGTACTGGGCGAGCGCCGCCTCGCTGACGACGAGCAGGGCCGCGGCACCGTCGGTGAGCTGCGACGCGACGCCAGCCGTGATCCGGCCGCCCTCCTGCAGCGGCTTGAGGCCGGCCATCTTCTCCAGCGTGGTGTCGGCGCGGGGGCCGATGTCCTCGGCGACCTCACCGACCGGTGCGATCTCCTTCGCGAACCGGCCACCGCTGATCGCGGCCAGGGCCCGCTGGTGGGACTGGTAGGCCCACTGCTCCATCTCCTCGCGGGAGATGTCCCAGCGGCGCGCGATCTCGTCGGCCGCGTGGAACTGGGAGACCGGCTGGTCGCCGTACCTCTTGACCCATCCCTCGCTGCCGCTGAACGGGTCGTCGAAACCGTAGGCCTGGCCGGCGAACATCGCGGCACTGATGGGGATCTGGGTCATGTTCTGCACACCGCCGGCCACGACCACGTCGGCCGTGCCGGACATGACGGCCTGGGCGGCGAAGTGCACGGCCTGCTGCGAGGAGCCGCACTGCCGGTCGATCGTCGTGCCCGGCACGTGCTCGGGAAGGCCGGCGGCGAGCCAGCACGTGCGCGCGATGTCCCCGGCCTGCGGGCCGATCGTGTCCACGCACCCGAAGATGACGTCCTCGACCGCTGCGGGATCGATGCCGGAGCGGTCGACGAGGGCGTTGAGCACGTGCGCACCGAGGTCGGCTGGGTGGATGCCGGCAAGACCGGTGCCCTTGCGCGTGACCGGCGTGCGGACCGCCTCGACGATGTATGCCTCAGTCATGACTTCCTCCGAGCGCTGTGTGGAACGCGGGGATCTCCCCGCCTCCGTCGACGAACAGGTCCGCACCGGTGACGTAGGACAGCTCCGGTGCAGCAAGCATGAGGCATGCCGCAGCGACGTCCTGCGGCAGGGCGAGCCGGCCCATCGGCACGGTCGCCGCCACGGTGGAGAGGTCGTCGCCGTAGGTCTGGCCCGCCGTCTCGGTCTCGAGCAGCCCGACGGTGACCTGGTTGACCCGTACGTCCGGTGCCCACTCCAGAGCCAACGCGCGGGTGAGCGTCGACAGTCCCGCCTTGGCGGCGGCGTAGGCCGCGGTCCCGGGTGCGGGACGCACGGCGGAGACGCTGCCGATGTTGAGGATGACGCCCTGGGTCATCACGCGGCGGGCGGCACGTGCGACGAAGAGCGGCGCGACGAGGTTGAGGGCGATGACCTTCTCGTGGAAGCGCGGCGAGGTGTCAGCCACCAGCGCGCTCGGCGATCCGCCCGCGTTGTTGACCACGACGTCGAGCGATCCCTCGTTGGCCATGACGTCGGCGACGAGCGCGTCGACGGCGTCAGGGTCGCGGACGTCGCAGGCGACGAACCGCCCTGGCCCGTCGCCCGCGTTGCGGCCGCACACGACGACGCGATCGCCGGCGTCGGCGAACGCCTGCGCGATCCCGCGACCGAGTCCCCGGGTGCCGCCGGTGACGAGCACGGTCCTCATCGGTTCATCCGATCTGCTGCGAGCCAGCCGAAGGCCATGGCGGGCGTGATGCAGGCACCGGGCCCCGGGTACGCGTGCCCGAACACCGACGCCATCGCGTTGCCGCAGGCGTAGAGCCCCGGGATCACCGAGCCGTCAGGGCGAGTGACCTGCCCGTGCTCGTCGCAGACCAGCCCGCCCTTGGTGCCGAGGTCCGAGAGCACGACCTTGCCGGCGTAGAACGGACCGCGGGAGATCGGCGCCAGCGAGGGGTTGGGCCACTCGTGCGGTCCGGGAATGCCCGGGTAGCGCTGGAAGACCCAGAGCAGCTGTCGCTCGTACGAGCCTTCCTCGCCGCGTCCGAGGTCCTCGTCGACACCTTTCTCGGCGAGCGCGTTCCAGCGCTCGACCGTGGCGGGAAGGCCTGGCGCGTCGAGCTTCGCGGCCAGCTCCTCGACCGTGTCGGCGACGACGAGGGTGCCGTCCTGCACCCACGCCGCAGGATCGGCACCGGGGCGCAGGCCGGCGAAGCCGTAGGTGTCGAGCGCGTGGTGGTCGAGGACGTACCAGCTGGGGATGCACGGCAGGCCGCGATCCCGTGCCTCGAGCATGAGGTGCCCGAACGTGTTGTAGGGCGCACCCTCGTTGACCCAGCGCTCGCCGCGCTGGTCGACGATGATCCCTGTGGGCGCCGCCCGCTCGAAGAGCAGGAACGACGGCTTGCCGTCGCCGCGGAGCAGGCCGGGGGCCCACCAGCAGTCCTCGAGCAGGTCGGTGGCGGCGCCGAGCCGCATGCCCGCCGCGATGCCGTCGCCCGTGTTGCCCTCGACACCGAGGGTCCAGCGGTCGTGGTGGAGCACCGGGTCCTGGTAGCGCTCCCGCATCGCCACGTTGTGCTCGAAGCCGCCGTTGGCGAGCAGCACGCCGGCCGGGGCGGCGATCTCGCGACCGTCAGCGGCGCGTACCCCGGTCACCCTCCCCTCCTCGACGACGAGGTCCTCGAAGGCGACGCCGGTCCAGACCGTCACGCCCTCGGTGGCGCAGGCGGTGAGCAGCTGGACGATGAGGGACTGCCCTCCCCACATCGGCCCGTCAGGGCCGGCATCAGGGATGGGCGGTCCGCCGTCGCCGAGGGCCATCTTCGGCCGTACGGGGTGCGGCAGGTCGCGTGGGCGGATCGCCTTCGGCGTGATGGCCCGACCGGTGAGCAGCGCGCCCGGCTCGCCCGGGTGGTAGTCCGGGTAACCGGTCATGAAGGAGAACCGGACGCCCTTGGTCTCGAGCCACGCGATGGTGTCGCGGGCCGCGTGCAGGTAGGCCTGCTGCATCGCGCGTGGCGTCCGGTCGCCGACGGTCGCGTCCAGGAAGACCTGAGCCTTGTCGAGGTCGTCGTCCTGTCCGGCCGCGAGCACGTGCAGGTTGGCCGGCGCCCAGAGCCCGGCGCCGGACAGCGCCGTCGTGCCACCGCAGACCTCGGCCTTCTCCAGCACGAGGACGCGGGCGCCGTTCTCCGCCGCGCGCAGGGCTCCGACGAGGCCGCCGGCCCCGGACCCCACGACGACCACGTCGAAGTCGCGCATCACCCCGCCATCCTGCCTGTTGGGACCTGTCCAAGCAAGCGCTTGGTCGCCTTGGGCGCTAGGCTGCACCCGTGACCGAGGCACCCGTCTCGATGGTGGAGCGCATGACGCTCGTGCTCGACGCCTTCGACGCGTCGACGCCGCGCCTCACGCTGGCCGAGCTGACCGAGCGCACCGGCCTGCCCCGGAGCACCACGCACCGCATCCTCGAGCAGCTCGTCGAGCTGCGGTGGCTCGAGCACAGCGGGCAGAGCTACGGGCTGGGCATGCGCGCCCTCGAGCTCGGGGGGCTCGCCGTGGCGCACCACGAGCTGCGCATCATCGCGAGCCCGCTGCTGTCGGAGCTCCACGAGCGCACCGGTGCGGTGGCCTCCCTCGCCGTGCTGGACAAGCGCGACGTCGTCTTCGTCGAGCGGCACGGCGGTGGCCTGACCACCGACCCGGTGACCCGCGTCGGCGCCCGGGTGCCGGCGCACGCGACCGCCGCCGGCAAGGCGATGCTCGCGTGGCACGACGACGCGCAGCTGCGGGCGACCTGGCCGCAGCGGCTGGCCGCACGGACGCCGCGCACGATCACCTCGCTCGACGTGCTGCGCCAGGACCTGGCCGTGACCCGCAGCCGCAACGGTGTCGCCTACGACCGCGAGGAGCTGGCGCAGGGCACGGTCTCGCTCGCGGTGGCCGTCCGCGGCATCGGCCGGGCGACCGCTGCGCTCCAGCTCGCCGGGCAGGCTCGCGCCGTCAGCCTGGAGCGGCTCTCGCCGTACGTCCTCGATGCCGCGCGCAAGGCCTCGCGGGCGCTGTTCCCGGAGCCGGGTCAGCGCCGCCGGTCCCGGACCGTGGACCGCACGCCGCGGCCGAGCCCCTGGCCCGAGGGCGCCCTCGAGCACCTGGTGCAGGGCATCGGCGGCGACTACTGGCTGTGATCCCGGTCAGCCGACGAAGAGCTCGCGGCAGGCGCGCTCGAACTCGGCCTTGCGCTCGATCTGCACCCAGTGCCCGCAGCGGCTGTAGATGCGCAGGTCGCACCTGGGCATCCGGCGCGCCGGCAGCAGCCCGCCCTCGACCGGGGCGACGCGGTCGTCACGGCCCCAGCAGATGATGGTGGGCTGCCGGATCGTGTGCACGCGAGCCCACAGCGGCACGTCTCCGGTCAGGGCCGGGTTGTAGAACGTCGCGTAGGCGTCCTGCAGGTTCTTGACCGCCCCCGGTGAGGTCGCCGCCGCGAACCGCGACTCGATCAGCTCCTCGGTGATGAGCCGCTGGTCGAAGACCATCGTCCTCAGCCAGGCCACGATGCGCTCGCGGGTCGGGTCGGCGTAGAAGTCCATCAGCCGCAGGATCCCCTCCGACGGCGACGGGCCGAGGATGGGGACACCGGTGCCGCCGGGCCCGTTGAGCAGCATCTTCGAGATGCGCTCCGGGTGGTTGAGGACGATGGTGACCGCGACGTCCCCACCCATCGAGTTGCCGACGATGCCGGCCTGCTCGAGACCGAGCGCGTCCATCAGGCCGACGACCGCGTCGGCCGAGATGTCGAGGTAGTTGCGCTCGTACACCTCGTCGCGGCCGGAGGCGCCGAAGCCCGGCTGGTCGACGACGATCGAGCGGATGCCGTGCAGCTGCTCGACGTTGTTGCCGAAGTTCGCCCAGCCCGTGACGCCTGGCCCGCTGCCGTGCAGGAAGACCACGGGGACGCCGTCGCCGACGTCGTGGTAGGCGACGTCGTGCCCGTTGACCTGGACGACCTTGCGGGTGCCCTCAGCCGTGACCGTCACGCGCCCTCCCCCGTCATCATTGCCCGGCAGGTGCCCGAGCCCAGCCCGCCGTACGGGCAAAGATCAGGTGCGGCCGAAGCGCGCGCGGCGATCTTTGCCCACTGCCCGCGCTGGGCGGTGGCCGCAGACGGGCAAAGATCACGCAGGCGGGAGGCGCTCACGCGGACTGCTTCTCTTCCACCAGCTCCAGGGCGATCGCCATCAGCTGGTCCTCCTGGCCGCCGACGAGCTTGCGCTCGCCGCAGCGGATGAGCATCTCGGCGCCGCTCACGCCGTAGCGCTTCGAGAGCCGGTCGGCGTGCTTGAGGAAGCTCGAGTAGACGCCCGCGTAGCCCATCGTGAGCGACAGCTCGTCGAGCAGGCACTCGCCGTCCATGGCGGGGCGTACGACGTGCTCGGCCGCCTCGATGATCTTCCGCACGTCGATGCCGGTCTTCACGCCGAGCTTGTCGACGACGGCGACGAAGCCCTCGACGGGGGTGTTGCCGGCGCCGGCGCCGAAGCGGCGGGTCGAGCCGTCGATCTGCTGCGCGCCCGCGCGGGCGGCGAACAGCGAGTTCGCGACGCCGAGGCCGAGGTTCTCGTGGCCGTGGAAGCCGACCTGCGCCTCGTCGCCGAACTCGGCGACCAGCGCGGCGACCCGGTCGTAGGTCTGCTCCATGATGAGCGCGCCTGCGGAGTCGACGACGTAGACGCACTGGCAGCCGGCGTCGACCATGATGCGGCCCTGCTTCGCCAGCTCCTCAGGGCTGATCGTGTGGCTCATCATGAGGAAGCCGACCGTCTCCAGGCCGAGCTCACGGGCCAGCCCGAAGTGCTGGCGGGAGACGTCGGCCTCCGTGCAGTGGGTGGCGATCCGGCAGATCTGGCCGCCGGCGTCCTGCGCCGCCCGGATGTCGTCCTTGGTGCCCAGACCGGGCAGCATGAGGAACGCGATCCGCGCCTTCTTCGCGGTCTTGACCGCCGTGCGGATCATGTCGAGCTCGGGCGTCAGGCTGAAGCCGTAGTTGAACGAGGAGCCGCCCAGCCCGTCGCCGTGCGTCACCTCGATGACCGGGACGCCGGCCTCGTCCAGCGCCGCCACGATCGAGGAGACGTGGTCGAGCGAGAACTGGTGCCGCTTCGCGTGCGAGCCGTCGCGCAGCGAGGAGTCGGTGATCCGCAGGTCGAGCTCGTCGCTGTACTTCTTCAGGACCGTGTTGGGAACAGCCATGGTGATCAGACCCCCAGTCGGGCAGCAGCGATGGCCTCGCCGACGCGGGTCGCGGCGGCGGTCATGATGTCCAGGTTCCCGGCGTAGGGCGGGAAGAAGTCCCCGGCGCCCTCCACCTCCACGAAGACGGCGACGCGCGCCTGACCCCCGTTGACGTCGGACGGCCCGTCGAACTGCGGCTCGCTCTTGATGCGGTAGCCGGGGACGTACTGCGCGACCTCGTCGACGCGCTTGAGGATCGCGGTCGCGATCGCGTCGGTGTCGGCGTCCTCGGGGATGGAGCAGAAGACCGTGTTGCGCATCAGCGGCGGCGGGTCGGCGGGGTTGAGGATGATGATGGCCTTGCCGCGCTCGGCACCGCCGACGGCCTCGATGCCGCGCGCCGTCGTGCGGGTGAACTCGTCGATGTTGTTGCGGGTGCCGGGACCGGCGCTCGCCGAGGAGACGGACGCGACGATCTCGGCGTACGGCACCGGGACGACGGAGGCGATGGCGTGCACGATCGGGATGGTCGCCTGCCCGCCGCAGGTGACGAGGTTGATGTCGTCGGCCTCGAGGTTGAGGTCCATGTTCGCGGCCGGCACGACGTACGGGCCGATGGCGGCCGGGGTCAGGTCGATCGCCTTGATGCCGGCCTCGCGGTAGCGCGGTGCGTTGTCGCGGTAGACGTAGGCGCTGGTCGCCTCGAAGAGCAGGTCGGGCTTGTCCGGCTGCGCGAGCAGCCAGTCGATGCCCTCGTGGGTCGCCTCCAGGCCGTGGTCCTTCGCGCGCTTGAGGCCCTCGGAGTCCGGGTCGACGCCGACCATCCAGCGCGGCTCGACGAGGTCGCTGCGCAGCAGCTTGTACATGAGGTCGGTGCCGATGTTGCCGGACCCGACGATGGCGGCGGTGAGCTTGGGCATTGTTCGTTCTCCTAGCTGAACTGCAGGTGGACGGAGCCGAGGCCCTCGAAGGTGGCGACGACGTCGTCGCCCGGGTGGACGTCGTAGGCGCGCGTGCACGAGCCGGGGAGCACCACGTGCCCCTTCTCCAGGCGCACGCCGAAGGACGCGACCTTGTTGGCGAGCCACGCGACCGCGATGGTGGGGTCGCCGAGGACGGCGCCGCTGGTGCCACGGGCGACCTCGGCGCCGTTGATGGTGAGCGTCGCGTCGATGGCCTTCACGTCGAGCTCATCGGGCTTGACCCGCTCCTTGCCGAGGATCACGCCGCAGGACGAGGCGTTGTCGGCGATGGTGTCCATCAGGCCGATCTTCCAGTCCGCGATGCGGCTGTCGATGAGCTCGATGGCGGGAGCGATGTAGTCGGTGCAGCGCAGCACGTCCTCGACGGTGCAGCCCTCGCCGGGGAGGTCGTCGCCGAGCACGAACCCGACCTCGACCTCGACGCGCGGGATGAGGAAGGACTGGGTGGGGATCGGGGTGTCCTCGGTGTAGACCATGTCGGACAGCAGGTGGCCGTAGTCGGGCTCGTCGACGCCCATCATCTCCTGCATCGCCTTCGACGACAGGCCGACCTTGTGGCCGTAGACGGTCGCCCCCGCTGCCAGCCGCCTGCGGATGTTGAGCAGCTGGATCTCGTAGGAGTCGACGACGTCGATGGCGGGGTAGGTCACGATGAGCGGCGGGATCGCGACCTGGGTCTCCTCCGCGGTGCGCAGGGCCTCTGCGGCTTCTTCCCGCTGCTGCTGGCTCAGTCCCATGACAGCCCGAACTGGCCGCGGAAGAACAGCAGCGGGCCGCCGCTGCGGTGGGTCACGAGCTCGCGGACGTGCCCGATGACGACGTCGTGGTCACCCGCCTCGTGGACCTGGGAGATGTCGCAGTGCACGGATGCCAGCACCCCGTCGAGCGACGGTCCCCACGTCGTCGGGTGCCAGTCGAGGCCGGCGAACTTGTCGATGCCGCTGGTGGCGAACCGCTTGGCGAGGTCGGTCTGGTCGTCGGCGAGCACGTTGACCGTGAAGCTGCCCGACGCCTGGATCAGCGGCCAGGTGCGGGACGTGTGCGCCGGGCAGAAGAGCACGAGCGGCGGTTCGAGCGAGACCGACGTGAACGACTGGCAGGCGAAGCCCACCGGCATGCCGTCGTCGAAGCCGGCGACGATCGTCACACCGGTCGCGAAGTGCCCGAGCACCCGGCGCATCTCGCCGGGCTCGACGACGTGGTCCACCACCGTCACTTGTTACCACCCCACCGGTGACCCCAGGTGGAGTCGGCCGTGATGACCTCCGCGGTGTAGCCCTCCTCGGAGACCCGCAGGCCGTCGAACCCGAGCTCGATGTCGAAGCCGCTCGGCGTCGCGACGTAGAACGACACCATGTTGTCGTTGGTGTGCCGGCCCAGGGTGGAGCTGAGCGGGAACTTCCGCTTGTGCAGCCGGTCCAGTGCCATGCCCACCTGGTCGAGGGTCTCGACCTCCAGCATGAAGTGGATGATCCCGTTGTCCTGCGGCCAGGGCGCGAGCGCCAGCGCGTGGTGCCGCTCGTTGCAGGACAGGAAGTGCAGGTACGACGGTGGCGCGCCGGGAGGCGACATCTTGAACGCGCCGCGGCTGCGGAAGCCGAGCACGCCGGTGTAGAAGTCGTAGGAGGCGTCGATGCTGGCCGTCGGCAGGACGACGTGCCCGAGCCCCTGGTTGCCGGTGACGAAGGTCGCGCCGTGGGTCATCGGTGCCTTGTCGTGGACGAGCGATGACCCGTGGAAGACCTCGAGCGCGGTGCCGCCGGGGTCCTCGGTGAAGACGCACTCCTGGACGCGGCGCTCCTCGCACTCCTGGTAGGAGGCGACCTTGACGGGCGCGCCGGCGTCCTCGAGCTGCCGGACGACCTGCTGCCAGGTCTCCTTGTCACGGACCTCCCAGCCCACGCTCACCAGCCGCTCGGCCTGACCGGGGTGGATGACGACGCGGGCGGGCCGGTCGTCGATGCGCAGGTAGAGCGCGTCGGGATCCGGTCCTGCGCCGACCGCCATCCCGAGGACGTCGACGGCGAGCTCGCGCCACCGCTCCAGGTCCGTGGTCTCGACCACGAGGTAGCCGAGGCTGTGCACGCGTGCAGTCACTAGATCATCCCGTCTTCCACTGGTAGGCCGAACTCGCCCTTGCCGTACATCGCCAGCCACCTCTCGACGTCGTTCGCCGCGTGCACCGACCCGGCACCGGCGTCGCGCCAGGCCCGCTCGATCGGGTTGCCGTTCTTCAGCGAGTGGCCGCCGGAGTTCTTGAACAGCAGCGCGATCGCGTCCAGGCAACGCTCTGTGCCGCGGACCTGGTCACGCCGGGCGCGCAGCCGGAGCTCGAGCGGGATGTCCTCGCCCGCCTCGGCGTACCGCATCTCCTCGTCGAGGTTGCGCTCCAGCTGCAGCCAGGTCGCGTCGATCTCGCTGGCGGCGCGGGCGACCCGGACGTGGGCGAACGGGTCGCTCGCGACCTTCTGGCCGTAGGAGATCCGGACCCGCTCCCGCATCCGCTGGATGTGCGCGTCGTAGGCGCCGGTCGCGATGCCGATGATGGGTGTGGTGATGGTGTAGCTGAAGACGGTGCCGAACGGCAGCCGGTAGAGCGGTGCGGTGTTCTCGGCCTGGCCGGGGCAGCGCAGCGCGCTCACGTCGTTGAACGACAGCGTCCGGTAGGCCGGGATGAAGACCTTGTCGATGAGGATGTCGTTGGAGCCGGTGCCGCGCAGGCCCACGACGTCCCAGACGTCCTCGATGCGGTAGTCGGAGCGCGGCACGAGGATGGTCAGGAAGTCGACCGGCTGCCCCTCGGCCCCCATGACGATCGCGCCGAGCAGCACCCACTGGCAGTGCGCCGACCCCGACGAGAAGCTCCAGCGCCCGGTGCACTCGTAGCCACCGTCGACCGGAGTCAGCCGCCCGGTGGGGGCGTACGACGACGAGACCAGGGTGTCGGGGTCCTCGCCCCAGACGTCGCGCTGCGCCGCGTCAGGGAACAGCGCGAGCTGCCACGGGTGGACGCCGAGCACGCTGGTGACCCAGCCGGTGCTGCCGCAGGCGGCCGCGAGGGTGCGCACGACCTCGTAGAACGCGACCGGGTCGGCTTCCAGGCCGCCCCAGCGCGCCGGCTGGAGCATCCGGAAGACCCCGGCCTCCTTGAGCTCGGCGACCGTCTCGACGGGCACCTGGCGCTCGGCCTCGCAGCGGTCGGCGCGGTCGGCGATGCCGGGCAGCAGGTCCTGCACCGCTTCCAGCACCTTGTCGCTCACCTCTCCGACGCTAAGGGGCAGACCGGACCTCCGGCGCGCCCGCTGTCCCACTGAGCGAGACCACCTCCAGACTAGAACGTGTTACAGATAGTGCGCTAGCGTCCGGCTCCCGCTCCCGTGGAGGTATGCCGTGGTTCTCGAGAGATTCCGCCTCGACGGCAAGGTCGCCGTCGTCACCGGCGCCGGACGCGGCATCGGCGCCGCGTCCGCGCTCGCGCTCGCCGAGGCGGGCGCCGACGTCCTCATCTCGTCCCGCACGGAGGACCAGCTGCAGCAGGTCGCCAAGCAGATCGAGGCGATGGGCCGGCGGGCGGTCGTCGTCCCCGCCGACCTCAGCGACCTCGACGCGGTGGCGGCGCTGGCCGACACGGCAGCGTCGGAGCTGGGCCGGCTCGACGTCGTCGTCAACAACGTCGGCGGCACGATGCCCCGCGAGTTCGCGAAGACCTCGGTGCGCTTCCTCGAGGAGGCGTTCCACTGGAACGTCTCGACGGCACACGCCCTGACCCGCGCCGCCCTGCCGCAACTGCTGAAGGAGGGCGGCTCCGTCGTGAACATCTCCTCCGTGATGGGCACGGTCACCGGCCGCGGGTTCGTCGGCTACGGCACTGCCAAGGCGGCGCTCACGCACTGGACCAAGCTCGCTGCGATGGACCTCTCCCCCCGGGTCCGGGTCAACGCGATCGCCGTCGGCTCCATCGCCACCAGCGCGCTGGAGATCGTCGTCGGCGACGAGAACCTCAAGTCGCAGATGGAGTCCGGCACCCCCCTGCGCCGCATCGGCGAGCCCGAGGAGATCGCCGCGACGGTGCTGTTCCTCGCCTCCCCGGCGGGCGGCTACTGCACCGGGTCGGTGTTCGAGGTGACGGGCGGCCTCGCCGTACCCAACCTCGACATGGCACTGCCGGACCTCGGACCCGAGCTGTGATCCGGGTCGTCGCCTGGTCGACGGGCAACGTCGGCCGGCACGCGATCGCGGGCATCGACGCCCGCCCCGACCTCGAGCTGGTCGGCGTCTGGGTGTCGTCGCCCGCGAAGGCCGGTCGGGACGCGGGCGAGCTCGCCGGTCTCGGTCGCGAGCTGGGTGTCCTCGCCACCAACGACGTCGACGAGATCCTCGCGCTGCAGCCGGACGTCGTCCTCGACACGGCGATGGCGGACAACCGGATCTTCGAGGCGCTGGCCGACATCGAGAAGCTGCTGCGGGCCGGCATCAACGTCGTCGCGAGCGGCCCGGTGTTCCTGCAGTACCCGACGGGTGTCGCGGTCGACATGGCCGCCGGCGTCACGGCGGCGGCGCTCGAGGGCGGGGTCTCGCTCTTCGTCAACGGCGTCGACCCGGGCTTCGCGAACGACGCGCTTCCCCTTGCCCTGACGGGGATCTCGGAGCGCATCGAGCAGGTCCGCTGCGTCGAGGTGCTCAACTACAACACCTACGACCAGTGGATGATCCTGCACGACGTCATGGGCTTCGGCATGCCACCCGGCGAGAAGGGCTTCCTGCTCAACGACGGCGTCCTCACCATGGCGTGGGGCTCGGTCATCGCGCAGCTCGCGGCCGGCCTCGGCGTGGAGCTCGACGGCATCGAGGAGTGGTACGAGCAGGAGCTCGCGCCGTTCGGCTTCGACGTCGACAGCGGCCGGATCGAGGAGGGCACCGTCGCCGGGCTGCACTTCGAGGTGCGCGGCATGGTGAACGGCAAGGCGGTCATCGTGCTGGAGCACGTGACGCGGCTGCACGACGACCTCGGCGCCTCCTGGCCGAAGCCGGCCGGGGCGGGCTGCTACCGCGTGGTCGTGACGGGCGAGCCGAACTACACCCTCGACCTGCAGCTGCTGGGCACCGACGGCGACCACAACACGGCCGGCCTGAAGGCCACGGCGATGCGCCTGGTCAACTCCGTCCCGGCCGTCGTGGCCGCGAAGCCAGGGCTCGTGACCGCCCTCGACCTGCCCCTCGTCACCGGCAAGGGCCTCGTCCGCACCTGAGCCCACCCCACCTCTCGACTTCCCTGAAACTGCGCGCACTCCGCGGCCCAGGCGCAGGCCTCGCTGAGCGTGAGGCCTGCGCCGCCAGGGCCCTCGGGTGCACGTGGTTTCAGGGAAGTGGGCGGGAGTGGCCCATCCGCACGCGGACGAGCTCGCAGAAGCGGCCGACGGCGCTCACGACGTGGTCGGAGCGGATGGACGGGAACACGTCGAAGGCGTGCTGGGTGCCCGGCAGCTCCAGGTAGATGACCGGGTTCGACGACGCGGCCCGCAGCCGCTCGACGAACAGCCGGGCCTCCTCGACGGGGACCAGCGTGTCGTTGCGGCCGTGCACCACGAAGAACGGCGGCGCGTCACCGTGCACGTGCGACAGCGGTGACGCCTGCTCGTAGACCGCGCGGTCGCGGGTCTTCATGACCATCCGGGCGAGCAGCCGCTTCTCGCGGAGGGTCGCAGCCGTCGTTCCGGTCTCGCCGGCGATGTCGTAGACGCCGTAGTAGGGCACGCACGCCGTGACCGAGGTGTCGGCGCCCTCGAAGCCCGGCTGCCACTGGGGCTCGTTCTGGGTGAGCGCGCACAGCGCCGTCAGGTGGCCGCCGGCGGAGCCTCCCGTGAGGACGAGGAAGCCGGGGTCGGCGCCGTACTCCGCCCCGTGCTCGTGGACCCAGGCGAGGGCGCGCTTCACGTCGACGAGGTGGTCCGGCCACGTGGCCTTGGGCGAGAGCCGGTAGTTGGGCGCGAAGCAGACCCACCCGCGCGCGGCCATGTGGTTCATGAGCGGGCGGCCCTGCTCGCGCTTGTCCCCGATGACCCACGCGCCGCCGTGCACCTGCACCAGCGTCGGGGCGCCGGTCACCCCGTCCTTGCGCCGGTAGACGTCGAGCCGGTGACGGCGCAGGTCCCCGTAGGCGACGTCGACGATGCGCTCGACCTCCGGGTGCGTGAACGACATCGGCCGGAAGAACCGGCGCAGCGGCCCCGCGTCGCGCTCGAAGGGGTCGACCGGCTCCGGCCAGTCCGCCAGCGCCTCGTCCGCCTGGGTGGCCGCGCGCTCGCTCTCGGCGATCATCGCCACCAGGCCCGCGACGACCAGAGCCGTGAGCAGCAGCCCGAGCCAGCTGACCCCGACGGTCACCGTCAGCACCACGGTGACGACGAGGGTGAGCAGGAGCAGCTGGGGCGCCAGCTCCACCGTCAGCCAGGCCGCGAAGAAGGACGGTACGACGAGCGGGGCCCACCGGAAGGGGCGCAGGCCGTTCGCCACGGCCATCAGCCCGAGGCAGGCAAGGACGAGGAGCACGAGCCCAGTCTGCCGCAACTGCAGACGAATGCCTCGAGTGTCCCTACTGTTGCGGGCGTGCACGAGATGAGCGGTGCCGACGCGAGCTTCCTCTACTTCGAGACGCCCGCGACCCACATGCATGTCCTGGGCACGCTGGTCGTGGACACCACCGACAACCCGAGCTGGTCCGCGGACGACCTCATCGCGGTGCTCGAGCACCGGCTCGACCTGCTCAAGCCGTTCCGGCAGAAGCTCGCGCTCGCCATGCTCCGGCTGCACCACCCGGTGTGGGTGGACGTGCCCGACGTCGACGTGCGCGAGCACGTGAGCCGGGTGAAGTGCCCCGCCCCCGGGACCATGGTCGAGCTGGCCAGGGAGGTCGCGTCCTTCGCCAGCGTGCAGCTGGACCGCAGCCGGCCGCTCTGGGAGTGCCTGGTCGTGGAGGACATGGCCGACAACCGGGCCGCGATCGTCTTCAAGATCCACCACTGCGCGGTCGACGGCGTCGGCGCCGCGCGGATCCTCAGCGTGCTGTTCGACCTGGGACCGGAGGGCCGGACGGAGGCGGAGCTGCTGGGGGCCAAGGCGGAGGCCCGCGCGCTGCAGCAGCCGGAGCCGTCCGTCCTGGACGTGGCGGTCCACACCGTGACGGGACTGGCGACGCGGCCGTGGCACACCGCCCAGGTGGGGATCTCCGCCATCAAGGCCGTCACCGGCATCGTGGGCCGTCGGGTCGGGGACGCCGACACCTCCGGCGGCGCCCTGCCGCTCACCGCGCCGCGGGCGCCCTTCAACGGCTCGATCACGCCCGGCCGGTCCGTCGCCTACGTCGACGTGCCTCTCGACGACGTGAAGGCGATCAAGTCCGCGGTCGGCGGGACCTTCAACGACGCCGTCACCGCCATCACCGGCGGCGCGCTCCGCAGCTACCTGCTCAAGCGCGACGAGCTCCCGGACTCCAGCCTCATCGCCGCGGTCCCGGTGAGCGTCCGCGGCGACGACACCGACGTCGCCGCGAACAAGGTGTCGACGATGTTCACGAGCCTCGGCACCCACGTCGCGGACCCCGTCGAGCGGCTGAGGGCCGTGCACCAGGCCAACAAGGTCGCGAAGGGCGACCAGAAGGCCATGGGCGACGACCTCGTGCTGCGGGTCGGCCAGATCGCGCCGCCCAACACCACCGCAGCGCTCGCGCGGCTCTACTCGATGCTGCGCTTCGCCGACCTCCACCCGGTCGTGCACAACCTGGTGCTGTCCAACGTGGCCGGTCCGCCCTTCCAGATCTACATGGCCGGCGCGAAGGTGGACGGGATCTACCCCCTCGGACCGGTGATGGAGGGCCCGGGTCTCAACATCACCGTGGTCAGCTACCGCGACCGGGTGGGCTTCGGCATCATCGCCTGCAGCGATCGGCTGCCCGACATCGACGACCTGGCGGCCGAGTTCCCCGCGACTGTCGAGGAGATGCTGCTCGCGGTCCGCTGAGGTCGCCTAGATTGCGATCATGAGCGACCTGCCCCTGGCCGTGAAGCAGCTGGGCTCAGCGGCCCTGCGGGTCCGCGGGCCGGTCGCGCTGTCCCGCTTCCTGCGCTCGGACGTGCTGGCGGGCAAGGGGATCCCGCACGGCGACGGCCGCCCCGTGCTGGTGCTCCCGCCCGCGATCGCCGGCGACTGGCTGATGCCGGTGATGCTCAGCTGGCTGCGCCGGATCGGCTACGCCGCCCACACCTCGCACATCTCCCTGCACGTCGACTGCTCCGACCGCACGATGGCCCGGATGCTGCCCCGCCTGGAGGAGATCGCCGAGACCAGCGGCGCCAAGGTGACGCTGCTCGGGCACAGCCGGGGCGGGCTGCTCTCGCGCGCGCTCATGACGGCGCGCCCCGACCTGGTGGAGCGGGTCATCGCGCTCAACAGCCCCCTCCACGAGCCGTTCGCCGTCACCAACCTCACCCTCGCGAAGGCCGCGACGATCGCGCGCACGCGCCTGCAGAAGGACCCGGCCCGCCTCAACATGGGGTGCCTCACCACGGCCTGCGCCTGCACCTACGGTCGGTTCTTCCGCAAGGGGCTCACCCCCGAGCTGCCGCCGCTCATCGCGCTGTTCACCCGGCACGACGAGGTGGTCCGCTGGCAGGCCTGCCTCGAGGACGGCGCGAGCAACGTCGAGATCCGCGGCACCCACACGGGCGTGCTCGCCTCCCGCAACGTCTACACGACGATCGCGCACGCGCTCACAGGTGAGCTCGACGCGCCGGGCATCACCTGGCAGGGCGAGCCGCCCTCTCTGGCGGAACTGGCGGCGGCGCTCTAAGGTCCTCCGCAAAAGGAGAACACGTTGCAGTTCACGATGTCCGTCGCCATGACCGACCCGACGCAGTACGCCGCCCTCGCGCAGGCCGCGGAGGAGAACGGCTACCACCAGATCGCGGTCGCCGACTCGCTCTTCTGGTCCGAGCAGGTGAGCGACGCGTACCCGTACACCGCGGACGGCAGCCGGCTGTGGCAGGAGGACACCCCGTTCGTGGAGCCGTTCATGGCGGTCGCCCACATGGCGGCGGTCACCACCCGGATCCGCTTCCTCACCCACGTCATCAAGGTGGCCACCCGCAACCCGCTGCTGCTCGCCAAGCAGGTGGGGTCGGCGGCGGTGCTCAGCAACAACCGCTTCACCTTCGGGGCCGGCATCGGCTGGCTGAAGGAGGAGTTCGAGTGGTCCGGGCAGACCTACGAGGGGCGCGGCAAGCGCACCGACGAGTCGCTCGACGCGATCCTCGAGATCCTGCAGGGCGGGTGGGTGTCCCGGGACGGCGAGTTCGTGAAGTTCGGCAAGATCAAGATGCCGCCTGCCCCGTCGCAACCGGTCCCGGTCTGGGTGGGTGGACACACGCCTGTCGCGCTGCGCCGCACCGTCCGCTTCGCGCAGGGCTGGACGAGCGCCATGATCACCCACGACGAGTTCAAGGCCGTGCACGACGAGCTGATCGACATGCTGCTCACCGCGGGCAAGCCGATCGAGGGCTTCCAGTTCCAGGTCGCGCCGTCCGACCGCTACGGGCTCGACGGCTACAAGGACCTCGAGAAGGCCGGCTGCACCGACATCGTGACGGTCCCGTGGCTCTTCTACGGCGTGCCGTGGGACGGTCCGCTCGAGGCCAAGGTCGACGGCATCGAGCGCTTCGCGAAGGACGTGATCCAGAAGTGGTGATCCCCGCAGTCGCCGACATGTTCAAGGGCTACTCCGACCACCCCGCGCGCACCATGGCCATGGAGTCGATGAGCTGCGTGATGAGCAAGGACCGGGAGGCCTGGCTGGCGCTGTGGGCCGAGGAGGGCTGGGTGGAGGACCCGATCGGGAAGTCCTTCATCGACCCCACCGGCCTGGGCCACCACGGACCCGAGGGCCGCGCCGCCTTCTGGGACGCCAACATGGCCCCGAACAGCATCGTCTTCGACCTCAAGGACTCCTTCGCCTGCGGCAACGAGTGCGCCAACGTCGCCGACATCACCATCACCATCGAGGGCGGCGCGACGACCACCTGCGAGGGCGTCTTCGCCTACCGGATCGACGACGACGGCAAGCTGCTGAGCCTGCGCGCGTTCTGGGAGCTCGACCGCATGATGGCCACGATGAAGGCCCCCGAGGCCTGAGCGCGCGCCTCTCGTCGTACTCCGGTGATCTTTGCCCGGCGCTGAGCGGGCCGGCGGCGACTGCCGGGCAATGATCACCGGGGCTCTCGCCAGGAGCGCGGCGCTCTGGTAGAACGTGTTCTACCCAAGGGCACTCGCGAGGAGGGGCATGTCCGCCGACGAGGCAGTTCTCACCGGTCAGGCGTGGACGGACTTCTGCCGTGCCCTCGAGGCGGCCGGCGAGGTCGTGCTCAAGGGCCCGGACACGGTGCTCGACCGCGCCGAGGGCTACCGGTACCTGACCCGGCTGCTGCGCAACAGCCTCTACGCGACGCTCGAGAACTCCGACCCCGACCGGCCGCGCTGGCAGGGCCTGGACCTGGTCAAGATCGGGGCGGACAACCCGGACAACGTCTACCACTCCGCGCCGGTCAGGGGCACCAACACCTACCGCATCACCGGCACCCGCAACACGATCGCCTACGTCAGCTTCGGGTCCAAGGCCAACCGCTACGCCAAGGACGGCACGATGGCCTCGACCGGGGAGCTCCGCAACGACGACCTGTACGTCGACAGCGACGGCACCGTCGAGATCCTCGTGTCCGCGGAGCGACCCGCCAGCGCCAAGAACTGGCTGCCGCTCGCGGTCGACAGCACGATGATCGTGCTGCGCGAGTCCTACCTCGACCGCACCACCGAGGTGCCGGGCGAGTGGCACATCGAGCGGCTGGAGCCGACGCCCGAGCGCGCCCCGCTGACCGCTGAGCACCTGGTCCGCTCGCTGCAGCGCACCGCTCTCGGCGTGCACGGCACGGCGGCGACCTTCGTGGCCTGGACCGAGCTGTTCATGACGCGGCCGAACGAGCTGCCCGACTGGGGCCAGGAGATGTTCCAGAAGGCCGGCGGCGACCCCGAGATCTTCTACCTGCACGGGTACTTCGACCTGCAGCCGGACGAGGCCTGGGTCATCGAGACGCGGGTGCCCGAGGCGCCGTACTGGAACTTCCAGCTCGACAACTGGTGGATGGAGTCCATGGACTGGGACAAGTCCATCACCGTCAACAAGCACACCGCGAAGCTCAACGACGACGGCACCCTGACCCTGGTCGTGGCCGCCAAGGACCCGGGTTACGGGAACTGGATCGACACCACCGGGCACGCGACCGGCACCGCCCTGCTGCGGTGGGTCGGCACCGACGACCACCCGCTCCCGACGACGAAGGTCGTGAAGCTCTCGTGACCCTCAGCATCGACACGCTCCGCGCCAACGCGGTAGCGAAGGCCGGCACCGACGACTTCGGCGACGAGTGGTTCCTCGAGCCGCTCGGTGTCCTGGTGAAGGCGCTGAACGAGGAGGCGCAGCTCTCCGAGCTCGGTCACCAGATGACCGAGCGCCGGCTGACGGCGCTGCTCGTCGACCGGCTGCGTCTCCGCAAGCTGCAGGCCGAGCACCCCGAGATCCTCGACACCCCGGTGGAAGTCGCCGCCGAGATCCTCGGCCTGCCGCGCACCGGCAGCACGCTGCTGCACCGGTTGATGTCCGCCAGCCCGCAGCTCACCAGCACGCTGTCCTGGGAGTGCAGCTACCCGCTGCCGTTCCCCGGTGAGTCGCCGGCGGCGGAGATCCGCAAGGGCAAGGCCAAGAAGATGATGGAGATGTTCCTCGAGCTCTCGCCGGAGTTCGCCGACATCCACACCGTCGTCTGGGACGGGCCGGAGGAGGACATCCTCCTGCTCGACCGCACCTTCACGGCGATGTCCTACGACTCCTTCTACTGGGTGCCGTCCTACGGCATCTGGCTGCGCGGCTACGACCAGTCGAAGGCCTACTCCGAGCTGCGCGAGTGGCTGCAGGTGCTGCAGTGGCAGGACCCGGAGCGGGCCGGGAAGAAGTGGGTGCTCAAGTCCCCGCACCACCTCACCGCGGTGGACACGACCCTTGACGAGTTCCCCGACTGCAAGATCGTCATGACGCACCGCTCGCCGACGTCCGCCGTCCCGAGCTACGCGAGCATGGTGTCGAGCATGACGGCGCAGTACTCCGACGCCGGCGACCCCGTGAAGATCGGTCACTACTGGAACGAGCGGTTCCAGGAGTCGCTGAGGCAGTTCGACGAGGTGCGCAAGCGGCGCCCCGAGCGCTTCATCGACGTCCCCTTCAAGTCGACCGTGGCTGAGCCGCTCGAGACCGTCACCAGCGTGATGCAGCAGCTCGGCCTGGAGGTCACCGACGCCGACCTCGCTGCCTTCAACGACTACCTGGAGATCAACCGCCAGGAGAAGCACGGCTCCCACAGCTACACCGCCGAGGACTTCGGGCTCTCGAAGGAGCAGCTCGCGAAGGACTTCGACTTCTACGAAAGGGCTTACCTGTGATCCTGAAGGACGAGGTCGTCGTCATCACCGGCGTCGGCGCGGGCATGGGCGCGAAGCTGGCGCAGCGCTGCATCGACGAGGGCGCCCAGGTCGTCATGGCGGCGCGGTCCGGCAACGTCACCGAGCAGATCGAGAAGGAGAACGACGGCAAGGCCGTCGCCGTCGCCTGCGACGTCCGCAAGGAGGAGGACTGCGCGAAGGTCATCGACACCGCGATCGAGCGCTTCGGCAAGGTCACCGGCCTGGTCAACTCCGCCTACGCGCACCCCGGCTTCCACGACCTCCTCGACACACCGGAGAAGGCGCTGCGCCGCTCCTTCGACGTCATCGTGCACGGCGCGCTGCAGATGACCAGGCTCGCGAAGCCGCACATGATCGCCGCCGGCCACGGCTCGGTCGTCAACGTGGGCACGATGACGACGCGCAAGCCGATGAAGGGCGAGGGCGGGTACGCCATCGCCAAGGCCGCCATGACCTGTGCCACGCAGTTCCTCGCCCTGGAGCTCGGCGAGCACAACATCCGCGTCAACCAGGCGATCATGGGCTGGCTCGACGGGCCTGGCGTCCGGTTCTACCTGCAGATGGAGTCGGAGAACCGCGGTGTCACCGAGCAGGACGTCTACGACGACATCGCGTCCCGCAACCCGCTCGGCAGGATCCCGACCGACGAGCGGTGCGCCGGTGCCATCCTCATGCTGCTCAGCGACTACACCTCCGAGGTGACCGGCGCGATCCTCGACGTCAACGGCGGGGAGTACATGCCGGCATGAGCAGCCGCGGCGCCGTCCTCAACGCGACCACCATCGTCAGCGACACGGTCGAGATCGACGCGCCGCAGGACCTCGTGTGGTCGATCGTCGTCGACTTCGAGCGCTACCCCGAGTGGAACCCCTTCACCGTCAAGGTGGAGGCCGTCCTCGAGCTCGGCTCCGACGTGCTGCTGCACCTGCCGGATCCCGCGAAGCCCGGCGAGTCGTTCACCACGCTCGAGCACATGCGGGTCATCGACGCACCGCACCACCTCCAGTACGACACGGGCGACAGCTTCGCGCCCATGCTCGCCATCCGTGACCAGTGGGTCGAGGACCTCGGCGACGGCAGGTCCTCCTACCGCACCACCGACGTCTTCCAGGGCCCCGGCGCGGACGTCGTCTTCGCCATGCAGCACGAGTGGGTGACCGCGGGCTTCAACGCCACGGCGTACGCCCTGAAGGAACGCGCCGAACGCCTCTGGGCCGAACGGCAGTGAGGTACCTCGTCACCGGCGCTGCCAGTGGCATGGGCCGGGCGACCGCCGAGCTGCTCCGGGCTCAGGGGCACGAGGTGGTCGGCGTCGACCTGCACGAGGGCGAGATCACCGCCGACCTGGGTACGCCCGAGGGCCGCGCCGCCGTCGTCGCCGCCGCTCCCGACGGACTCGACGGCGCCGTGCTGTGCGCGGGCCTCGTCGGACTCACCGGGCGTCCCGGATCGCTGCTCGCCAGCGTCAACTACTTCGGGTCCGTCGACGTGCTCACCGGGTTGCGCCCCAAGCTGCGGAACCCCTCGTCGGTGGTGCTGATGAGCAGCAACAGCGTGACGATCTACCCGACCTGGGACCTCGAGCTCATGGCGGCCTGCCTCGCAGGCGACGAGCAGCTGGCCAGGGAGGTCGCCGACCGCGCCGACTCCACCGCCGCCTACCCCGCGACCAAGGCAGCCGTCGCCCGGTGGGTACGACGGAACGCACCGTCCTGGGCGGCTGACGGCATCCGGTTGAACGCGCTCGCGCCCGGGCTGATCGAGACGCCCATGACGGCGGCCGTCGCCGCCGACGAGAAGATCGGGCCGCTGATCGGCGCGCTGCCCGTGCCGCTGGGCCGGCCCGGCAGGGCCGAGGAGCTGGCCGCCCTCATCGCCTTCCTGCTCAGCGACTCCGGTGGGTTCTTCTGCGGTTCGGTCCTGCTCTGCGACGGCGGCACGGAGGCGCTGCTGCGGCCCGACGACTGGCCCGCCCGGTGGCACTGACACCGACGGACCTGGCCTCCGCCGAGCTGCCGGGCACCGAGCTGCACCAGCTGCTCGGCGAGGCTCGCCGGTCCCCCGGGCTGACCCCCGCCACGCTGCTCGGCCGGCCCGCGCTGCTGGTGAGCCGCTACGCCGACCTCAAGGCCTTCATGGTCGACGAGACCAGCTTCCCCGGGGGTCCGGTCTACCAGTTCCAGGTGGAACCGGCGATCGGCCGCACCTTCATCAGCATGGACGGCGAGGAGCACGTCGCTGTCCGGCGGCAGGCCACGCCTGCCTTCCGGTCCCGCCCGGTCAGCAGGTTCATCGACGAGCAGCTGCTGCCCCTCGCCCACGAGGTCGTCGACCGCTTCGCCGACCGCGGCGAGGCCGACCTGGTGGCGGAGCTCGCGAACGTGCTGCCCTACTGGGCGATCAGCCGCAAGCTCGGACTGCCTGCGGGCAGCGAGGACCGGCAGCGGGCCGTCACCCGGGCGCTGCTCGCGCACGTCGCGGATCCCGCCGGTGCCGCTCGGGCCGCGGCCGCCATCGACGAGGTCGTGCGGCCCGTCATGGCCGCGCGTCGCACGGACCCGCAGGACGACGTGCTGTCCCAGCTGCTCGGCGCCGGCATGGACGAGGAGTCGGTGCTGGCGCACGTCCGCTTGCTGTATGCCGTCGGCGCCACGACGACGTCGGACGCGATGAGCAACCTGCTCGCGCTGGTCCTGCCGCGGCCGGAGCTGCACGACGTGGACGTCTCACTGCTCGTCAGCGAGGCGCTGCGCGTCGAGCCACCCGTGGCGGTCCTCCCCCGGCTCGCGACCCAGGACGCGACCGTCGGTGACACGGCGGTGCCCGCGGGGACGCTGCTCCTCGCCGCGCTGGCCGCCGGCAACCGCGACCCGTCGGTGTTCGACGACCCCGACACGTTCGACCCGCACCGCGACGAGGCCGAGGTGCTCACCTTCGGCGTCGGGCCCAAGTTCTGCCCCGGGTGGAACCTGGCCCGCTCCCAGCTCGGGACGGCGCTCACCGTCGTGCTGGAGCGGCTCCGGGGGCTGCAGGTCGTCGAGGTCGTGGAGCCGCGGGGGGCGATCCTGCGCTCCACCCCTCGGGTGGTCGCCCGCTGGTCAGCGGCCCGGGCCGGGAGCACGAGCGGCGGGTGAGCGCCGGCGGGAGCACCTCGCCCCTCACCCGGCCGGCTTGGTCCCCACGACGCAGCGCGCCACGCCGGGTACCCGGACCTGCCCGTCCACGACGTACGCGCTGACCGCGTCGACGACCCGCGAGCGGATCCGCTCCCGCGCGGGAGCGTCGACCTGCTGCAGGGCCGCGACCGCCAGCGACACGTGCTCGCTGATCATCTGCCAGTACTCCTCGGGCGACCGGGTCACGAGCTCGAGCTGAACGTCCCACTCCGACACCTCGCGCAGTCCCGCAGCCTCGTAGAGAGCGCTGACCGCGCCCGGCGCGGCGCAGCGGAACATGCCCGGCGCGTCCGGGTCGGGGGGCGGCACCGTGACCTCACTGGCGACTGCCTGCAGCACGAGACCCGTCCACGGGTTGTCCTCCGGCCGGACCCACACCGACGAGCAGAGCCGCCCGCCCGGCGTCAGCACGCGCGCGAGCTCCGCGGTCGCGGCCGGCAGGTCAGGGAAGAACATGAACCCGAAGCGGACGGAGACGCTGTCGAAGGACGCGTCGTCGAAGGGGAGCTCGTCAGCGCTGCAGACCCGCGTCTCGACGTTGCGGACTCCCTGCGCCTCCGCCCGTCGTGCAGCGACCTCGAGCATCTCGGCGACGAGGTCCGTGAGCACCACCCGGCCCTGCGGGACCTGTCTTGCGATGCTGAGACCCGGCTCGCCTGTGCCCGAGGCGATGTCGAGGTGGTGCTGGTCCTCGGCCAGGTCCAGGCTCGCGATCATGGCGGCGCCCACCGGACCCAGCTGGTCCATGATCACGGCGTCCCACTTCTCCCAGCCCGCCGCGAGCCCTGCCCAGGCGGCACGCTGGCGGTCCTTGATCTGCTCCGCGTCCGGCATTCGTCCGCTCCTCTCCGCCCCCCAGCCTGGACCACTCCGGCGCTCCCGGCAGTCAGAAGCCCGACTGCCGGAGCCAGCTCCGCACCGTCGGGTGCTCCTCGCGGTAGCTGGCCCACACCGCCTCCGCCCACGCGTAGGCGGCCCGACGTGCGTCCTCGACCGGCCCGTCGACCGGCACGTGGCGGACGGTGAGCGCACCCGGACCCGACCGGTGCAGCCGGGTGAAGGCAGGACGTCGCACCATCCGGCGGTGCAGCGCAGGTCCCCGCGCGGGATCTGCGCCCTGCTCGAGGAACAGGCACAGGGTCATCAGGTGGAGCCCGACCGACTGGACCTGCTGCGGGCCGTCCGCGCCCGGGTGCTGGGCGGCGTAGGCGTCCACGTTGACCTGGTGGAACGCCATCCGCTCGGCAGAGCCGTAGTCGGCGGCCAGCAGCTCCCCGAACGCCCGCCAGCAGCCCGGGCTCCCGGTCATGTAGCGGTGCGACGGGCCGTCCACGTCCGGGAACAGGCCCTCGCAACCCGCGCAAGGAGCGAGGACCTCAGCACCCATGACGCCAGCATGCCCGAGCGCGGGCTCATGATCGACCGGCGCGCCCCAGAGACCCGGCAGCGGCAGTCGGCTGGTCCGCCGTCGGGTCCGCCTCGGCGAGCAGGTCGTGCCGGAGCAGCGGGACCTCGCTCCCCCTCCTCGCGAGCGCGCTGTCGAGGGCGACCAGGAACAGCCCGCGACCGGGCCGAGCCGTCCCCCTGACGACGACGTCGTTCATGAGCTGCCGATCGAGTCGCTGCAGGGGGCAGCCCACCAGCACGTCGAGCGCTCGGGGCACGTCAAGGGTCATCGACACGCCGCAGCTCGGGGACGGGTCGACGCCGACGACACCGACGACCTCGCAGCCGCTCCGCTGGTGGTCGACGATCTGGCGGCTCACCCGGCGGGCCAGGTGCCGGTAGCGCAAGGAGGTGTACGCCGTGAGCGCCGGCGCGACCGCGCGGACCACCCGGCCCAGCCACGGTCTGGCGCACAGCCCCAGCAGGTGCCGCTTGAGGACCCCTCCCCAGGCGAGCTGCTCCGGACAGGGAAGCTGACAGATGCCGGTGCCGTCCTCGAGGTAGGGGGCGACCACCTCCCGCACGGCACCCGACCGGAAGGCTCCGCCCAGGTACCTGGTGTTCTCGTTCAGCAGGCAGTGGGACAGGAAGACGACCCTGCCGCCACGCTCGTCGCGCAGCGCAGCGCGCAGCGCGCCGACCCGAGCCGCGGATCGGCCGCGCACGAGCGGCGGCAGCACCACGCAAGGGATTCTGCGGCCCGAGCGCGTGTCCCCGCGAGGGCGAACGTCCTCGCGTGGCGGGCCCAACGGCAGCTGCTGGGAGGGGGCCGAATGGCGCAATGGCACCTGCCGCGACCGTCTCGTGGACTATGCCCAGAATGACCCGTTCGTGCGGTGCCCTTCGGCCCTTGTCGTACGGCATCCTCCGTGCGACGGCGACAGGCGGCTTCGGGGGAGGCGGGATGACGGTGCCCGGTGCTGAGCCGCTGGCTCTGGAGCTCACCTACCGCGACGAGATCCGGGCACGCGCCCTCACCAGCGCCCTGCTCATCGGCGTCACGGCGCTGCTCGTCGTACCCGCCTGGACGGTCTTCGACCGCTCGTTGGAGCCCGCGTTCGCCGCCGCCTTCCTGCGGCTGCGGCTGCTGTGCGACCTGCCGCTGCTGGCCGGAGTGGTGCTGCTGCGGCGCCACCCCTGGGGCCGGCAGCACCCGGAGCTGCTGGCTCTCGGCATGCTGTCGGTCGTCCAGGCGGAGATCGCCTGGATGGTGGTGCGAGCTGGCGACGCGCGCGAGTTCTACCTGCTCGGGTTCTCCCTCGCCCTGTACGCGAGCGGCTGCCTGATGGCCGGCTCGGTGACGTGGACGCTGGCCCTGGTGGCTGTCACCTGGGGCGCACTGGCCAGCTGCGCGCTGACGGCGCCCGCGCCGCTGTCCGGGCACGACATCGCCGCCTGCGCGTGCTACCTCGGCACCGCCTCGCTCATCGCCGTGATCGCGCACGCGCAGCGCAGCCGGCTCACCGCACGAGAGCTCGGGATGCGGTGCCGGCTGGAGCACGAGCAGGCCCGCAGCGCCGAGCTGCTCGACCAGCTGCAGCGGCAGACGTACGAGGACTCGCTCACGGGCCTGGCCAACCGGCGGGCCTGGGACGCCGACCTGGGGAGCGCCTGCGAGACGGCCGCAACCGACGGGTCGGCGGTGGCGGTGGTCCTCATCGACGTCGACAGGTTCAAGCAGATCAACGACCTGCACGGCCACGCGAGCGGCGACGAGGCGCTGCGCTCGGTCGCGGCGCTGGTGACCCGGCGGGTGGGGTCCCGGGGGCGGGTCGCCCGGATCGGCGGCGACGAGCTGGCCGTGCTGCTGCCCGGCATGACGGCCGGAGCGGCGTTCGACGTGGCCGAGCGGCTGCGGTCCGACGCCGAGAGCGAGGACGCGATGCTGCGGGGTCACGTCAGGATCAGCCTCTCGCTCGGCGTGGCCTCGGCGACGGGCGCGTCCGCCTGCCCAGGTGAGCTGATGGCCAAGGCCGACCACGAGCTCTACCGGGCGAAGACCACCCGCAACGCGGTGTCGGTCAGCAGCTCAGGTGGCGACCTGCACGTCCCGGCGCAGCGATCGAGGGACGAGCGCCCGGTGCGCACCTGAGCTGCTCGGCCGACGCTAGGCAGATGTCCCGGTTGAGGCATTCGTCCCGCGGGCAGCAACGAGGCACCCGACCCCAGGAGGCCTCATGTCCGAGCCGCTCACCCCTCAGGAGCTGGCAGCCGAGACCGGCACGCCGCTGCCTCAGAAGGAGGTCATGTCCCTCCTCGACCTCAACGCCAACATCGACCTCGGGCTCGACCTCGCGGCCCCCGTGGACCTTGCGGTGGCCGCCAACCTCAACGTCGCTGCCCCGATCGACGCCGCTGCGTCGGCGAACGTGCTGTCGTTCGGCTCGGACGCCACGGCCGCCGCGCCGCAGCAGACGCTCATCGACCAGCACCTGGCCGGCGCCGCGCACGCCAACGCGCCTCAGACGTCCGACGTCACGCAGGGCACCGCGGCCCCGGTCGCCACGCCGACGGACGGCTCGTCCACGAGCGTCGGCGACCTCACCTCCGGCGGCAACCTGCTCGACGTGAACGTGGACGTCAACGCCGACGCGCACATCGCGGCACCCATCGACGGGGCTGTCGCCGCCAACGCCAACGTGGCCGCGCCGATCGACGCGGCGGTCGCTGCCAACGTCGGCTCGGTCGACTCGCACGCCACCGCCTTCGCGCCGCAGACCGCGATCATCCAGCAGGACCTCGACAACGTCGACGCCACGGCCACCGCCACGCAGGACGCCTCGGTCACGCAACCGTGACGTGACCGCCCCCACCCAGCACGACCGGCCGCAGCGCGCCGAGGGAGTCGACTTCCTCGGCGCGCTGGACGGCTCCGGCTACAGCGCCGGCACGGCGCTCGTCCGACGGGCCGACGGGCAGACCGTGCAGCTCACGCCACTGCTCTACGCCCTGCTGGACCTCATCGACGGAAGGTCCGACGCTCCCGAGCTCGCGGTGGCGCTCGCTGACCGCACCGGGCGCAGTGTGACCCCCGAGGACGTGGCGCTGCTGGCAGGCAAGCTCCGCGACCTCGGGCTGCTCGACGGGAGCGACGTGCGGAGCGCACCCGTCAGCAACCCGCTGCTGGCGCTGCACTGGAAGGTGGTGGTGTCCAACCCTCGCACCACCCGTCGCCTGACCACCCCGTTCGCGGCGCTGTTCACCCCGGTGCTGCTGTGGCCGGTCCTCGCGTGCTTCGTCGGCGTCTGCTGGTTCGTGCTCGTCGACAAGGGCCTGGCGTCGGCGACCCACCGCGCCTTCCAGACACCTGGCCTGCTGCTGGGCGTCTTCGCCCTCACCGTGCTGTCCGCCGGCTTCCACGAGTTCGGTCACGCCGCCGCCTGTCGCTACGGGGGCGCCCAACCGGGGGCGATGGGGTTCGGGGTCTACCTCGTGTGGCCGGCGTTCTACACCAACGTCGACGACGCCTACCGCCTCGACCGCCGGGGCCGGCTGCGGGTCGACCTCGGGGGCCTGTACTTCAACGCGCTGGTCGCCGTGGTCGTGACCGGGCTGTGGCTCGCGACGCACGAGGACGCCCTGCTGCTCGGCGTGGCCACCCAGCTGCTGCAGATGCTGCACCAGCTGACGCCGGTGATGCGCGCCGACGGCTACCACATCCTCGCCGACTGGACCGGGGTCCCGGACCTGTACGCCCACCTCACCCCGACGCTCCGGCGGCTGCTCCCGTGGCACCGCGCGACGCCGTCGCCGCTGACCCGCCGCGCGCGCTGGATCGTGACCGGCTGGGTCGCCGTCGTCGTACCCGTCCTGGCAGCCCTGCTCCTCACCGCAGTGCTGGTGTTCCCGCACCTGCTGACCACGGCGTGGGACAGCGGGCAGGTGCAGGGGTCGCACCTCGGCTCCGCGGCGGAGCGCGGCGACCTGCTCGGCGTCGGCGCGGGGCTGCTGCGCCTGCTCGCCCTTGCCCTGCCGGTGGTCGGCACCGCGTTCCTGGTCGGGCGCCTGGTCCACCGGACCACGACCCGCACCTGGCGCCGGACGGACGGCCGCCCGGTCGCTCGCAGCGCGGCTGTCCTGGCGGCTGGGCTGGTCGTGGCCCTGCTCGCCTGGGCGTGGTGGCCGGCCGGGCAGTACTCGCCCGTGCGCGGCGACGAGGGCGGCACGGTGACGTCGCTGCTGCACAGCGTCGCCCGCACCGACCCGGCACCGGTACCGCACCGTCAGCTGGCGCTGGCGATGGTGCCCCGCGGCGCGGCTGCCGCAGACCACCCCGTCCTGCTCCTGACGCGTCAGGGCGACAGCCTGCGGACCGTCCTGACCAGCAGCACGGGCGGCGCAGGTCGCGCGCTGCCCTTCGCCCTGCCCGACCAGGTGCGGCCGGGTGAGACGCGCGCGCTGGCGGTCAACACCCGCGACGGCGCCGTCGTGTACGACGTGGCCTACGCCCTCGTCACCGTCACCGACGGGGCTCCCGTGACCAGCGTCAACGACGCCTGGGCGCTCGCCAGCTGCACGGCGTGCACGACGGTGGCCGTGTCGTTCCAGGTCGTCCTGGTGGTCGGCCACAGCAGCGTCGTGACACCGGTCAACGCCGCCGTCGCGGCGAACGGGAACTGCCTGCGCTGCCTCACCACGGCGATGGCGGTGCAGCTCGTGGTCACGCTCAACAGCGTGCCGAGCGAGGTGGTCCAGCAGCAGCTCCAGAGCGCGCTCGCCGGGCTCGACCGGGTCGACGGCCTCGCTCCGGCGCAGCTGCTCGCGACCGTGAAGGAGGTCCAGGACCAGGTGCTCTCCGTGCTGGTCGGCGCCGGCCTGGTGGACGGCGTCACCACAGCGACGGCCACGGCCAGCGCCACTCCGAGCCCGCTCACCGTGCCCTCCCAGCAGGCCTCGCCGAGCGCGACGTCGAGCCCGTCCCTCGAGCCGTCCACGACGCCGTCGGCCGCTCCCTCGCCGTCGGAGAGCTCCACGGCGAGTCCCGACCCGACCGTCACGGGGACCCCTTCGACCGCGCCCTCCAGCACCTCGACTCCCTAGCGGCGACGTACTGTTGCGAGGGTGTCGGACCTCGCGAGCGCAGCCGCCCCCAGCGTTGCGGGGCACGAGGCCGTCGACCGGCTGGTCGCGCTGGCGGCGCTCGCCGCGCCCTACGAGCTGGCGGGGCTGTTCGACAGCTGCGCGCGCGAGCTCCACGCGGACCGGGCGACGCCGTACCTCGTCGACCTCCAGCAGCACCTCCTCATGCCCCTGGTCGATCCGGCGGAACGGGCGGACGAGGAGCCGCCGCCGGCCCTGAGCGTGGACGCCACCCTGGCCGGTCGCGCCTTCCAGCTCGGGCAGCC